>JAJYXY010000269.1 GCA_021801465.1 Pseudomonadota bacterium
GCTCGCCTTCCTGCTCGGGTTTCTGCTCATCATTCCGATCGGCGGCGCCGACATGCCGGTGATCGTCTCGATGCTGAACTCCTATTCCGGCTGGGCGGCGTCGGGGATTGGCTTTACCATCCAGAATCTCGCGCTGATCATCACCGGCGCCCTCGTCGGCTCCTCCGGCGCCATTCTTTCCTACATCATGTGCAAGGGCATGAACCGCAGCATCATCAACGTGCTGCTCGGCGGGTTCGGGACCGATTCCAGCGCCGCCGGCCCGGCCGGCGCCGGGATCGGCGACCGCACCGTCAAAAGCGGCGCCGCCGAGGATGCCGCTTTCATCTTGAAGAACGCCTCCAAGGTGATCATCGTGCCGGGCTACGGCATGGCGGTCGCGCAAGCGCAGCATGCGTTGCGCGAAATGGCCGATCTCCTGAAAGCCGAGGGCGTCGAGGTCAAATACGCGATCCACCCGGTCGCCGGCCGCATGCCCGGGCACATGAACGTGCTGCTCGCCGAAGCCAACGTGCCCTATGACGAAGTGTTCGAACTCGAACAGATCAACAACGAGTTTTCCACCGCCGACGTCGCCTATATCATCGGCGCCAATGACGTCACCAACCCGGCGGCGAAGACCGACGCCTCCTCGCCGATCTACGGCATGCCGATCCTCGAAGTGGACAAGGCGAAGACGGTGCTTTTCATCAAACGCTCGATGGCCTCGGGCTATGCCGGCGTCGAAAACGAACTCTTCTTCCGCCCCAACACCATGATGCTGTTTGGCGATGCGAAGAAAATGACCGAGGAAATTGTCCAGGCCCTCGGCCATTAACGAAAGCTGAAAAGGCGATGCGACGATTTTCGCGCCATGCTTGGCCGAAGTTCGTCCATCCGCCGCGGCCGATTACCCCGCCGCGGGTTATATCGTCACGCTGACATCGCCGAGCGGGCGGGTCGCATGAAAACGGCGATAGTCGATATGCACTTCGCCCGGCTGGGGCGAGGTCAAAATATCTTCGAACGCGTGGCCAAATAAAACATCACTGCCGCGATAAGTATGGCGGGCATGAACCGTGGTCGAAGTGGTCGCATCCAGGCCAGTCACGACGGCGGAAATGATGATATCTTCATCTCGCCATTCCGCCTCCGTCAGCGCCGCGCAGGGGCTATCCGGCCCGATCGGATGCATCACCGTCCAGCTCAAGGCAAATTGCGGATTGGCTTTGCGAAGGAGCTGAAGATCATACAGACGGCGCATTCGATAGCCTTCCCCCGTCACGACACTCCTTATCATCGTCAGATTGATCCGCGCCTCGATGATCTGATTGGCGCGGACATTGGCCAGGCGAAACATCAGCGTCGGAACCCCGTCAAACGGGGCGATCACCATGTTTTGGCTGAAAATGACGCGCGCCGTCGGTAGCGTGAATTTGGCGATGATGAGCCCTGTCACCAACGGCACGAAAAGAATGCCGAGCATCGCCTCGATCGACACCAGCACATGAGCATAGAGCGTCGCCGGGTGCATGACGCCAAAGCCGATCGTTGCCATCGTCTCGATCGAGAAAAAAAACGCATCGAGAACAGACCCGGATGCAGTACCGGCGATGCTCCCTGGCTGGCGAACGTAAAGAAGCGCAAACGTCACGTTGAGTGCGAAATAGAGCACAACAGCAATGAAAAAAAACATCCCCCACGAACGCACGAGGAGGAAATGGTAGACATCCCGCCAGGAATCACGCGGGACGCCAACGCGGCGGATAATCGGCGAACGATCGCGCACAGGCGAGCGTTGCCGCTCGTGACGGCGACGAAATATCGGCTTACCCGCCGCCATCATTTGCCTCGACACCGCTGGTCGCGAGGCCGAGATCCGAAATCATCTTTTCACGGATGATGAATTTTTGGATCTTCCCTGTCACCGTCATGGGAAATTCATCGACAAAGCGGATATAGCGCGGAATTTTCTGATGCGCGATCTGGCCACGACAGAACTCCCGGATTTCCTCCTCGGTCGCGGTTTCGCCGTCATTGAGCCGAACCCAGGCACAAAGCTCCTCGCCATATTTCGGGTCGGGCAAGCCGACCACCTGCACCGCTTGCACCTTTGGATGGCGATAGAGAAATTCCTCGACCTCCCGCGGGTAGATATTCTCCCCTCCCCTAATCACCAAATCCTTGATCCGGCCAACGATCGCGCAATATCCTTCGGCATCGATGGTTGCGAGATCGCCGGTGTGCATCCAACCCGCGGCATCGATGGCCTCACTGGTTTTCTCTGGATCATTCCAATAACCCCGCATCACAGAATAGCCGCGCGTGCATAGCTCGCCCGGGGTTCCACGCGGTACGACACGACCTTCCGTGTCGATGATTTTCACCTCCAAATGCGGCTGAATGCGCCCAACCGTCGCGACCCGCTTTTCCACCGGATCATCGACCGCGCTTTGGAAGCTGACTGGGCTGGTCTCCGTCATGCCATAGGCGATCGTGATCTCGCGCATGTTCATCTTCTCCATCACGCGGCGCATCACCGCGATCGGACATGGCGAGCCGGCCATGATGCCAGTGCGCAACGTGCTCAAATCAAAGCGCGCAAATTCCGGATGATCGAGTTCCGCGATGAACATCGTCGGCACGCCATAGAGGGCCGTGCAGCGCTCTTCTGAGACCGTTTCGAGAGCGGCAAGTGGCTCAAAGCCCGCGCTCGGATAGATGACACAGGCGTGATGCGTGAGGGCCGCGAGATTTGCCATCACCATACCGAAACAGTGATAGAGCGGCACGGGCGCGCAAATACGATCTTCCGGCCCGAGATGAATAGCCTCGCCGACGAAGAAGCCGTTATTGAGAATATTGTGATGTGTCAGCGTCGCGCCCTTGGGAAACCCAGTTGTACCCGACGTAAACTGGATATTGATCGGGTCATCGAACTGCAACCCTGCTGCAACGGTGGCCAGCGCCAAATCGGAGGCCGCAGTTGCCTTTTGCGCGACCGCGGCAAAAGGAAGAAATCCGGCTACTATCTCATCGCCGATCAAGATCGCGCGCCTGAGATAAGGAAGCCGCGCGCTTTCCACCCGCCCTTCGGGATCGGCGAGATCTGGGATCAGGGCACGCAGCATCGCCTCGTAATCAGAGGTTTTGAAGCTTCGCGCGAGCACGATGGCAGCGCAACCGGAGAGATTGAGCGCGTATTCCAGCTCATTGATGCGGTAGGCGGGGTTGATAGTGACGAGAATGATGCCGGCCCGCGCGGCCGCGTATTGCGTCAGTAGCCATTCCGCATTGTTGGGTGACCAGATGCCGATACGGTCGCCCGCCGCCACGCCGAGCGCAAGCAAGCCAGAAGCGATGCGGTTCACCTCCGCATCGAGTTCGCCATAGTTGAAGCGGCGGTTTTGATGACGACTGACAAGCGCGGGGCGTTCGCCGGCAACACGCGCAGCGCGTGCTAGCGCCTCACCGATGGTCTCACCGAGCAAGGGGACAAGGCTGGTCCCGGAAACATAGCTCATTTCACCTGTTTCGGCAGCATCGCGCATGGGTTAGCCTCCCGATGTTTTAGTGAGATTATACTCCCACGACCCATTCCCGTAAATCCGCAACCATATCCGCTCCACGGCGCCAATATCCCTTCGTTGCCCACCGCTCGGCTAGATTTTTGTTGCATACTCGCGATATTGCTCGCGAAGCGTCAGCTTATGAATCTTTCCCGTCGCCGTCATCGGGAACGCATCGATGAACTCGACAGCGTCCGGCATCCACCAGCTTGCGACATGCGGGCGGATATGAGCCAGCATGGCCTCGGCATCGAGTGTCGCCCCCTCGCGGCGAACGATGAGAAGTAGCGGGCGCTCTTGCCATTTCGCATGTGGCACGGCAATCACCGCCGCCTGCAAAACCGCGGGGTGGCTCGCGGCGATGTTTTCCAATTCGATCGAGCTGATCCATTCCCCGCCAGATTTTATCACATCCTTTGCGCGGTCACGGATGGTGACATAGCCGTCGCGGTCAATCACGCCCATATCGCCGGTGATGAGATAGCCCTCCGCGTCCAGCGCCTCGACCCCTTTGAGATAGCCCGACGCGATCCACGGCCCCTTGACCCGGAGATGGCCGAGCGTTTGCCCATCCTCGGGAAGCGTCGTCTCTGCATCATCGACAACCCGCGCCTTTACCCCGCACACGATACGCCCCGATTTCATGCGAAGATCGACGCGGCCCGCGAGATCCGCCATATCCGATCCGGGCTTCGGGGTTGGCATCGTTGCCATCAGCGCTTCGGTCATTCCCCAGGCCTGCACATAGCTGACACCATAGTCACGATCGAGGGTTTCGACCATACTGCGCGGCGGCGCCGATCCGCTGGAGAGAGAGAGCCGCAGCGTCGAGAAACGTTTACCGGTGCGTTGTAGCCAATCGAGCAGAATGAGCCAAAAGCTCGGCACACCACAGGTAATCGTCACCCCCTCGCCCTCGATGAGTTCATAGAGCTTCTCAGGCTCATAATTGCGGCCCGGCAACACAAGCTTTGATCCGGTGTAGCAGGCGAGAAACGGCATATTCCATGCGTTGCCGTGAAAAAGTGGTGCCATCGGAAACATCACTTCACGCTGGCCATCGCGATGGCCGGGCAAGAACATGAAAGAGGCGCCGATCATGGTTTGTAAGACAAGGGCGCGATGTGAATAGACGACACCTTTGGGATTTCCCGTCGTACCCGACGTGTAGCAAATCGTCGCCGCGCGACGTTCATCGAAGACAGGCCAGGAAAACTCGCCAATACCTTCACCAGAGACGAGATCTTCATAGCAAATGAGATTGGCGAGCGTGGTTTGCGGCATGGCTGCACGATCGATCATCATGACATAGGCAATCACTGACGGCAGACGCCCGGCGAGTGTCTCGACGATCGGCAATGTCAGAGGATCGATAAAAATCACCCGGTCTTCGGCATGATTGACGATATAGACGATTTGCTCATGAAATAATCTTGGGTTTATGGTATGCAAAACTGCACCCATGCCAGGCACGGCATAAAACATTTCAAAATGCCGGCATGTATTCCAAGCGAGTGTCGCAACCGGCGTCTCAGGCGTTACGCCAAGGCGCGCTAAGGCTTTGCCAAGCCGCTGGCAACGCTCACGCGTCGTCGCGAAATTTGTCCGATGGATACTACCATCGATCTCGCGTCCGACCAGCTCTGTCTCGCCATCATAATGTCCGGCATGCTCGATGAAATTGCTGAGCAGCAGGGGCAAATCCATCATTAAGCCTTGCATCGTCGCCTCTCATTAGCCGATTTCCGGAGGTTTGTCGCCGGCAGCACGCGCTTGCGCGGCACAAGCCCGTTGATATCCCTGACGAAGGCTGAGCCGTTCCCAATAGGCTTTTACCGGCGCGGCAAAATAGCCTGAAAGCGAGAGAATTTCAGCCAGTTTCAGGGCATACCCCACGGAAATATCGGCCGCCGTAAATCGTCCCGCGCAAAGATAGGGCTGTTCGGAGAGCACCGGCTCGATGCCGCGTAGTCGCCCGGCAAACCAGCGCTCATAATCATCGGCAACGGCGCCGAGACTGCGCGTCGCCTCAAGCGCGCGATAGCGAAGCACGAGTGCTTGGGGAAATGTCAGTGTCGCTTCGCCAAAAGAAAGAAAATTGAGGTAAGCGCCATAGGCCGCGTCCTCTGGCGCAACCGCGAGCCGCCCTCCCCCATAGCGGCTCGCGAGAAACTGGCAGATCGCAGCCGATTCTGTCATTCGCGTCTCGCCATCGATGAAAAATGGAATAGTCCCCAACGGATTGATAGCGAGATAATCGCGCTGAAATATACGTGGTGGAAACGGCAACATTTCCAGGTTATAGGCGAGCCCGAGCTCCTCCAGCGCCCAGAGGACGCGAAACGAGCGGGCATTCTGGCAATGATAAAGGGTGATCATCCCCGCACCTCAGCGGCGATCTCCGGCGTCACCGGAATGGGATAATCCATCAGCATCTGGGCAAAAGCCTTGCCTTGCGGGTCGTTCCGGAGCGACGCCGTGCCGCCGCCGCCCAAAACTTCATGCAAGACGAAATTCAAAGCATGAATTCCGGGAAGCTCGAACCGCTCGACATGGCCGCGCAGGTGATGGGCGAAAAATTCGCCAACGCTTTCGGGTGTCAACGCCGCTCGGATGAACGGGAGATAGGCTGCCCGCCGCGCCATCACGCCGATATTGGCGCGATCACCCTTATCACCACTACGGCCAAAGGCGAGCGCAACCAGCGGCACGCGCGGCGCATCGTCGGGCGTTATCGCGACTTCCCCCGCTTGGTCTCTGGCCAGTCTCGCGGGGTCGAACCCGCCGGCAATGGTTTCCGGCGCTGGGGCCGCGTGCCCCTCGACTTCGACCGAAACAGGCACCTTAGATTTTGCAACCAGCGCGGAAAACAGCCGCACAAGCGGCATAACCTTAGGCCGGTTGCCGCCCATGCCGCTTATTCCAGGCGCCATCGAGGTGCCCGAAGACGTGAGTTCGCGCACCAATATTTCGAGCGCCCTTGGCACCTCATGTCGCGCGCCGAGTTTGAGATTAACCTCCCGCGCGGCGCGTGCGCGTGAATGCGGCCCATAAGCGGCTTCAGCACCAATCACCTCGACACTGGTTTCATTGAACGGGCCGAGATTGAGCTCTTGCAGCATTCGCGCCGTGCGACGAAGCACCGCCTCGGCCACTTTCTCCGCTTTGCGTGCCGCATCGAGCCCAGCAATGGAGAGATAGGCGCCGACACGATAGCCATCCTGATAAGTGACGCTGACCTTATAGGTATCGGTCGGCGGACGCCCGCGCGCCCCGCTTACACGCACCCTTCCTTCACCGACCTCGTTGATCACAACTTCGGTGAAATCACAGGTGACATCAGGTAGCAAATAGGCGCGCGGATCACCAATCTCATAGAGGAGCTGCTCGCCAACCGTGCCAACACTGACCAGCCCACCGGTTCCTGGTGGCTTGGTAATGATGAAGCTGCCATCATCATCGAGTTCAGCGATAGGATAGCCGATATTTGCCCAATCGCCGGTCTTTTCCCAATCGGTGTGCAGCCCGCCCGTTGCCTGCGCGCCACATTCGATGATGTGGCCAGCAAGGGAGGCGCCAGCGACGCGATCAAAATCCGTCGCCGGCCAGCCAAACGCATGGAGCGCCGCACCCAGCGTCACCGCGCTGTCGACGCAGCGCCCGGTAATCACGATATCGGCTCCGCGCGCCAATGCCGCCGCGATCGGCTGCGCGCCGAGATAGGCGTTGGCGCTGAGCGGCATCTCTGGCAACGGTGCCCCCGTGTCCATCTCGCATATTCCAGCCGCGCGCAACGCCGCCAAATCGCACATCAGATCATCACCCAACACGACGCCGATTTTGAGCGCCCGCCCAGTCTCGCGAAATCGCGCCGCGAGTGCGTGGGCGCAGGCGCGCGGATTGACCCCGCCCGCATTGGCGATCACCTTGACCCCGCTTGCTGTGATCTCGGGCAACGCCCGCACGATGGTGCCGACGAAATCATGCGCGTAGCCAGCTTCCGGATCACGGGCGCGGGCCCGTGCCATGATCGACATCGTCACTTCCGCGAGATAGTCAAACACCAAATAATCAAGTGGCCCCGCAGCGAGCAATTGCGGCACGGAGATGGCGCTGTCGCCCCAAAAGCCTGAGGCCCCACCAATGCGAATGCTCCGCCGTGCCATCCAACGCTCCCTGTTTTGGTCAGCTCTGCTCCGCCCAGCGCGGTCGACGTTTTTCCGCGAACGCCTGCAATCCTTCTTGTCCTTCAGGACCTTGCAGACAATCGCGAAACACCTCCGCCGCCCTCAATCGATAGCTCTCGAGGTCGGCTCGCGCGGCCTCGCGTAACAAAGCCTTGGTCACCGCATTGGCACCAGGCGCAATGCGGCCGAGTTCGACGAAAAGCGTCGAGAGATGTGACGTGATCTCGCTATCATCAGCGGCGACATAATCCGCGAGCCCGACCGCAAGCGCCGCCTTGCCATCGAGCCTCTGGCCACTTAAGGCGAGCTGCCGTGCGCGACGCAGGCCGAGCCTTGCGATAACAAAGGGCGCGATTTGCGCCGGCGGCAAGCCGAGCCCGGTTTCCGACAGCGCAAAGCGCGCGCGAGGGCCGGCGATGACGAAATCGGCACAACACGCAAGGCCGAATCCCCCGCCAAAGGCCGGGCCGTCAACCACCGCGATGGTAACCATCGGATGCGCATCGAATGCCGCGAAAAGCGCGCCACCACGCCGGTTTGCTTCAACGACCGGATCGGCACCGGTCTTGGCACCCTGGTTACGCCGCGCGCGACGAAGATCGGCACCGGCACAAAAAGCGCCGTTTGCGCCTTGCAAAATCAATGCACGCAACGAGCGATCAGCGCGCGTTGCCGCGAGGATAGCGTCGAAATCCGCAACCAAATCCCCGGTCATGGCGTTGCGTGTCGACGGATCATCGATGGTCGCAAAGAGCCTCCAACCCTGGCGCTCAAGGCGAACAACGCGGGTTTCGGGCAGCGATGATACCATGGACTCACCCACGCGCACTCTCCGCATCTCCCTTGCCGATGAACGCCAAGATTTGGCCAAGGGTTACCTGATCTCCTGGCGCGATATCGAGACGCATCACGTTGCCAGACCGCGGCGCGGTGACCGTGATCTCCATTTTCATCGCCTCGAGCGAGAGCATTGCTTGGCCTTCCTCCACCCTATCGCCCAACGCCACCTGCATCGCGATGACACGCGCTGTCATTGGTGCGCGAAGCGCGCCGTCGTGATCATGAGCCCCCGCCGCCGCGCGCCCGATCCGACTTTGCGGCCAAAACAGCAAATCTTTTTCGCCGATTTTGAGCCAAAGTTTATCGTCAGCCCAGGCAAAGCGATAGTCCACCGTGCGCCCACCAATCTCGGCCACCCCTTGCGCGCGCGCTGCTGCGGGCACGCCACGGATATCGATCTCTTCACCGTCAAGGTGCACGATCGCGCCGCCGCGATCACAGGCAATGCGCCCCTCTCGCTCGTGGTTGCGCGGACCGAGCGCGATCAGGCGCCAAGGGCGCGGTAGCGGCAATGCGTTGCTCCAACCGCGCCACGGCGCCTCCCACCCCGCGGCGATCGTGCTTGCGGCAACCGAGAGCCATGCGGCGAGCGCCCAATCCGCGCTCTCAAGCGGCGTCGCGCGGCTGGTGTCGTCGGGGAAATGGGTAGCAATGAATGCGGTCGAGACATCGTCGCCTGCGACAAAGGCGGGATCGCGAAGAATATGCAGCAAAAATGCGCGGTTGGTTGCAACGCCGAGAAGCGTCGTTTCCGCTAGTGCCGCCGTGAGCCGAGCGATTGCCTGCGCGCGATCCGGTGCGTGCGCAATGAGTTTCGCCAGCATCGGATCGTAATGCGGAAGGATGGCCAGCCCCTCCGCGAGCGCGGCCTCGCTGCGCACTCCCGGCCCCGCCTCCCAGCACAGCACACGGCCGGTGCGCGGCATGAACCCGTCCGCCGGATCCTCCGCGCAAAGTCGAACCTCGATCGCGTGCCCCGCGCTGCGAACCTCGTGTTCGCGAAGCGGCAAGTCCTCCCCACAGGCGATGCGCAACTGCCATTCGACAAGATCAATGCCGGTCAGCAGTTCCGTTACCGGATGCTCGACCTGCAAGCGGGTATTCATCTCCATGAAATAAAACTTCCCGTTGCGGTCGCGCAAAAATTCGACCGTTCCGGCACCGACATAGCCTATAAGACGCGCGATGGCGATCGCCGCCTCTCCCATCGCCGCGCGTTGCCGTTCATCGAGCACGGGCGATGGCGCCTCCTCGATGATTTTTTGATGCCGGCGCTGGATCGAACAATCGCGCTCGCCGAGATGGATGCAATTTCCACTATGGTCGGCGAAAATCTGAATTTCGATATGACGCGGCGCGATCAAGGCGCGCTCCAGGATCAGGCGGCCATCGCCGAACGCCGTCTCCGCCTCCGCCGTTGCCGCGCGCAGCGCCGCCGCGAGATCCTCTGGCCGTTCAAGCAGGCGCATGCCGCGCCCGCCACCCCCCGCGGCGGCCTTGATCATCACCGGATAGCCGATCGCCGCCGCCGCATCACGCATCGCGGGCAAAGATTGATCGGCGCCGTCATAACCTGGCAAGATCGCAATGCCGGCTTCACCAACACGCGCGCGTGCTCGCCCCTTATCGCCCATCGCCGCAATCGCCGCCGGTGGAGGGCCGATGAAAATCAATCCCGCTTTTAGCACGGCCTCAGCGAAAAGAGCGTTTTCGGCAAGAAATCCGTAACCAGGATGAACGGCGCGCGCGCCCGCGCGCTGCGCCGCCGCAATGATCGCCGGCCCGTCGAGATATGATTTCGTGGGCATCTCGCCGCCGATCGCCATCGCGATATCCGCCGCCTGCAGATGCGGGCTATCGTTGTCGGCCACAGAGTGGATGGCAACACTCCTCACGCCGAGGCGTCGCGCGGTGCGCGCGATCCTGATCGCAATCTCACCGCGATTGGCGATCAGTAACGGCGAAATCTCGTGCATGTCATCCCAGCCCCTATTTCGCCCACGGCGCCATCACATCCGCGCCACACCAAAGCTTAGCGGCGCAAGCTGCCTCGCGCGCGCGACCCGGCAAATCGAGAGCGCCATGCCAATGACTTCCCGTGTATCGGCGGGATCGATCACACCGTCATCAAGCACCGCACCAGACGTATAGAGCGCTGAAATCTGGCGCTCGAATGTCTCGACGACGCGCGCACGCATGGCAGTAATGGCGGCCTCGTCGATGGCTCGCTCGCGCGTCCGCGCCGCGTCTTCGGCAACGATGGCCATCGTCAATGCCGCTTGCTCCGCCCCCATGACAGCGATGCGCGCGCCTGGCCAAGAGAAAATGAAGTCTGGCCCCAACCCACGCCCACACATGCCGTAATTGCCCGCACCGTAGGAGGCGCCGCAAAGAATAGTGATTTGTGGTACCGTCGCATTCGCCACTGCCTGAATCATCTTCGAGCCGATTTTTATCATACCCTCGCGCTCGGACTGCGTCCCGACGATATAACCCGTGGTATTCTGGAGATAGATCAACGGCGTTCCGGTCTGACAGCAAAGCTGGATAAATTGCGTTGCTTTGTTCGCGCCGGCGGGGTCGAGTGGGCCATTATTGGTGACAAGGCCGACGGAGGTGCCATGAATGCGCGCTTGCGCACAGACCGTTCCCGGACCGTAGAGCGGCTTATATTCCAGAAACTCCGAGCAATCGACAAGACGGACAAACACTTCACGCATATCGACCGGCTTTCGCCCATCCTTCGGCATGACCGCACGCAACGTCTCAACAGGGTGATGCGGCGGCGTCCCCGCTTGGGGCCGTTCATCGCCGCGGTCCCAGCCGAGATGGGCAACAAATTCGCGTAAAATGCGTATCGCATCGACATCATCTTCGGCGAGATACTCAGCGAGGCCAGAGACCGTAGCATGCATCATCGCGCCCCCGAGCGCCTCATCGGTCGCAATCTCCCCTGTTGCTGCCTTGAGAAGTGGCGGGCCGGCAAGAAATGCCTTGGCACGATCGCGTACCATGATGACGGTGTCAGCAAGCCCTGTCATATAGGCACCACCCGCCGTCGATGACCCATGGGTTACGGCGATCACCGGAATACCAGCTGCCGAGAGCCGTGCGAGATTGGCAAACAGCGCGCCGCCCCGAATGAAATCTTCAACCTTGTAATCGAGCAGATTCGCGCCCGCCGATTCGACCAGATGGACAAAAGGAAGCCGTTGTCGAAGCGCGATTTCTTCAAGGCGGAGAAATTTCTGCCCGCCCATCGGCCGGGCGGCGCCGGCGCCGATGCCAGAGTCGTCGGCAACGATTAGACAACGCACCCCTGAAATATAACCAATCCCAGCAATTCCATTGGTGCCTGGAATCGATGTCGCGGGATCATCACTATCACGAAGATACCCCGCAAATGCGCAAAGTTCGAGAAATGGCGCGCCGTCGTCGAGAGCCAAGGCCAAGCGTTCGCGTGGCAAAATTTGCCCGCGACGAGCAAAACGCGGTGCGGACGCAGCCGAGGCGCGGCGGGCCCGCGCACGCAACTCATCGAGTTCGGCGAGAAGGCTTCGCGTATACGCTGCATTTTCGGCAAATTCTGGGGAGCCCGGATGAAGGTGCGTTTGAAATGTCATCGCGCGCTATTGCCCCCGGCGAGGCAAGATCCCCATTCCCTTGGCGATGATGCTCAGCATCACTTCATCGGCGCCACCGCCGATCGAGGTCAACCGTCCATCACGATACATGCGCGAAATTTCGCTTTCCGTCATGTATCCCATACCTCCCCAATATTGCAGACAGCTATCGGTGACTTCGCGTAAAAGTCGCCCCGCGGTGAGCTTTGCCATGGAGGCGAGTTGTGTGACGTCCTCGCCGGCGAGCATGGCAAGAACGGCACGGTATATCAATGAGCGCAGCAATTCGACTTTGGTCTGCAACTCCGCGAGGCGGAAATGGACCACTTGATTGTCGAGTATTGGGCTGCCGAAAACGCGCCGATGCGCGGTATAGTCGATGGTCATGGCGATCGCACGCTCCATTTTGCGCAACCCGCCGGCCGCGCCCCAGAGCCGCTCGATTTGAAACTGTTCCATCTGATAGACGAAACCCTTGCCTTCCTCGCCGATGCGAAATCTTTGCGGCACACGGACATCGTCAAAAAAAATCTGCGCTGTATCGGACGCTCGCATGCCCAGCTTGTCGAGCTTGCGCGCAACACGCACGCCTTTCGTCTTCATTGGCACGCAGATCAAGGATTTGTTGCGATGAACCGGACCATCAGACGTATTGGCCAAAAGACACATCCAATCGGCCTGGGTGCCGTTGGTGGTCCACATCTTGCCGCCATTGATCACATAGTCGTCGCCATCTTTGCGCGCTGTGGTTTTGACGGAGGCGACGTCGGATCCCGCGCCAACTTCGGAGACACCGAGACAGGCAACATACTCGCCGCTGATGGAGGGGGCGAGAAATTCACGACATAACGCATCAGAGCCATGACGCGCGAGCGCCGGTGTTGCCATATCGACCTGAACACCAACCGCCATCGTCACGGAGGCGGAGCGCGAATTCCCAAGCGCCTCACAAAAAGCAAGGCCATAAGAGTAATCGAGCGCCGCCCCACCATAGGCCTCCGGCTTGGTGATGCCGAGAAATCCTTGTTGCCCCATTTTTCGAAACAATGTGTGGGCGGGAAAAATACCCGCCTCCTCCCAAGCTTCGGCATGAGGATCGATTTCGCTTTCGACGAAGCGTGTGACGGACTCGATCAGCGCCCGATGGGGTTCGGCGTAGAGCATGGATGCGTCTCTCCCAAGATCTGGCCGCGCTGGCCTTTTATTGATTTACGGTCGCGCGGCGTCCATAATGGAGGCAATGGCAAAGCGACGTCAAGACGCGAGCCTCGCTGACGCGATTGCGCGGCCGGAGAAAGCGGGACAGGTGCGTGGCCGCCCGCGCGACCCCGACCTGCAGGCGCGCGTTTTTGATACCGCGATCGCGCTTTATGCGCAGACGGGCTGGCCGGGATTCCATTTCGACGCGATTGCGCGCGTGGCCGGCGTTGGCAAGGCCGCGCTATACCGACGCTGGCAAAGCCGCGGCGATTTGCTTCGCGCAACCTTGGAGGCACGCTGGTATGAGGTTGCGGCAATCGACACCGGCGCGTTGGACGGCGATCTCCTAGCGCTGGCACGCATGCTGTTTGAGAAGCTCACGGGGCCGCACGGCTCTGTTGCGTTGCATCTTCACGCCGATGCCGCACGCTTTGGCGAAATGCGCGCATCGACTGGCCCGTGGGGTGAGAAAGTGATTTTGCAAAGCCGATTGATTGTACGCCGCGCCATTGCCCGCGGCGAAATTCCCGCGACAACCAATCATGGGCTGATTGTCGATGCCATCGTCGGCGGTGTCACCAACCATGTCGCCGCCACACCAGAGCGGTTGCGCCCATTAATGCTTGCGCAAGGTGAGCGCTTTCTCGCCGATCTCGTCACTCTCGTCGTGCGCGGGGCTGCGCCCGAGGGCTAAACCGCGCGTTGCGCGCCTATTCTCCCTGACCGAAAGCGGAAATTCCAGTCTGTGCGCGGCCAAGAATCAAGGCATGCACATCATGCGTGCCCTCATAGGTGTTGACCGCTTCCAAGTTCATCACATGGCGGATGACATGATATTCGTCGGCGATGCCGTTGCCGCCATGCATGTCGCGAGCGGTGCGGGCGATCTCCAATGCTTTGCCGCAGGAATTACGTTTGCAAAGCGAAATCATCTCCGGCGCCGCGCGCCCCTCATCCATGAGGCGCCCGAGACGCAACACCGCCTGCAGGCCGATTGTGATTTCCGTTTGCATGTCGGCGAGCTTCTTTTGAATGAGCTGGGTCGCGGCCAGCGGCCGGCCGAACATCATCCGCCCGAGCGTATATTCCCGCGCCGCGTGCCAACAAAATTCGGCAGCACCAAGCGCCCCCCAGCTAATCCCGTAGCGGGCATTATTGAGGCACGAAAACGGCCCGCGCAGACCCTTGACGCCGGGCAACTGGTTTTCCGCCGGAACGAATACATCCTGCATCATGATCATGCCGGTGATGGAGGCGCGGAGACTGAATTTCCCCTCGATCTTTGGCGCCGATAGGCCCGCCATACCGCGCTCCAAAACGAAGCCGCGAATATCGCCCGCATCATCTTTCGCCCAGACGACAAACACATCGGCAATCGGTGAATTGGTAATCCAGGTTTTCGAACCGTTCAGCAAAAATCCGCCATCGACGGACTTTGCGCGCGTGCGCATCGACGCCGGATCAGAGCCCGCATCGGGTTCCGTCAGGCCAAAGCAGCCGATTTTCTCACCCGAACGCAAACCGGGGAGGTATTTTTCGCGCAAGAATTCCGATCCAAAGGCATGAATAGGATACATCACCAGCGAGGATTGCACCGAGAACGCGCTGCGATAACCAGAGTCAACGCGTTCGACCTCGCGCGCGATCACACCGTAAGAGACATAATTGACGCCGGCGCAACCATAGCCCTCGAGTGTGGCGCCAAGAAAACCCATCGCCCCCATCTCGTTCATTATTTCGCGATCAAAATGCTCGTGTCGGTTAGCCGCAAGCACGCGCGGGAATAATTTTTCCTGGCAGTATTCGTGAGCCGCATCGCGGATAGCGCATTCATCCTCGCTCAATTGATCATCGAGGCGAAGCGCGTCATCCCAGGCGAAGGGAACAAATTTGCCTTTTTTTGCTTGATTGACGACGTTCATGGCAAGGATTCCTCCCCCTCTGGCTCTCCAACGGTAAAAGCGGTGCTTGATTTTCTTGTCGGCAGCAGCATGAAAGCAGGAATATCACCGCCGAAGCCGCGCACGCCCTCGCTGCGCGGCTCGTGACTGGTCGTGTCTGCACCGCGCCCTGATGTCGCCGGATAAGCAGGGCTAGGTTTGCGGGGCGTATCGCGGCGGGTTTCTTTCGCCCGCGGCTCGGCGGCCGGCCGCTGCGCCCGCGCGTGTTCTGGCTTTGCCGCCGAGGATTTTTGCTTCTCGCCCCGCCGGCCGCGACGACGCCCGCCGCTTTCTTCCGCCCACGCAACCGGGTCGAGCCCGTCGACCGGAATGCGCGGGATCGGCATACCGGTCAGCTTTTCGATGGCTTCGACGGCTAGCCGATCCCCAGGCGACGCGATCGAAAAAGCCCGCCCCTCGCGCCCGGCGCGGCCAGTTCGCCCGATGCGGTGGACATAATCCTCGGCATGGATCGGAACATCGAAATTGAATACATGCGACAGTCCACCAATATCAAGCCCACGTGCCGCGACATCGCTGCAGACGAGAAGTCGGATCTCGCCGGCCTTGAATTTCTCCAGCGTGGCAAAACGCACCGATTGTGTCATGTCGCCATGCAGCGCGCCAACGCTAAAACCATGGCGGGAGAGAGAGCGGTAAAGAATATCGACGTCACGCTTGCGATTGCAAAAAATCAAGGCGTTTTGGACATCCTCCTTGCGGATAAGCCGGCGCAACGCCTCTCGTTTGTCGTGTTCGGCAACCAGCGCAAGCCCCGTGGTGATGGTTGCTGCTACCGAGGCTGGCGGTGCGACAGTGATTTCCTTGGGGTTTTGCAAAAACGCATCGGCGAGGCGACGAATCTCGGTCGCCATCGTCGCACTGAAAAACAGCGTCTGGCGGTTTTGCGGCAGCATCGCGACGATGCGCTCAACGTCGGGAATGAACCCCATGTCGAGCATCCGATCCGCCTCATCGATCACCAAAAGCCGCGCATCGGTGAGCAAAATGCCGCCACGCTCGAACATGTCGATCAATCGGCCGGGGGTCGCGATCAAGACATCGACACCGCGCGCCAGCACATCGCGCTGATCAGACATGCTTTCGCCACCGATGATGAGGGCATGGGTCAGCTTGAGATATTTCCCATACAGGACGAAATTTTCTGCAACCTGTAGCGCAAGCTCGCGTGTCGGCTCGAGAATCAGGCTGCGCGGCATACGGGCGCGGGCACGCGAGCCGGCGAGGATGTCGAGCATCGGCAACGTGAAGCCTGCGGTTTTTCCAGTCCCGGTCTGGGCGCAGCCGAGAACGTCACGACCCATCAGCACGGTTGGGATCGCCAGTCGCTGGATCGGCGTCGGCTGAGTGTAACCCATCTCGGCGACGGCGCGCAGCACGGGGTCGGAGAGACCGAGTTCGGCAAAACCGGAAGCCGTGGCGGGCGCCGATGGGGTCATCTCCGCCGGCACTGGGCCCTCGGAAGAGATAGGAGGCGTTTCAATACCCTCCTCGTTCGCGGACCCCTCCTCATTGACGGGCGTCTGATCAGTGACGGCCCCTTGACCAGTAACGGGCCCCTGATCAGTGACGGGGGAGAAAGCGAGGTCAGCGTGAGGGAGAGTATCAGACACAGGGAACTTTCGGATAAGGAGCCATCATGCTCCACGCGAGATTATGCCAGAGCGCGCCACGCTCTGGATGCGAGTTTGTATCACCTATCGGGAAAACCCACCCCGAAGTCAAGAGAGCCGTCAGGCTGCGGTGCCGCCGACGGTGAGCGCCGCGAGCTTCAGCGTCGGCTGGCCGACGCCGACCGGAACCCCTTGGCCGTTCTTGCCACACGTGCCGATGCCGGGGTCGAGCGCCATGTCATCACCAATCATCTCGACTTTGGTCAGCGCCTCCGGCCCGTTGCCGATCAGCGTCGCCCCTTTCACCGGCGCCGTCACGCGGCCATCCTCGATCAGATAGGCTTCGGAGGCCGAGAACACGAACTTGCCCGAGGTGATATCCACCTGCCCACCGCCGAAATTCACCGCATACAAACCGCGCTTGACCGAGCGGATCATCTCCTCGGCGCTGCTCTGGCCGCCGAGCATGATGGTGTTGGTCATGCGCGGCATCGGCGCATGGGCATAGGATTGGCGCCGACCATTGCCGGTCGGGCGCATCCCCATCAGGCGGGCGTTCTGCCGGTCCTGCATATAGCCGGTGAGGATCCCGTCTTCGATCAGCACTGTCCGCCCGCTTGGTGTGCCCTCGTCATCGACGGTGAGGCTGCCGCGGCGATCGGGCAGCGTTCCGTCATCGACCACGGTGACCCCGGCGGCGGCGATACGCTGGCCGAGAAGCCCGGCGAAGGCGGAGGTTTTCTTGCGGTTGAAATCCCCCTCCAACCCATGACCAATCGCCTCGTGCAGCAAAATGCCCGGCCAGCCCGCGCCGAGCACCACCGGCATCTCGCCCGCCGGCGCCGGGTGGCTCTCGAGATTGACCAAAGCCTGGCGCAGCGCCTCGTCCACCGCCGCCCGCCAGGTCTCCTCACCCGTGATGCGGCCGTAATCGAAGCGCCCGCCGGTGCCAAAGCTCCCGGTCTCGCGCCGGCCGTTGCTTTCTACCACGACCGCGACATTGAGCCGAACCAACGGCCGAAGATCGGCGACGCGGCGGCCATCGGGGCGGAGAATCTGCACGGCCTGCCATTCACCGCTGAGCGAAGCCATCACCTGCTTGACCCGCCCATCCTTGCCGCGGGCGTAAGAATCGATCGCACCAAGAAGCCGCGCCCGCGCCTCGAACGGCATGAGAAGCAGCGGATTGGCGTCATCGTAAAGCCGCCGATTGCTCCCCGCCGGCGGCTCGGCGGCGGTTCCCGAATGTCCCGAGGCAACGGCACGGACGGTCTCGGCGGCGCGGGCGAGCGCCCCCTCGCTGATCTCGCCGGCATGGGCATAGCCGGTCGCGGCGCCGGCCACGGCGCGGAGCCCGAAGCCGAGCGCGGTATCGAAGCCGGCGGCACGGATATGACCGTCATCCAGGCTCACCTGTTCGCTCTCGCGATATTCGAGGAATAACTCGCCATCCTCGGCGCCGGCCAGAGCTTCCGCGGTCAGACGGGATGCGGCATCACGGTCGAGAGCCGCGTCGGCGCGCTCGAAAAATAGGCGGTCGGTCGCAGCGAGCGGGGTCATGACATATCCTTCTGGGCAGTGGTCGGCGGCCATACATAGACGGTGAAAATCGCGGCGGTCAGCAGCAATACCGCCCCCGCCTGATGCAAAACCGCGAGCGGCGCCGGCACAATGAGAAGAAGCGTGGTCACGCCGAGCGCGAATTGCAAGAGAATACTCGTCGCAAGAAATATCAGCGCGCGCCGAGGCGGCGCCGAAAGCTGGCGCCATCGCTGCCCCCCGGCGGCAAACGTCACCAGCGCAGCGAGCAGCGAAAGCGTCGCCAGCAACCTGTGATCGAACTGCACGGCGGCAATATTTTCGCCGAAATTGCGCCATCGCGGCGAGAGTCGTGCATAGCCCACCGGGACCCAATGCCCGTCCATGAGCGGAAATGTGTTGTAATCGAGCCCGGCATGGTTTCCTGCAACAAAGCCGCCGGCAAGGATGGTGAGCGCAACGAGAGCAAGCGTGAGGCGCGCGCACAGAGAAACCAATCCCGTCGGCTGTCCGCTTGGCACTGGAAACAGCTCGGAAAGCGCCGTCCACAGCACCGCGGCATACAGCGTGAGCGCAAGACCTAGATGGATCACGAGACGCAGCGGGGCCACTGCCTCGCTCTCGGGAAAGAAACCCGAGGCGACCATGAACCAGCCCACCGCCCCCTGTAGCCCGCCGAGCAGGAAAATGCCAACGAGGCGGGCGGTGAGGCGCCGCGAAAGCCGCCCGCGCGCCCAAAACACCAGAAGCGGCACAAAAAACGCGACCGCCATGAGCCGTCCCCACAGGCGATGCACCCATTCAAGCCAAAAAATCGACTTGAACCCGGCGAGATCCATGCCCTCATGCAGCAAATGATATTGCGGGATCTGCTGATAAAGCGCGAACAGCCGCCGCCACTCGGCGTTTGAGAGCGGCGGCAGGGCGCCGGAAAGCGGTGCCCATTCCATGATCGAGAGCCCGGAGCCGGAAACCCGCGTCGCGCCGCCCAAAACCACCATCACGCCGATCATCGCCGCGATCGCGAGCAGCCACAACGCCACCGCGCGTCGCGCGCGGAGCCCTGCCCCTTGCTCCGCCGGCGCCAGGCGCTGCACGCTCATCGTCTCGCCCGCCAGCGACATCTCTCTCACCCCGCTCGTCAGCGCCGAACGCTTCTCTCTGCCCATCTCAGATTTAGCGGTTTTTGCCGTATGTCCAGAGGCGAAATACGTTCAGGGCTTGATCAGCGTGCCTACCCCGCCCTCGGTAAAGAGTTCCAGCAACGCCGCATGCGGCGCCCGGCCGTCGAGAATAACGGCTCCCTGCACCCCCCCCGCGACCGCCTCGGCGCACGTCTGCACTTTCGGGATCATGCCGCCGGTGATCCGCCCGTCGGCAATCGCCGCCCTAACCTCGGCGATCGTCATCTCCGGGATCGTTTGCCGGTCGCCATCGAGCACGCCGGGAACGTCCGTCAGCATCAGGAGCCGCGTCGCCCCGAGAGATGCGGCGATCGCGCCCGCGACGGTGTCTGCGTTAATATTATAGGTCTGCCCGTCGGCGCCGACCCCAACCGGGGCGATTACCGGGATCAGCCCGGCGCCGGTCAGGGCGTGGACGACGCGGACATCGATCCGCTCTGGCTCGCCGACGAAGCCGAGATCAAGCGCTTGTTCGATATGGCTTTCCGGATCGCGCTTGGTGCGGGTGAGCTTGCGCGCCCGGATCAGCCCGCCATCCTTGCCGGAAATCCCAACCGCCAGCGCGCCGGCCGCGTTGATGAGCCCGGCGACTTGCTTGTTCACCGTCCCCGCGAGCACCATCTCGACGACCTCGACCATCGCCGCATCGGTAACGCGCAGGCCGTCGATGAAGGTCGATTGTATGGCGAGCCGCTTGAGCATCGCATTGATCTGCGGCCCGCCGCCATGGACGACGACGGGGTTGACGCCGACCTGTTTCAAAAGCGCGATGTCACGGCCAAACTGCGCCGCGAGCGCCTCTTCGCCCATCGCATGACCGCCATATTTGACGACGATCGTCGCCCCCGCGTAGCGGCGGAGGAATGGCAAGGCATGGGCGAGAATTCTCGCCTGCTCGCGCGCCGCAACCATGCGTTCCGCCGTGTCACTCATGCCCAGCCCTCATCGAGAGACATATTATCAGGAGAGTATTCGCGAAGGCTGTTTCATCCGCCATCGCCGCGCGGTCAAGCCGAGAGGTCGGGTTTAGCCCTTTTGTTCGCGCTCAGCGGCGGGCGGCGATGCGCCAGCGGATCAACGCGAGCGCCAGCACGCCGGCAAGCGCGAGCGCGAACGTCGCCGGCTCGGCAATGGCAAGCTGGCTGTTCGTCACCGTCGCCGGCAGAAATTCGAGTAGCGGTTGGCTGAAAATATCCTGATCGGGATCCATCCCCGGCGTTGCCGTCAATTGATCGAAGTAAAAATGCGAGACGAACGTGCCGGCGGTGTTGAAGCCGAATGGCCCTGCGCCAAGCGCCGGTGCTGCGATGTTGAGCGTGGTGAGATGGGAGAAATCAATGAAATAGGACTGGCCAGCGACCAGCGCGATCGGGCTCGCGAACGCGCCACTCACCCACACCCCGGTTTGAACATTGGTGAACATGGAAAATTGGCCAAGCAGACGGCCGCCGGCGGAGGGTAGCGCGCTGTAAACCCCGACCGTGACATCAGTCGCCGGCCCGCCGAAGGCGGCGAAGCTCGTCGCGATGCCGGCGAGATCGTAACTTACACCCGGGGTATAAAACCACCCTGCGTCGCTCGGGCCCCAGATTTCCGTCTGATCAGCATGCAGCCCGGCGTTAAAACTCTGCGCCGCGGCAGGCGACGTCAGAACGACCATCGCAAGCCATAGCGCGGTCAAGCAGGCAGCGACCGCCATTATAAACCTACGATTGAGGTTGGGCGCAACCAAATACCTGTTCATGTCTTTTTTTATGGCATTTTTCCATCAAAAAAACAAGACTTTTGATGGCCATTTCCTCTGATCGCACGTATCTACGCAGGCGCGCGACCTTGCGATGAGCGGACAAAGAGGGAGACGCCGCCAGAGATGTCGGACTTCAAAGCGCAATTGGCGCCGGTCGCCGATCTTGCGGCACTCGGCGCCGAATGGCGGGCCTTTGAGGCGAAGGCGGATGGGTCGTTTTTTCAAAGCTGGACCTGGACCGGATGCCTGGCTGACGCAAGGTTTTCCGACCCGTGCCTCCTCCGGGTGACGCAAGCGGGGCGGGTCGTCGCCCTCGGGCTTTTCAACCGCCGGCGCAACCTGTGGGGGCGCGCGGAATTCCGGCTCGGCGAAAGCGGTGATCCGGGATGGGATGCGGTCTTCATCGAGGAGAACGGGCTCTTACTCGCGCGCGAAGTCGCCGCGCAAAGGGACGAGGTGATCGCCGCAGGATTAGCTGCGTTCGGCGGCGCGCGGGTGATTTTGAGCGGGGTGGACGAGGCTCATCTCAGAGCGGCCGGGCGACGCGGCTCGGCGCGTGAGATCCGACCGGCGCCGTTCATCGATCTCGTCGGCGAGGTGCCCCCCCCCTCTGGCGCCCCATCTGGCGGCTTCCTCGCCGGATGCAGCGCCAATACGCGCCAGCAGCTGCGGCGCTCGGCGCGGAGCTATGCCGCGCGCGGCGCGATAAGCCTGCGCCGGGCGGCAACGGTGGCCGAAGCGCACGCCTGCCTCGATGCGCTCGCAACCCTCCATCAGCAAAGCTGGACTAAGCGCGGCAAGCCCGGCGCCTTCGCGAACCCGCGCTTTCGCCAATTTCATCGAGAATTGATCGCGCGCGGCCATCCCAGAGGTGAGATCGATCTGCTGTGCCTTTCGGCGGGCGAGGAGGTTTTCGCCTATCTCTATCAATTCCTCTGGCGCGGCCAGGTTGCGAGCTATCAGAGCGGCTTTGATTTCGCCGGCGCTCGTCGGCACGAAAAACCCGGCTTGACCGCCCATCACCTCGCCATCGAGCATTATGCGGCGAAGGGGGCGCGGTGTTACGACTTTCTCGCCGGCGCCGCGCGCTATAAAAAAAGCCTTGCAAATAACGAACGAATAATGTACTGGATAACGCTGGATAGATGGGGGCTGCGCCGATGGGCGCGTTGTTTGCGGCGGGCGCGTTTGTAGTCATGCGAATCGAGGGCCGCGCGAAGGCACGATCATGCGAAGTTCCGGTCATGCGAAGGCGCGATTGTCAAAAAACTGAACAATCGCCGATGCGGCGCTAAAACCTCCGGTTGAACGCTTTGATATGCCTTGCACTTATGGGTGGGCATAAGTTTTGCACCTATCATGCGCTTGGGGCGGGCATGATGCGCGCCTGATCGTGACCGAGAAGGCAGGAAAAGGATGAGCCGATGAATCTCACAAATTTGATAAAACCCTCGACTCTCTCAGCTTTGGCGCTGCTGGCGCTGGCTCATCCCAGTTTTGCAACCCCGGCAACCGGTACGTTGACATTGAGTTTCAACGAAGTCGGTTCCGGAATTTCTGCAAGCGCGACGGATACGGTCGCAAATAACGGTTTAGCGGCAAGTGGAACCCCGGGGGTCTATAATTTCTCATTTTTAGGCAATAATTTTGATGTGTCTGGCACTATTGGGGCAGCCAGCTCAGGCCCAGGATTTCTGTTGAGTACCGGCACGAGCGGTCTTTTTACCCTCGGTCAGGATAGTCTCACCATCACCGTTACTGACACCGGCCTCTCGCTGCCAAGCACTGGATCTTTGACCGGAACCATCTCGGGAAGCAATAGCGCGGCGCTGGCAAGCGCGGGCGCGACGTTCAGCGCAAGCGCCAACAACGGAACGAGCTATACACAAATCGGGAGCCCGATCACGCTTTCGTCCGTTGACAGCAGCTTCAGCGACAGCATTTCTGGTAGCCTTGCCGGCGCCAATGCGCTGGAAGCGGTCGCCACCCTCACCAGCACGACGTCCGGGGGGAGCGGCTCTCTCACCATTTCCGAAACCGCCAATACAAGCGCGGCCGTGCCCGAGCCGGCGTCGCTCCTGGTCCTTGGCAGCGGCCTAGCCGGGCTCACCATCGCGCGCCGCCAACTGGGCCGCCGCCGGCTCTGACGCGCTTTTCCCGGCAAACACCGAGGGCGCGTCTGCGGACGCGCCTTTTTTTTCGTCTCGCGCCCGCACCCGACCGCCATTTGCGGGCAAGGGATTGCGGCGCTGCGCGCTCCCACGACCATCCTTTGTCGGAAAACTGAACATATACACGCGGGCAATGGCGCGCTCGCCCCCACGACTCGGCGATTGAGCGGTCCGTAGCGTCGGAAAATTGAACACTCGCCGCATACCCCCGCTCGCTAAAGTTGTAATATGTTGATTTTTATAGGTATTTCTTTCTGGCATGGTCCCTGCATAGGTAAAGCGACGTTAAGAACTGCTTAACCCGCCAATCTTCTGGCCCAAGCAAGGATTGTCATCGATGAAAAAATATCTTCTCAGCACCGCCGCCGTCATCGGCCTCATCACCGCCGG
>JAJYXY010000305.1 GCA_021801465.1 Pseudomonadota bacterium
CGCCTTTCTTGCGGTCGGCGCCGCAATGTCGGCGCTCAGCAAAAGCCAAGTCATCGCCTTCGTGCTTGGTGTTGCGCTGTGTTTCATCTTCGCCGCGAGCGCCTTTCCGGTGGTGACGGATTTCCTCAGCCACAATCTCCCGGTGCTGGCGACGATCGCGCGCAAAATCTCGATCGTCGATCGTTTCCAATCTTTCGTGCGTGGCCTGATTACCGCCCGCGATGCGATCTATTTCGCTTCTTTCATTCTGTTCTGGCTGGTTGCCAACACGGTTATTCTCGAACACCGGAAGGCGGATTGAGCATGCGCCGCGCCATCGTCTCACTTCTCGGCCTGATCGGCCTTGCCGCACTCCTCACCGGGATCAACATGGTGGCCGAGGCCCGGCTCGCCGACGCCCAGATCGACCTCACCGCCGGTCATATTTATACGCTATCACCAGGCACGCGGCGGATTCTCGCCGGGCTCCGCCAGCCAATCACGCTCCGTCTATTCTACTCCCGCGATCTCGGCGCCCGCGCCCCCTCTTATGATGGCTATCATCAACGCATCACCGAAATGCTCGATCAATATGCCCGGCTCGCGCATGGCATGCTGAAAATCGAGCGCTACGATCCCGAACCCTTCAGCGACGCCGAGGACAAGGCGTTGAGCTTCGGCCTCCAGGCGGTGCCGATCGACCAGAGCGGCGCGCAGGTGTTTTTTGGCCTCGTCGGCACCAATCTGGTCGATGACGAGCGCGCCATTCCGTTTTTCCAGGAGCAACGCGAGCGTTTCCTGGAATATGATTTGACGCGGCTGGTTTATGAACTCTCCAACCCGACACGCCCCGTGGTCGGCGTCATGTCCTCGCTGCCGATCGATGGCGACCCGCGCCTGATGATGATGGCGCAGGGCCGCGGCCGCGCCGGCCAGCCCTGGATCGCGATGTCGCTGCTCCGCCAGAGCTATGCGATCCGCACGGTTCCGCTCAATGTCTGGAAGATCGACCCCGAGATCCAGGTGCTTTTGGTCGCGCAGGCGCAGCATCTGCCCGATCAGACACAATACGCCATCGACCAGTTCGTCATGCGCGGCGGGCGGCTGATGCTGATGGTCGATCCGCAAAGCGCGGCACAAGCCGATCTCCCCGGCCCCGGCGGCATGCCGCAGACCGACACCGCCTCTGATCTCCATCGCCTGCTCGACGCCTGGGGGGTCGCCTATGACCCTAATCAGGTGGTCGGCGATCTGACCGGCGCCTGGCGGGTCCGCGCGAGCCCCGGCGACCGCATGACCGTCACCGATTACGTCCCCTGGTTTAATATCCGCGACGGCATCAACCACGATGACCCGGCGACCGCTGATCTTGCGCAGATCACTGTCGCCGATCCCGGGTTTCTTGCAAAAAAGCCTGGTGCCGAAATCACCCTGACGCCGCTTCTGACGTCGAGCCCGCGCTCTGGCCTGATCCCGGCCGAAAAACTCCGCCTCGACCCCGATCCGGCGGCGATTCTCGCCGGATTCAAGCCCGAAGGTGGCCCGCGGGTGATCGTTGCGCGGCTGCACGGGGCGCTGAAATCGGCGTTCACTGCCCCCCCCGACCCGGCCAAGGGTGAGCAGCGCCCGACCGATCTGCCGCCCTTCAAGGACCATACCGATGGCGCCGCCAATCTCGTCATCGCCGCCGATGTCGATATCCTCGCCGACCGGTTCTGGGTGCGTTCGCAGGATTTCTTCGGCCAGCAGGATGCCGAGCCGTTCAGCGATAACGGGCCGTTCGTTGCCAATCTCATCGGAACGCTCGCCGGCGGGGATGCGCTTCTCGGCCTTCGCGCTCGCGGCGCCGGCGACCATCCCTTCACCCTGGTGGATGACATGCAGCGCCGCGCCGAGGCGCAATTCCGCCGCACCCAGCAAGATTTGCAGAAACATCTCGAAGAGACCGAGAAAAAACTCGCGAGCTTGCGCGAAGGCTCCGGCCAGCAGGGGGCGGCGCAAGCGGTGCTAACGCCCGAGCAACGCGCCGCGATCGACGCCGCCAACCAGGAAATCGTGCAAACCCGCCAGAATCTGCGCGGTGTTGAGCGGTCGCTCCGCGAGGATATCGACGCGCTCGCCGAAACCCTGCGCTTTTTCGATATCGTGCTCGTTCCCGCCATTCTGACGCTGATCGCGATCGGGCTTGGCCTCATACGCCATCGCCGCCGCGGCCGGGCGCGGAGCTGAGGAATTCCGCCATGAAACCCCGCAATAGCCTGGTGCTGCTTTTCCTCGGCGCGCTCGCGCTCGCCGCCGGCTTTTTTGTCCAGGAAAACCGCGAGCAAGCGGCCATCACCACCTCCGCAACCGGACAACTCGCCTTCCCCGATCTTGCCAGCCGCATCGCGAGCGTCGCCCGGATCGAGATCGCCGATCACACGAAGACACTGCAACTGACCCGCGCCGGCGATCGCTGGGTGCTACCCGAGCATGGCGATTTTCCCGCCCTGGCCGCGCGCGCGCATGCCCTGCTCGCCGCGCTCACCGAATTGCGGCTGGTGGAGGCGCGCACCAGCAATCCGGCGGATTTCGCCCGCCTCGGCCTGACCGCGCCGGACGAGCCAAAATCGGAGGCAAAACAGGTTCGCCTGCTCGACGACAAGGGCCAAGTGCTTGCCGCCCTGCTCATCGGCCATACCCGCCCCAGCCCCGAACCGGGCGGCACCGATCAGGTTTTCGTGCGGCTGCAGGGACAAAACCAGACCTGGCTTGCCGCCGCAACGATCGATGCCGATCCCGATTTCGGCGGCTGGATTGCGCGCGATATCGTCAATATCGGCCATGACCAGGTAACCGGCATCACCATCGACCGTCTGCCCAACGATCATCTCGTGCTCACGAGGCAAGGCGACAAGCTTGTCGTGACAGTGCCGGCCGAGCATCCTGTGCTCGATCAGTTCAAGATCGACGGCATGGCACGCGGGCTGGAATTCTTGAGCTTCACCGATGCCCGCAAGGCAGACGCGGCGCCGGGGCAAAAGCGCGGCCATGTCGCCTTCACCACCGCCGACGGGCTGACGCTTGCCGCCGACGTGAGCGAGGAAGGCAACAATACCTGGGCGGTGCTCACGGCCACCGGGAAAGATAAGGCTGCCGCCCAAGCCACCGAACTCAACCGAAAATTCAGCGGCTTCGCACTCGCCATCCCGAGCTGGCAGGGGAAAACCCTGCTGCCAACGCTCAATGACCTCAAGCCGCCGGAAAAGCCGGCAACCCCACCGATCTCCGTTGCGCCCGAGGCACCCGGGTCCGAGGCGCCGGAATCGCCGGCAATGCCGCCGATGCCGGGAAAATGACCGACAAACGCGCCTATCCCGATCGGCCGCTGGTCGGGATCGGCGTCGCTCTGTTGCGGCCGGGGGCGGTGCTCCTGGTCCGCCGAGGGACGCCGCCGGCGCTCGGCCAGTGGAGCCTTCCCGGTGGCGCGCAGCATCTCGGCGAGACCGCGGAAGAAGCGGCGAGGCGCGAATTATACGAGGAAACCGGCCTTACGGTCGGCGCCCTCGTGCTTGCGGGGCACGTCGACAGCATCCATCGCGATGAGGATGGCCGCATTCGCTATCACTACACCATCCTCGATTTCGCGGCGCTCTGGCAGGGCGATACGCCGCGCGCGGGCTCAGACGTCACCGAAGTCGCGTGGGCGGGGTTCGGGGATTTCGACCACTATGCGCTATGGGCGCAAGCGCGGCGGATCGTTGCCGAGGCGCGCCGGCGCCTTTTGCGCGATGGTGATGCGACGAGGGAGTGAGGTGGTGCGACGAGGTAGTGGAGCGCATTGTCGTTGATCGTGACGGCGAGCTCGCGCGGACCGGCAAGATGACGCGGCGACGCCGAGGCAAGCGGTATTTCGCTCTCGCCCGCACTCCAGCGCCAAAACCCGGTGTCATTCGCTTCCAACGCATGCCAGCCGGCGCCGAGGGTGGCCAGCGGTATTTCCGCCCCGCGCCCCCGCCCGCGCCAGAGCAAGCGCTGCACATTGACGCCGAGCGGGCGATGATCGGCGCAATCG
>JAJYXY010000097.1:0-3682 GCA_021801465.1 Pseudomonadota bacterium
AAGGATTTGTCGTGCTGCCGAAACGATGGGTCGTCGAGCGGACGCTCGGCTGGATCAATCGCTCGCGCCGTCTGTCAAAAGACTTCGAGGCGACTATCGAATCCGCTCTCGCGTGGTTGCAATTGGCGGTGGCTTTCCTTCTCATGCGAAGGCTGGCGAGGGCGAAAGCCGGTCAGATTTAAAATTCGAGTCGGGCTCTCAATGGCGCCAGATGTTTCAAAATAAAGTGAGGCATGCGCCGAGGGTTAACGAAGGTTGACAAGCCGCAGGCAAAACGTTTAGCCTGATTGAGATGGAAGAAAGAAAGTACAATAGGTCACCACAATTAAATAATAATATCTATTATCTACATGCGTTGCTCTCTGGCCCGGTGTCGGCGTGGGATAAAGCGCTTGATCGTTGTGCCGGTATGGGTTTTGGGCAGGTTATACTGCCGCCCTTGGTTGCGCCGGGACGCGGCGGCCAGTTGTTTCTCGCCGGCGACATGGACCGGCCGCACCCGGCTTGTGGCTGGCACGGGGATGCAACGGCGCTGATCGCCCATCTGGCCGGCTTGTGTCGGGCGCGCGGCGTGCTGGCCCACGTCGATCTGGTGCTCGATCAGGTCGCGGCGGACGGTGCCTTGCGTCATGCCCATGCCGATCTTTTCGAAGCCGCGGATGGCTCCGCCGGCCTTGATCCGCGCATCCCCCGCGCCGGATTTGGCGCCGTAGGTGCGCTCTGGGAGAGGCCGGACGCCGCCGCCGCTTTGACCGAACTCTGGATCGCGCGGCTGCGCGATTGGGCGGCAGCGGGGCTTGGCGGGGTGCGGCTGATCGGGCTTGGCGCCGTGCCGGGGGCGCATCTTGCCGCGCTGATCGCAGGCGTGCGGCGATATGCGCCGGATTTTCGTTTCCTCGGCTGGACACCGGGCGTGCCGTGGACGCACTACGCCGCATGGCGCGGTGCTGGGCTTGATCTCGTGTTCTGCTCGTTGCCGTGGTGGAATTTTCGTGATGGCTGGCTCTGGAACGAAATCGCGGCGTTGCGCGATGTCGCACCGCTCGCGGCGGCGCCGGAGGTGCCTTGCGGCCAGCGCCTCGCGACGCAATGGCAAAACCCGCTGCTGCTTCGAGCCTTTTATCTCCGCGCTCTGCGCCTTGCTGCGGTGCTGGGCGCCGGCTGGCTCCTGCCGATGGGGTTCGAATACGCCGCCCGCCGCGCCCTGCCCGATACCGATCCCCGTCCCGATGATTTCGCCGCCATGCACGACGACGCCCCCTTCGATCTCACCGCTGACATCGCGGCGCTCAATGCGTTGCGCGGCGAGATCGCCGGTCTCGACGCGGGGGAGACGCAGCTGCTGGCCGGGCCGGGCGGAGACGCCATTGCGCTGCTTCGAGGCGGCGCCCAGGCGGCGGCGCTTGCGCTTCTCAATACCCGCCTCGAAGCGACAAACACGCTGCGTTGCGCTGATTTTCTGCCCGGCGCGCGCGTGCCGCTCGCGGGCCTGCGCGCCGGGGATGCTGTGCTCGGTCCGCAAGACGAAATTTCCCTCGCCCCGGCCGAGCTTCGCCTCCTGCCAACGCTGCCGGCGGATTGGGTGCGGCTCCCGGCTTTGGCGCGCGAAAAAAGCGCCGTCGCCGCTGCCGCCGCGCCCCGCATCGCCATCGAAGCGATCAGTCCGCGCATTCCCGATGGCGAAAATTACGCCGCGCGCCGCATCGTCGGCGAAACGGTGACGGTCTCGGCCGATCTGATCTGCGATGGCCATGGCGAATTGGCTGCGGTGCTGCGTTGGCGCGCGGCCGATGCCGAGCGGTGGCAGGAAGTGCCGATGCGGCCGCTCGGCAATGATCGCTGGGCCGCCGAATTTCCACTCGCCCGCTTGGGTCGTCACGAATTTACGATCGAGGCGTGGTGCGACGCATTCGCGACGTTTCGCACCGAACTTGGCAAAAAACATGCCGCCGGCCTCGATCTTTCTCTCGAACTGGTGGAGGGGCGCGATCTGGTCGCTGCCGCCGCGAAACGATGCAAGGGCGATCTCGCGGCCTCGCTCCGGGCGGTGCTCGGGCGGCTAAAGCGTGCCGAGGCGCCGGAACGCGGCTATCAGATTTTGCTCGAGGAAGCGACGGCAGACCTGATGCGCCGCGCTGACGATCGCGCGTTCCGTGTTCGCGCCTCCCTGCCGCTTGCGCTCGATGCCGAGCGCGCGGCCGCGGGATTTGCCAGTTGGTATGAAATTTTTCCCCGCTCGATGAGCGATGATCGCACGCGGCACGGAACCTTCGATGACGTCATCCGGCACTTGCCGCGCATCAGCGCCATGGGCTTTGACGTGCTTTATCTGCCACCGATCCATCCGATCGGAAAAACCAACCGCAAAGGCCGCAACAACGCGGTGATCGCGAGCGCGGATGATCCCGGCAGCCCCTATGCGATCGGCGCCGAGAGCGGCGGGCATGATGCGATCCACCCCGAACTCGGAACGTTCGAGGATTTCCGCCGCCTGCGTGATGCCGCCGCGGCGTGCGGCATGGAGATCGCGCTCGATTTCGCGATCCAGTGCTCACCCGATCATCCCTGGCTTCGCGCGCATCGCGGCTGGTTTGCCTGGCGGCCGGACGGCTCGCTGCGTTATGCGGAAAATCCGCCAAAGAAATACGAAGACATCGTCAATGTCGATTTCTACGCGGCCGATGCGGTTCCCTCTCTCTGGCTTGCGCTGCGCGACGTCGTGCGGTTCTGGGTGTCTCAGGGCGTGCGGCTATTTCGCGTCGATAACCCGCACACCAAGCCGCTCCCGTTCTGGGAGTGGCTGATCGCCGATATCCGTCGCGACGACCCCAGCGTCGTGTTCCTCGCGGAAGCCTTTACCCGGCCGAAGATGATGTACCGGCTGGCGAAGGTCGGTTTTTCTCAGTCCTATACCTATTTCACTTGGCGCAACACCAAGCAAGAACTGCAAGCCTATTTCACCGAACTCACGACCACGCCGGTGCGCGAGTATTTCCGCCCGCACCTCTTCGTCAACACCCCGGATATCAACCCGTTTTTTTTGCAAAATGGCGGGCGCGCCGGCTTTCTCATCCGCGCGGCGCTGGCGGCGACGCTTTCCGGGCTTTGGGGGGTCTATTGCGGGTTTGAGCTCTGTGAGGCGGCGGCGCTGCCGGGGCGCGAGGAATACCACGATTCCGAGAAATATCAGATCCGTGCCTGGGATTGGGAGCGGCCGGGCAATATCGTCGCCGAGATCGCCCAACTCAATCGGATCCGCGCCGATAATCCGGCGCTCCGCACTCATCTCGGCGTTGCGTTCCTCACCGCGACCAATGACAGCGTGCTGTTTTACCGCAAAGCCAGTGCCGACCGTCGCAATGTTCTCGTTGTCGCGGTCAGCCTCGATCCGCACACCGTGCAGGAAGCCGATGTCGAAATTCCGCTCTGGGAGTGGGGGCTGGCAGATGGCGACCCGATCGGCGCCGAAAATCTTATGACCGGAGAAAACATCATCCTTCGCGGCAAATGGCAGCGTCTGCGGCTCGATCCATCGGGCCTTCCCTTTCTCATCTGGCGCTTGGCACCGCTGTCATGACCGAAACAAGGGAGATGCACATGGCAGGCCGACGCCCCCTCACGCCGACCGCGGATCCGCTCTGGTACAAAGACGCCGTGATCTATCAGGTGCATGTCAAATCGT
>JAJYXY010000097.1:3692-4031 GCA_021801465.1 Pseudomonadota bacterium
CTCTCGCAAAAGCTTTCCTATATCAAGGAACTCGGGGTAACGGCGATTTGGTTGTTGCCGTTCTATCCGTCGCCGCTCCGTGACGACGGCTATGACATCGCCGAGTATTGCGGCGTCAACCCGGATTATGGCACGCTCGCCGATGTCCGGCGCTTCATCCGGGCGGCGCATGAACTCGGCCTCAAGGTCATCACCGAACTCGTCATCAACCACACCTCCGATCAGCATCCCTGGTTCCAGCGCGCGCGCCAGGCGAAACCCGGCAGCAATGCACGGAACTTCTACGTCTGGTCGGACAACGACCAGCGCTATGCCGGCACGCGCATCATCTTTCTCGAC
>JAJYXY010000084.1 GCA_021801465.1 Pseudomonadota bacterium
CACGTAGAGATCTTCCAAAGCCGGCGAGAACGGCACCGGCGTGTGCGGTGGCGAGACCATGCGGATCGGCGCTTTCAGGGTGTCGAACGCGTGTTCGGCGACCTGGGCGGCAATGTCGGTCGCCATGTTGCAACGCGGGCTCGCCTCGTCCACCACCACCAGCCGGCCGGTTGCCCGCACCTCTTCGAGGATGGTCGCGATATCGAGCGGCGAGGTGGTGCGCGGGTCGATCACCGTGCACGAAATCCCCTCCTTGCCGAGCTGATCGGCGGCCTGGTTGGCGAGCATTACCATCCGCCCGAAAGCAACGATGGTGACGTCTTCGCCCTCGCGCGTCAGATTGGCCTCGCCGAAGGGCAGCGTATAGGGCTCATCGGGCACCTCCTCCTCGATATCATAAAGCATTTTGTGCTCGAAGAAGACCACCGGGTCATCGTCGCGGATCGCCTGGATCATCAGCCCTTTGGCCTCATAGGGCGAGGAGGGGAGGGCGACCTTGAGGCCGGGGATATGGGTGAAAAGCGGGTAGAGGCATTGGCTGTGCTGGCTGGCGGCGCGGAATCCGGCGCCGTACATGGTGCGGATGACGAGGGGCGTGCGCGCCTTGCCGCCGAACATGTATTTGAATTTCGCCGCCTGGTTAAAGATCTGATCGAAACACACGCCCATGAAATCGACGAACATAAGCTCGGCGACGGGGCGGAGCCCGGTGAGCGCAGCGCCGGCCGCCGCGCCGATGAAGCCGCTTTCGGTGATCGGGGTGTCGAGCACGCGCTCGCGCCCGAACTGCTTCACCAGCCCCTTGGTGACCCCGAGCACACCGCCCCAGGCATCGTCTTCGCCGGGCGCGCCCATGCCGCCGGCATTATCCTCGCCCATGACGACGACACGGTGGTCGCGTTCCATCTCCTGGCGCAATGCCTCGTTGATGGCCTGACGGTAGGATTTTTTGGCCATGCCACGCGCTCCTTTTCAGTAGCTGACATAAACATCGGAGAGGAGATCGGCGGGCGCAGGCATCGGCGCTGCTTTCGCGCGGCGCACCGCGTGCTCGATCACGGCCGCGACCTCACCCTCGATCGCATCGAGGGCCGCGCCGTCGAGCAGCCCCGCTTCGGTGACTTTGGCGCGAAAGAGCTTAAGGCAATCACGCTCGGCGCGCAGTTTCGCGACCTCGTCGGGGCTGCGATAGGTCATGCCGTCGCCCTCGAAATGGCCGAAATAGCGGGCGAGCTTGAGGTGGAGCAGGCTTGGCCCCTCGCCCGCGCGGGCGCGCGCGATCGCCTCGCCGGCGGCTTGATGGACGGCGAAGAAATCATGGCCATCGACGCGCACGCCCGGCATGCCGAAACCTTTGGCGCGGTCGAGCGGGTCGCCGGCGACCGACCAGGCGCTCGCCGTCGATTCGGCATAGCCATTGTCCTCGAGGACGAAAATCACCGGCAGCCGCCAGACGGACGCGAGATTCATCGCCTCGGCCGTCGTGCCCTGGTTTGACGCGCCATCGCCGCCAAAGGCGACCGCGACGGCGCCGGTTTTGAGGGTTTTCGCGGTCAAGGCAGCGCCACAGACGAGCGGCGCGCCGCCGCCGACGATGCCGTTGGCGCCCAGCATGCCGACATCGACATCAGCGATGTGCATCGAGCCGCCCTTGCCGGCGCAAAGCCCGGTTTTGCGCCCGTAAATCTCGGCCATCATGGCGTCCACATCGCACCCCTTGGCGATGCAATGGCCGTGGCCGCGATGGGTGGAGGCGATCGTGTCCTGCTTGGTCAGATGCGCGCAGACGCCGACGGCGGAGGCTTCCTCGCCAGCATAGAGATGCACGAAGCCGGGGATATCCCCGCTCGCGAATTCGGCGTGCACCCGCTCCTCGAACTGGCGGATGGTGCACATGTCACGATAGGCGCGCAATAATTCATCACGATTGAGTTGCATCGTTGTCCCTCCCGGCGGGATGCGTCATTTTTTTTCGCCTGACCGTCATTTTGCGGCGTCGAGGGATTTTTGCGCGCCTGGGTGGCAAAACGCAAGATCCAAACGGTTTCGGATTTTTCTCAGCGAGGTCGCTGGCCGATGGCTGGCGCTGGCGGCGTGCGGCGGTATAGTCCCCGCTTCTGCCATCCGATCAAAGGAATTTTCGCATGAGCCGGATCATTCGCACCGAGCCGACCGCCATTCTCTCCCGTGCCGTCGAGTATCACGGATTCGTCTACACCTCAGGCGTGCTCGCGCGCGATCTCGGGAAAGACATCAAGGGCCAGACCGAAGAGGTTCTCGCCGAGATCGATGCGACGCTGGAAATCCATGGCACCGACAAGACGCGGCTCTTGCAGGCGCAGATCTGGCTTAAACATATCGGTGACCGGGCGGCGATGAATGAAATCTGGTCGGCTTGGCTGCCCAAGGATGGCGCGCCGGTTCGCGCCTGCGTCGAGGCTGCTTTGGCCGATCCTCGCGCTTTAGTTGAGATCCAAGTGGTCGCCTGCAAGTAGTGCGCGTAGCGCTTACAACCTCAGCGTGTGGCGTTGTGCGTTCACGAGTCGATGCCATGCGGTGGGGAAAATGGGAATTTGGTCTTATTTAGGGCAGTTATCCACAGGGGCTATTTGTAATATTGCGCAAGATTGCAAGTTTTGCCGGCTTTGTGCGTTGTCACGCCCGCAACCCTGATGGTATCTTTCGGAATGGATAAGCCAGTTCGAGAGGGGGGTTTGATGCGTGCTCGGCGAGGCGGTGGCAGGTTGTGCCTGTTTGGATCACTTTTTTTGTTGAGTCTGCCGATTGCCTCGCATGCCCAGCAGACGAGCCCTGCCACAAACGCGCACAAACCGGCGTCGCGCCATGCGTCCGCCGCGCATACCACCCAACACGGGCATTATGGTCGGCGTACCGAACCCGTCTCCTATCACCGAGGAAAAAAATCCCACATCCAGCGCGCATCCTACCACGTGCTGCAATGCGTTCCCTTCGCGCGCGCCGCTTCCGGCATCACCCTCCAGGGGGACGCCCTGACCTGGTGGGATAAGGCCGCCGGCATCTATGCGCGAGGCAGCCGCCCCGAGCCTGGAAGCGTTCTCGCATTCCGCGCCAATCGCGCCATGCGCCTCGGCCATGTCGCCGTGGTGACGCGGGTGATCAATTCGCGTGAAGTGGAAATCGAGCACGCCCATTGGGGGCAAAACGGCGTCAGCCGCAACATCGCGGTGATCGATGTTTCGCCAAACAATGACTGGACGGCGGTGCGCGTCGCCCTCGATCGTCGTGGCAGTTTCGGCAGCATCTACCCAACCCACGGATTCATCTATGATCGGCCGGCCGGAACCGAGATGGCTGACGCCGGCAAAGCCCATGCGATGCCGCTGAACGCGGCGCCGCACGACCTCCGTTCGCTCAGCGAGCAACGCGCGGTGCCAGTTCTGACCTCGCTACCGCTCGGCGACGAACTCGCCGAAGCGCCCGCGGACGGCGATATCGGTGCCGATGCGCCGCAACGCAGCCTTCGCTGAGCGCGAAGGTCAAATGCGATAGCAGACGCGCAAGGCCCCCCACGGCCGCCCATTGACCCGGATCGGTGCTGACGCATCCTTCATCAGGGTGAATTTGCCCCCGCCCATATCACGACGATAGGTTTGCAGCAGAAAAGGCGCGGTGTTCTTGACGGCGCGTTCGGCTGTTTTGTCGCTAAATCGGCGGCGATTGCGGCCATTGGCCGCGTTCCACACCGGATCCTTGCCATGCGGCTTGCGGTATTGCGGGTTATGGGTCGGCAGCAAAAGATTATGGTCTGAGCACGCACACCAGACGATGCGCGGATCAAGCGCGAGTACCGGATCATGGATCGGCGGCAAAACGCGGTCGAGGAACGCGATATAGCGGGTCATGAATTGCTGCGGGTCGGTACCCGGAATCGGGCGCAGATCCTTGTCGAAGAGATCGGCTTCGGTGATGGCGCCGGCGCGCAGAGCCTCGGCGAATGTCGCCTCGATCCGCGCCGCCGCGGCTTGGGCGGCCGCGATGAACGGGCTGTCGGCCGTTTGAATGCCGGACTGCGCGGTGAGGCCCATGATTCGCTCGCTCGCGTCAAGAAGCGTCCCCGTCCGCCGCGAGGCCGCGGCGAGCGTCGCCGCCGCCTCGGTGATGCCGGATTTCATGTCTGTGACCGCGACGGCGAAATTCTCACACCGCGCCGTGATCTCGTCGGTTGCTTGCCCGATCTTCCCGGCATTCGCCTCCACCTTGATCACCGCCGCGCTCACCGTCTGCATGGCTTGATTGATCACGTCAGCGCTTTTGCCCACCTCCGCGGCCTCGCGCACACCGTCATCGGCGTGATGCAGCAGGCGTTTGAGCTCGCCCGTGAGGGTCGCGAGGGTTGCACCGATTTCCGCGGTGGCGGCGCTGGTCTGCTTGGCCAGTGCCTTCACCTCGCCGGCGACAACGGCAAAGCCGCGCCCGGCCTCCCCCGCGCGCGCTGCCTCGATCGTTGCGTTCAACGCCAGCAAATTGGTCTGACGGGCGATGCGATCGATATTGTCAGAGACTTTACCCACCGTCGCGATCGCCTCGCCGAACGCACCGACCTGTTCACGGATCAAGCCAACCGCCGAAACCAGCCGCGCGACGGCGCCGAGCGCGGCCCGCACTTCTGCCGCCGACATTTCGGTATCCGTGCGCGCCGCGGCCGCCATCTGGCAGTTCTCCGCCGCGGTCTCGGCGATCAGACGGTTGCTCGCGACGATGTCGGTGCTCGCGGTATCGATCTCGGTGACCTGATGCGATTGCGCCGCGAGTTGGCGATCGACCGCATGCACGTCAGCAGCTATCTCGGCGATATCGAGCGAGAGCTTGCCGATATCATCGGCGATGGTAGCGATCACGCGGCGCGCGTCGGAAGCGTGCGCGCTCGGCTCAACGTCGCGCGCGCTAAAACCCTGATATTGCGCATCAAGGGGCATGGCACTCCGTCCTTCAGAACGGCGAAACCCTACCCCTGCAGAGATTGCGTTGGCGTTAACGCGAGGGCCGCATCACGTCATATATTGTCCGCCATTGATGCTGAGCGTCGCGCCGGTGACGAAGCCAGCCTCCTCGGCGGCGAGAAACACCACGCCACGGGCGATCTCTTCGGCTTGGCCGAGGCGGCCGACCGGGATTTTCGCGATCACTTTCTGCAACGCCTCCTCCGGCACCGCGCGCACCATCTCCGTATCGATATAGCCCGGCGCGATGGCGTTGGCAGTGATGCCGTGGCGGGCACCCTCCTGCGCCAACGCCTTGGTAAAGCCGATCATCCCGGCCTTCGCAGCGGAATAATTCACCTGCCCGTATTGCCCGGCCTGGCCGTTGATGCTGCTGATATTGATGATGCGGCCAAATTTCGCCGCGCGCATGGCATCGAAGGTGAGCTTGCAGAGATTGAAGCACGAGGTGAGGTTGGTTGCGATCACCGCATCCCACATCTCCCGCGTCATACGCGAAAGCGTGGTGTCGCGGGTGATGCCGGCATTGTTGACGAGCACGGCGATCGGCCCGTGCTCCTTGGCGATTTCCGCCACCGCGACCTCGCAGGCGCCAAAATCGCCGGCGTCGAAACGCAGCACCGCGATGCCGGTCTCCTCGGCAAAGGCCCGCGCCGCCGCGTCATTGCCGGCATAGCTCGCAACGACTCGATAGCCCGCCGTCTTGAGCGCCCGCGATATCGCGGCGCCAATGCCCCGTGTGCCGCCGGTGACCAATGCGACCCGTTCCATGTTTACCTCCCTTTTGAGAACGTCCTACCGGTTAGCCTAGCATGGCATCCGGCGATTATGTTGAGCAAAATCAATGTTGCGGCACAGCAAATCGGATCCCCTCCCCACCCGCGCCGAGGGGGGAGGGTTTCCTCGATGTTCAGCGTTCGACGCACATGGCAACGCCCATGCCGCCGCCGATGCAAAGGGTCGCAAGCCCCTTATGCGCATCGCGCCGGGCCATTTCGGCAAGCAATGTCACCAGGATGCGCGCACCCGAAGCGCCGATCGGGTGGCCGATCGCGATCGCGCCGCCATTGACGTTCACCTTCGCCGGATCCCAGCCGAGATCCTTGTTGACCGCGCAGGCTTGCGCCGCGAAGGCCTCGTTGGCCTCGATCAGGTCGAGATCCTCGACCTTCCAGCCGGCACGCGCCAGCGCCTTGCGCGAGGCCGGGATCGGGCCGGTGCCCATCAGCGCCGGATCGACGCCGGCGGTCGCGAAGGCGGCGATGCGGGCAAGCGGGGTCAGGCCGCGCTTGGCCGCCTCGCTCGCCGCCATCACGACGAGGGCAGCGGCGCCATCATTGATGCCGCTTGCATTCCCCGCCGTCACCGTGCCGTCCTTGGTGAACGCCGGCCGCAGCTTTGCCATCGCCTCGAGCGAGGCATCATGGCGGATATATTCGTCTTCGGAAACCACCACGTCACCCTTGCGGCCCTTTACCGTCACCGCCACGATCTCGCTCTGAAAGCGCCCGGCCTTCTGCGCCGCACTCGCCTTCTGCTGCGAGGCGACGGCGAAGGCATCCTGCTCCTCGCGGGTGATCTGATAGGCGCGGGCGACGTTCTCGGCGGTGACGCCCATGTGGTAGCCATGGAAGATATCCCAGAGCCCGTCTCTGATCATTGTATCGACGAAGCCGAGATCGCCCATTTTCACCCCAGCGCGGAGATGCGCCGCGTGCTGGGCGAGGCTCATGCTCTCATGGCCGCCGGCGACGACGATCTTGCTCTCGCCGCTCATCACCTGCTGCGCCGCCAGCGCGACCGCGCGGAGGCCCGAGCCGCAGACCTGGTTGATGCCGAACGCCGTCTTGTCGTCCGGAATGCCGGCGGCGCGGGCCGCCTGGCGGGCCGGGTTCATGCCCTGGCCGGCGGCGAGGATCTGGCCGAGGATCGTCTCATCGACATCGCCAGGGTCGAGTTGCGCGCGGCTGATAGCCGCCGAAATCGCGGTCGCGCCAAGCGTATGCGCGGGCACCGCCGCGAACGCGCCGTTGAAGCTGCCGACGGGCGTGCGGGCGGCAGCAACGATAACGATATCTTCCATGTGCTAGCACCTCCAAAAGCATGCGGACCCGGGGGTTATGGGCAAGGCGCCACCGGTCGGCGCCCCGTCCCGGGGGCGGGTCTCAGGCGCAAGCCTAGGCCGCGCGAGCCGAGCCTGCCAGGGGGCACGTGTGCGTGATCGCCGCGCCGCGCACACGCGGATCCATGCGGGGCTCTGCGGTCAGAGCAGATTTTCCCGCCGCAGGCTGACCCATTTGCCATTGCCGATGATGAGGTGATCATGCAGCACGATCGACAGCGCCTCGGCCGCCTTGCGCGTCTCTGCGGTCATCTCGATATCGTCGCGCGAGGGCGTTGGATCGCCGCTCGGGTGGTTATGGACCAAAATCACCGCTGCGGCATGCAGCTCAAGCGCCCGTTTGACGACCTCGCGCGGATAGACCGGCGTGTGATTGACGGTGCCGCGCGACTGTACCTCATCGGCGAGCAAATGGTTGCGGGTGTCGAGAAACAAAACGCGGAACTGCTCCACCCGCTCACGCGCGAGCGTCGCGGTGAGGTAATCCATGAGCCGCCCCCAATTATCGAGCAGCGGGCGGTTGACGATTTCCGTGCGCGCAAGTCGGAGCGCCGCCGCTTGCACGGTTTTCAGCGCCGCCGCCCCGGCTTCGCCGAGACCTTCGACTGCGCGGAGATCACTGAGCGGGGCGGCGATGGCGGCGGCGAAACTGCCACACTGCGCGAGCAAGGCCTTGGCGATGGCCTTGGTGTCACGCCGCGGCAGCGCCGTATGAAGCACCATTTCGAGCAATTCGTGATCGGCGAGCGCATCCGCGCCCGCGCTCAAAAGCCGGGCCCGCATCCGCGCGCGATGCCCCTCTGCCCCCGGCGGCTTGGCGGGCCGCACAGCACCTTCGTCGAACAAATCGGCGGGTGTCGCCACGTGGGGCGCTCAGGCGGACGGGTAGGGCGGTTTCTCGAAGCCGGCAGGCGAGAGGGTGAAAATCTCCGCCCCCCCCTCGGTGACGCCGAGCATATGCTCAAATTGCGCCGACAGGCCGCGGTCGCGCGTGACCGCGGTCCAGCCGTCATCGAGGATTTTCACCTCCGGCCGGCCGGCATTGACCATCGGCTCGATGGTGAACACCATGCCCGGGCGGAGCGCGATCCCCTCGCCGCGACGGCCGAAATGGAGGATGTTGGGTGGCTCGTGAAAGCGCCGGCCGATGCCATGGCCGCAAAAATCGCGCACCACGCTGAAGCGCTTGCTTTCCACGAATTCCTGAATGGCAAAGCCGATATCGCCCAGCGTCGCCCCAGGGCGCACCACAGCGATCCCACGCATCAACGCCTCATAGGTGACATCGATCAGCACGCGGGCGCGCGTCGAGGCGGTGCCGGCGACATACATGCGGCTCGAGTCGCCATGCCAGCCATCGAGGATGACGGTGACATCGATATTGATGATGTCGCCGTCGATGAGCCGCCGCTCGCTCGGGATACCGTGACAGACCACATGGTTGATGGAGGTGCAGATCGATTTCGGGAAGCCGCGATAATTGAGTGGCGCCGGCACCGCGCCATGGGCGAGGATGAATTCGTGGCACAAAACATCGAGCTCGCCGGTGCTGATGCCTGGGCGCACATGTGCGGTGATCATGTCGAGTGTTTCGGCAGCGAGGCGGCCTGCGGCACGCAAACCCGCGAAATCGCTTTCCTGATAGATGGTGATGCGCCGGGCATCGGCTCCGCCGTCCATACTCTGACCCCTGTGACCTCCGAGCCTCGACGATATCTCCCCGCGCGGCACGCGCGTCGAGCGGTCGAGCTTCCTTGCCAAAGATGCGCAACCAAAGGAGAGGGTGCAAGAGTTTGTTGCGGCGGGCGCCGCGAGTGAGCCGCTCAGCTCAGGCTCGGCGGCACCGGAAGGGGCGGCTTGGGCACGCTCGCATGGCTCACGGCATGGGCGCTGGCGCGGCTCGCATGCGCCGTCGGTTTGTGATGCGGGGCGAGATGCGCCGCTGCCTCATGCACAAGGCGGGCCGATTTTTTATGCCAATGGGTGGCCACGAGCCGCGTGGCCGGCGCCCCGCGATGGGGGTGGTTGCGGAGCGATGCCGGCAGTGAGGCCGCATGGGCGGTGCCGATCAGCCCGCCCCATTTCCCCGTCCCGGCATGCGCAAGGACGATGCCGCTGCCGGGCACACCAACGCTCGCGAATCCTTGGTCGAGGATCGCCGCCATGTGCTGATCGCGCTCGGGGTTGGAGCCAGCGCCGAGCACGACCCCGATCAGCCGCACATTGCCGCGCACCGCGCTGGTGACGAGATTATGCCCGGCCGCCTCGGTATAGCCGGTCTTCAGCCCGTCGGCCCCCTGATACGTGGTCAGCATATGATCGTGATTAGGAATCATCCGGCCATGGAAGACGAAACCCGGGACGCTGAAATAGCGGTACTGGTCGGGGTAATCCTGAATGAGATGGCGAGCGAGGATCGCGAGGTCACGCGCCGTGGTCACCTGGCCGGGGTCGGGCAAGCCAGAGGCATTGCGAAAAACCGTATGCGACATGCCAAGGGCGCGCGCGCGGAGCGTCATCATCTGCGCGAAACGCTCTTCCGAGCCGCCAAGGGCCTCGCCGAGGGCGGAAGCCGCGTCATTGGCTGATTTGGTGATGAGCGCCAAAATCGCCTGCTCAACGGTGAGCCGCGTGCCAGGCTGGAGGTCGAGCTTGGAGGGCTCCTGAGAGGCGGCATGGGCCGAGATCGGCACCCGATCCTGCAAGGCGATGCGCCGGTCGCGCAACGCCTCGAAGGTGAGATAAAGCGTCATCATCTTGGTGAGGCTCGCGGGATAGCGCGGCGCGTCCGGGTTGGCGGCGAGCAATACAGTGCCGGAGCCGGCATCGATCACCATCGCGCTGTAGCGGTCAGAGCCAATTTGCGCGCGCGCGAGGCCGGGGCTGAGGAGCGCTAAGCTGACGAGGAACGCAAGCAAGACCGCGCCGTGGCGCCGTGCGCCAATGCCGCCGTCCCCGTTGGCTGCCCCCGAGCGCGCTCGTCGCGCAAAAAAGCCCCGCAAAAACGCCATCCTGATCTTCCCTAATGTCATCGTGCCGCGCGGCTCGGGGAATGTAGCCGGCAGCGATGCGTCCTGTCCAGCCAAAACCCCGCTCCAAACTCAAGAAAAATTGTATCTTTGAATGAGTTAACAAACGATTTTCAAATCCCACGAAATCGTCGCCGATGCCGCCGCCAGGCGTTATCAAGGGGTGACGTGATCACTTTTCCGACATTTTATTGCATCGCACAATTTCCCCTTGACCTTCTCTATGGGGCGATTTATATCAGCTTTGTTGCAGCGCAGCAAAGCCGGAAGGCAGCGGGTTCAGCCGGGCAAATCGCCGAGGCAAACATCGCGCGCCATTCGCCTACCGAACGAGTTCGAGGCCTGCTCGCCTGCCGCAGACGTTAATGGAGATGCAACATGGCGACGAAACAGAAATTGGTCGAGGTCGCATCGGCCACACGAAACGCGGTGAACGAGGCTCATGGTGGGTCCGATGCCGCGCCGACGCAAGCAGTGGTTCCGGCTGCTCCGACGAAGCAGGGCACAACCAGGATGGAGTTTCCCAAGATGGAGTTTCCGATGATGGAACATATGGACAAAGCGATGAAGAGCACCGAGGAAATGGTGACCTTCGGCCAGGGCAATCTGGAAGCGGTGATGAAGTCGAGCCAGATCTGGGCGACGGGGATGCAGGATCTCTCCAAGCAGGCCGCAGCGCTCGCGCAAGCGCAGTTCGAGGACATGGTCAACACCTTCAAGGCGCTGAGCGGCATCAAGTCGTTGAAGGACGCGGCCGATCTTCACACCAATCTCGCGCGCAACACCTTCGAAAAGACGGTGGCCGAGGCGGGGCGTTTGACCGATGCCTCCTTCAAGCTGGCCGAGCAGGCAACCGCGCCTCTGCTCGCCCGTGTGACCCTGGCGGCCGATAAGTTCGCGAAGGTCGGCTGATTTCCACCCCCCTCCCGGCGCTCTCCTTCCCGGCGCCGGGGCTGGGGTTTTGCCCCTGACGCGGAAACGGTTTTCAGTGGGCTTGCGAAAAGCCTGGGATCTCCTCCCCGATCCCAGGTTTTTTGCGCCCATCCGCTCTTGACGAGACCGCGCCGCCTGATTTGATGACGCGCATGAGTAATCGTCCAAAATCCGCTTTTCCCCGCGCTGCGGCGGACGGCCACAGCCCCGCCGCCAAGGCCGCCGAGACCGAGCGCCACGCGCGTGAAGCCGAGGCGCTCCGCGCCAATCTTGCCAAGCGTAAAGCGCAAAGCCGGGCCCGCGAAGAGCCCTCATCACCCAATGCGGCCACGGCGGAGTGATTGCGTGCGCGCAGGCTTTCGCAAACGTTACCGGAATTCGCCCATCCGGGCGCACTGATCGTCACACGTTACTGCATCCGTTACTGCGTCAAACGTCACTGCCAGAAACGGAAGATGGCGTCGGTGGCATCCACCGGGGCGCGATGCACCCATTGTGACGCGGGGCGCCGGCGCGCGGGATCGCTGCTCACCGGAAACCCGTGATCGAGGCCGGCGATCCGCCACGCCTCGACCTCGGGCGCGGCGCCATCGCCCCAACGCCGGCGAATGACGCCGGGAGAAACCTGCTCCTCGGTAACCTTGCCGAGATCGAGGCCGTGGAGCGCCGTCCATTGCCGCACCAGATTCTCGCCATTGCCGGGATCGACCACCTGGTCGGCATCGCCATGCCAGATCGAAAGCCGTGGCCAGCGCCCGCGATGCGCGACCCGGCGGGTGATCCGCTCGGCCCACTCGATCTCGGAAAGGCGCGCGGGGCCGGCATCGTGCATGCGCAGCCACGCCTCCCCGGCACTGCCCGCGCAGCCGACCGGAAGCCCGGCGATGACCGCGCCGGCGGCGAAACTCTCCGGGTAGGCGGCGAGCAACGCCGCCGCCATCGCCCCGCCTGCCGAGAGGCCGGCGACGAACACCCGCTCGGGGTCGGCGCGAAACCGGCGCAGCGCCGCCTGGATCATCTGCCGCAGTGACAGCACCTCACCCTGGCCGCGGCTGGTGTCGGCGTCGTTGAACCAGGAAAAACAGCGCGCCTGGTGATTGGCCGCGGTTTGCTCGGGGAGCAAGAGCACGAAACCGTGCCGCGTCGCCGCCTCTACCCAGCCGCCGCTAATCGCAAACTCCTCGGCGGTCTGGAGGCAGCCATGGAGCAGCATGATCATCGGCGCCCCGGGAGCCATTGCTCTCTCGGGCTGGAAAACACGGAGCGCGAGCCGCCCCGGATTCGAGCCAAAATCCGAAATCTGGTGCCAGTGCGGCGCGGCATTGCCATCCCAGGGCATCAGAATGCGCCCAATGCCAACCCGGACGCGTCGCCACAGCCGGCGCCGCGCCCAGCCGCGCTTTGGCCAACGATAGAGAAACGCCTTTGAAAACGCCGGCGGCTGCATGAAGATGGCCTTTGATCGGGCATGATCAAAGTTATATGGGGCGGGAGATGCTGCGTTGCAGCAAAATCCTCCGCATGCCTGCTCTTTGGCTGATGCGCTGAACGCATGGCTCCAACGCCGCGACCTGACGCGGCACAACTTCCCCCGCAATGGCTGCGCCACCTCATGGCAAGGACACCGCAACCGCCGGCGCCGCCCGCTCGGTCAGCCATGCGGCGAGTTGCACCGCCGTCATCGGCCGGGCGATGTGATAGCCTTGACCCTCATCGCAGCCCCAGCCCGCGACCATGGCGCAGATTTCCTCCGTCTCGATCCCCTCGGCGACGACGCGATAGCCGAGTTCGTGCGCCATCAGGATCGCCGCCTTCACGATCGCGCGATCGCGCGCGCTGGTCGCCAACATGCGGATGAAGGATTGGTCGAGCTTCACCACCGAGGCCGGCATGGATTTGAGATAAGCGAGATTGCTGTAGCCGGTGCCGAAATCGTCGATCGCGATATCGATGCCGCGTTCGCGAATGGCACGCAGTTGCTGATGAACGAAGCTGCGATTGGGGAGCAGGCTGCTTTCGGTGAATTCGAGCTCGATCGCCTCGGCGGGCAGATCATGGCGCGCAAGCAACGCGGCGATCCGCCCGGCGATATCACTGCTTTGCAAATCGCTCGCGGAAACATTGATCGAGACGCGCAGCGCCACGCCGCACGCGCGAAAGGCGGCGATCTCGCGCATCGCCGTATCCATCACCCACAAGGTGAGCTCGGTCATAAGCGTGGTTTGCTCGACGAGCGGAATGAATTCCCCCGGTGAGACCGGCCCCAGCGTCGGGTGGTTCCAGCGGATCAGCGCCTCCACCGCGTGGCAAGCGCCAGACGTGAAATCGAGACGGGGCTGGAAAGCGAGGCTGAGCTGACCCGGGAGCGCGAGCGCGCGGCGCAGTTCGCCGAGCAGCATATGCGCGTCATGCCAGTCATTGGCGCTACCGGGGGCGCTACCGGGGGCGCTACCGGGGCCATCATGCGCCGGGCTCAGCATCCGCCCGACCGCGCGCGCCTCGTGCGCCGCCATCACGCCGCGCTGGAGCAGTACCTGGTCGGCGAAATCGCCGAGCCGAAAGGGCACCACGCCGAGGCTCGGCGCGAGTGCGAGCGGCACTTCCTCGATCGTCTTCTGGCGAAAACGCGCCATCATCTGGTCGAGCTTGTCCTGCCAGCCAGGGCTCGCCGAAGGGTCGAGCAGAAACGCGAAGCGCAGCGAAAGCGGGTGGTAAATGGTCAGATCATCGCCGAAAACGGCGCGAATGCCGCGTATTACCACCGCCGGCAATTCGCGCTCCCAGCGCGGGCCGAGAAGATTGATATGGGTCGGCAGATGGTCCGGATCGACGACATCGATGACCACCAGGATCCGGCTCTGGCCGGGCAGGCGGCGCGTAAGATCGGCGAGATCCTCACCGAATTGGGCACCGTTGGGCAAACGGCTGCTTGGGTGCAAGCGGCCGGAGGAGTGGCGGAGCTCGATGACCGTCATCACCTGGGCGGCGAGAATTTCGAGTGAATGACGCTCGGCGGCGGTGAAGCTGCGCGCGACATAATCGAACACGCAGAGCGTGCCGATGACATGGCCGTCGCGCGTGATCAGCGGCGCGCCGGCATAAAACCGGACCGGCGCGCCGGAGGCGGCGAACGGTGTCGCGGGAAAGCGCGGATCCTCGCTCGCGTCGGCGACGACCAGGGTCTGCCGGTCACGCACGACATGCTCGCAAAACGTCGCCCCGCGCGGCATGTCGTGCGAGGGCGCGCCATGGGCGGATTTTACCCATTGCCTTGTCGCATCGATCAGAGTGATGAGCGCAATCGGCACCCCGAACATGCGCGCGGCAAGCAGGGTGAGGCGATCGAATTCCTCGCTCGGCGGCGTATCGAGCAGGTTGAGCTGCCGCAAGACGGCGAGCCGGCCCGCTTCATCGGTCAGCGCCAGCATATGGCCTTCCAAGCCCCGCCCAGCGTCCAGCCGCGTGTGAGTGCGTTCATACCCTGATTTTGGCGCCAAATTTGTTACAGATTGGCTAATGCACGGCGCTGGAGCGGCGCATGCGCCGGTGTGCTCAATGCGCCGCCGCCCAATTGGGCCCGATCCCGGTCTCCACCTCGAGTGGCACGCTGAGTTCGGCGGCCTCGCGCATGACCGTGCGCGCGAGCGCCGCCGTCGCCTCCGCCTCCGCCGCCGGTGCCTCGAACAGCAATTCGTCATGCACCTGCAGCAACATCCGCGCGCCAAGTCCCGCGGCTGCGAGGGCGGCCGGCAGGCGCACCATCGCGCGCTTGATGATGTCGGCCGCCCCCCCTTGCAGCGGTGCGTTGATCGCCTGGCGCTCGGCATAGGCGCGCCGCGCCGCATTGCGCTCGGCGATGCCTTGGATGTAGCAGCGCCGCCCGAGTGGCGTCTCGACATAGCCTTGTTCGCGCGCGAGGCTCTTCATCCGCTCCATATATGTGCGAATCCCGGGATAGCGGGCGAAATACGTATCGATATAGAGCCGCGCCTCACCGGGCGTGGTGCCGAGCTGGCGGGCGAGGCCGAAGGCGCTGATGCCGTAGATGATGCCGAAATTGATCGCTTTCGCGCGGCGCCGCGTTTGCGCGTCCATCCCCGCCATCGGCACGCCGAACACTTCGGAGGCGGTGCGGGCATGGATATCCTCGCCACGCGCGAAGCTCTCCTTGAGCGAGGCCAGATCGGCGACATGGGCGAGGAGACGCAGTTCGATCTGCGAATAATCGGCGCTGACCAGCAGATGGCCGGGGGCGGCGATGAAAGCGCGGCGGATGCGCCCGCCCTCTTCGCCGCGCACCGGAATATTCTGCAGATTGGGATCGGTGGAGGAAAGCCGCCCGGTGCTGGTCACCGCCATGGCGAAGCTGGTATGGACGCGCCCGGTTTCGGGGTTGATCTGGTTGACCAGGGCATCGGCGTAGGTCGATTTCAGTTTCGCGAGTTGCCGCCAGGCGAGAATGCGGGCGGGGATTTCGTGGCCCTCGTCGGCGAGGCTTTGCAGCACCTGGGCATCGGTGCCCCAGGCGCCGGTTTTCATCCGCTTGCCGCCGGGAAGCCGGAGCTCGTCAAACAACACCTCGCCGAGCTGCTTTGGGCTCGCGAGATTGAACGGGTGGCCGGCCAGGGCGTGGATGTCGCGCTCCATCTCCGCCATGCGCGCGGCGAATTCGACGGAAATGCGCGAAAGCTCGGCGGCGTCGACCAAAACGCCTTCCCGCTCCATCGCCAGCAAGACCGGAATGAGGCGCCGCTCGATTTGCTCATAGAGCGCGAGCGCTTTGTTGGTGCGCAAGGCCGGGCGGAGTTTTTGCCACAGACGCAGCGTGACATCGGCGTCCTCGGCGGCATAAGCGGTCGCGCGCTCGACCGGCACGGCGGAAAAGGGGATGCGGGTGCGGCCGGTGCCGGTGACTTCGTCATAGGAAATTGGGCGATGGCCGAGATGGCGCAGCGCCAGCTCATCCATCCCATGCCCATGCGCGCCGGCGGCCTGGGTGTAGGAGATCAGCATGGTGTCGTCGATCGGTGCGATGTCCGCGATCCCGGCGCGGCCAAGGACGGCGAGGTCGAACTTGGCGTTCTGCAGGATTTTCAAAACCGAGGGATCAGCAAAAAGCGGCGCCAGCGCGGCCAGAGCCGCCTCCGGGGTGAGCGCGACCGGCGCATTTTCGTGGCGGAGCGGAATGTAGCAGGCGCGGCCCGGGGCGGTCGCGAGCGAGACGCCGATGAGCCGCGCCCGCAGCGCATCCAACCCATCGGTCTCGGTGTCGAGGGCGAGATAGCCCCGCGCCGCGGCGTCGGCGATCCAACGCGCCAGGGTTTCGCCATCGGTCACCGTCTCGTAAGCGCCGAAGCCGGCGTGGTTTTCCGCGGCAGGCGGCGCGGCGCCGGCAGCCGGCGGGTCGGCGGGAGCGGCCGCGCCATCGAGGCCGAGGCGCTGGCGGAGGCTGCGGAAATCCTGCGCCGTGAGCCATGCTGCAAGACGCGCGCGGTCTGGCTCGGTGACGGCGAGGGCGGCGAGCGGGCGGGGCAGCGGCGCATCCTCGCGCAAGATCACCAGTTGCCGCGACAGACGCGCCATCTCCGCATTCTCGATCAGGGCGTCGCGGCGCTTGGAGGGCTTCATCGCCGGTGCCGCGGCGAGCACGGCCTCGAGATCGCCGAATTCGCCCAGCAATTGCGCCGCGGTTTTCGGCCCGATACCGGGAACGCCAGGAACATTGTCGACGGCATCGCCCATCAGCGCCTGAAGATCGATCAATTTTTCTGGCGGGACCCCGAATTTCTCGACCACCTCGGCCGGGCCGATCGGCTTTTGCTTGATCGGATCGAGAAGACGAACGCCAGGGCGAATGAGCTGCATCAGATCCTTGTCGGATGAGACGATCACCGTCTCGCCGCCCGCCGCTTCGGCGGCGCGGGCATAGGCCGCGATCAGGTCATCGGCCTCCCAATCAACCGCGTCGATCGCCGGGACGCCGAAAGCTTCGGTCGCCTCGCGCACCAGCGCGAATTGCGGCACCAGTTCCGCCGGCGGCTCCGGGCGCTGGGCCTTATAAGCGGGGTAGAGGCGGCTGCGAAATGTATGCCGCCCGGCATCGAAAATCACCGCGAGATGGGTGCCGGTATGCTCGCGTAAAAACCGCGCGAGCATGTTGGAAAATCCGAATACGGCATTGACCGGCGTGCCATCCGGGCGCGTCATCGGCGGCAGCGCATGAAAAGCGCGAAAGAGGAAGCCCGAGCCGTCGATCAATACCAGGCGCGGCGGCGCCGCTTTTGTCTCGGTCATCGCGCGCGCGGAGCGCTCAATGCCCGTCGGCCGGCGCGACACCCTCGTTGAGGACGAACAAGCGCGAGCAATAGGGGCACATCACCTCGCGCTCGACGATACGGAGATAAACGCGCGGATGCCCAAGCGGGCCGCCGCCGCCATCGCACGCGACCACGCGCTGATCGACATGGATGATCTCGGTGGGGGTGATCGCGGTCGGGGCTGCGGTGGTGGTTTCGGAAGATGGGGTATCGCCGGCTTGCATGGGCGTCCTCTCTGGTCGCGGAGCGGGCGGGATGATAGCGATATCGGCCGGTTTTTCAACCGAGCGGCCGGAAGATGGCGAGTAGATGGCGATGAGCAGAGGGAAAGCGGGCGGCATGAGGCGGCGGGCGGCGATGATGGGGTTGGCGGCGGCGCTGGCGGCCTGCGCCGTCGCCCCGGAGCGGCATGCGGCGATGCCAAAGCCGCCGCCGACCGAGGAAGACGGCGCCTTTGTCATGGCGGATGGCGTGCGGCTTTCCTATCGCCGCTGGCTCCCCGCCGATCGGCCGCCGAAGGCCGTGATCCTCGCCCTGCACGGGTTCAATGACAGCCGCGACGCGTTTGAACTCTCTGCCCCCGCCTTCGCTGCCGCCGGCATCGCCCTTTACGCCCCCGATCAGCGCGGCTTTGGCGCCGCACCCGGGCGCGGGGGGTGGCCGGGCAGCGCCGTCTTGGTGCGTGATGCAGCGCACATGGCGCGCCTGCTCGGCAGCGATTACCCGGCGATCCCGCTTTATCTGATGGGCGAGAGCATGGGCGGGGCAGTGCTGCTCGCGCTGGCCGCAAGCGAAGATGCCCCCGCCGTCAGCGGCTATATCCTCGCCGCGCCGGCGGTTTGGGGGTGGTCGGAGATGAACAGTTTCCTCAGCGCCGCGCTCTGGCTCAGCGCCGGTGTCGCGCCCAACTGGCGGCTTTCCGGCACCACCGCCCATATCACGGCGAGCGACAACCGCGCCGCCTTGATCCGCCTCTCCACCGATCCCCTCACCATCCACGAGACCCGCATCGGCACCGTGCGCGGTCTCGTCGATCTCATGGACGAGGCGCAGATGGCGAGCCGGCATGTCACCGCGCCGACGCTGGTGCTTTATGGCGGGCACGATGAATTGGTGCCCAAGCGGGCGATGGCAGCGGCCTGGCGGCGTCTGCTTTTGAGCGCCCCGGCCGGTCTTCGCCTCGCCTATTATCCCGACGGCTATCATCTTTTGCTGCGTGATCACGAACGCGCGGCGGCGATCGGCGATATCCTTCATTGGATGGCCGACCCTGCCGCACCCCTTCCCTCCGGCGCCGACCGCGCGGCGGCGCTCTGGCTCGATCGCCTCGGGCGTTGAGCGCCCACCCTCTTGCCGTTGCCGCGTGTCTCTGCTAGACGCCCGCCCCTTAGCGCTTTACGACATGAGATAAGAATGGCCCGGGTTGTTTCGGGCCGGCATCTGAAGGAGAGGCGAAAGCCATGGCCGTCCCCAAGAGAAAGACCTCGCCCTCGCGGCGCGGCATGCGGCGCAGCCACGAGGCCTTGGGGAGCGAGGCCCATGCCGAGTGCCCCAATTGTGGCGAGTTGAAACGCCCGCATCATGTCTGCGGCCATTGCGGCCATTATGATGGCCGTGAAGTGGTGCCGGCGGGCAAAGAATTGAAGGGCGCCGTGCGCGTCTGACGCGGCATGACGGCCTCGCCCGCCCTTCGCTCTGATCGGTTTTCGGCCATCTCGTTTCCTTCGGGCGGCGCGTGACCGCGTTGCCCACCCTCGCCATCGACGGGATGGGCGGCGATCACGCCCCGGAGATGGTCGTTTCTGGCCTTGCGATCGCGCTCGAACGCCACCCTGAGACGCATTTTTTGCTGTTTGGCGACGAGGCCCGGCTGGCGCCGCTTCTCGCGCGCGTGCCACGCCTCCGCGACGCCGTCGCCCTCCGCCACGCGAGCGAAATCATCCCCGGCGATCTCAAGCCGACGGCGGCGCTGCGCCTTCGCCAATCTTCGATGCGTCTCGCGATCGACGCGGTGGCCGGCGGTGAGGCGCAGGGGGTGGTTTCGGCGGGGAATACCGGGGCGCTGCTGACGCTCTCGAAAATCGTGCTCAAAACCCTCCCCGGCATCGACCGCCCGGCCATGGCCGGCATCGCGCCCTCGGCGCGGGGCGAGGTGGTGATGCTCGATCTCGGCGCCAATGTCGCGTGTGATGCGCGCAACCTCGTCGAATTCGCCGTCATGGGCGATATTTTCGCCCGCGTCGTGCTTGGCCTGCCGGCTCCGCGCATCGGCATCCTCAATATCGGCTCGGAGGAAATGAAAGGCGATGACCGGCTGCGCGAGGCCGCCGACATCCTCCGCGCGAGCCCGATCGCCGCGCAATTCCATGGTTTCGTCGAAGGCCACGACATCGCCGCCGGCACCACCGATGTCGTCGTGACCGACGGGTTCACCGGCAATGTCGCGCTCAAAACCGGCGAAGGCGCGCTGAAACTGGTCGGGCAGTTGCTGCGCGAGGTGTTTACGACCAGCGTCGCCGCGCGGATCGGCTATCTGTTCGCGAAATCGAGCCTGGAGCGGCTGCGCGAATGGCTCGATCCCCGCCGCTATAATGGCGCGATGATGCTTGGCCTGACGGGCGTGGTGGTGAAATCGCATGGCGGCACCGATGCCGAGGGTTTCGCCCATGCAATCGACGTGGCGGTGGACATGGTGGCAAATCGTTTCAACGATCGCATTCGCGACGGGCTGAGCGCCCTGCTGGCCGCCCGCGCCGCCGAAGCGCCGGCGACCAACCCCGAGCCCGAAACCGGCGCCGCCCCGCGCCTTGCCGGCGCGGGTGGCTGAGGTGATGACGCGCCATGCCGTTCTCGCCGGGGTCGGTGGCTATCTTCCAAAGCGTGTCGTCACCAACGACGATCTCGCCCGCACGCTCGACACGTCCGATGAATGGATCAGCGAGCGCACCGGCATCCGCCAGCGCCACATCGCCGATGAGACCGAAACCGCCGCCTTCATGGGCGCGGCGGCGGCGGAGGCGGCGCTGCGCCGGGCGGGCGCGGGGGCAGGCGAGGTCGATGGCGTCATCGTCGCGACCTCGACCCCTGATCAGGCGTTTCCGGCAACCGCCGCCCGCATCCAGGCGGCGCTCGGCATCACCCGCGGCTTTGCCTTTGATCTCGCCGCCGCTTGCTCGGGCTTCATCTATGCGCTCGCCGTCGCCGATGGGATGATCCGCGCCGGGCAAGCCTCGGGCATTCTCGTTATTGGCTCGGAAGTCTATTCGCGTATCCTCGACTGGCGGGACCGCACGACCTGCGTGCTCTTTGGCGATGGCGCGGGTGCGGTGTTTTTGCATGCGGCCGAGGGGCCCGTTACGCCCGGCGCGCCGGCCGTCCTTTCCACCCATATCCATGCCGATGGCCGCTATGGCGACATTCTTTACGTCGATGGCGCGGTCGGCCAGCCCGACCGGCCGGGGACGCTCGCGATGAACGGCTCGGCGGTGTTTCGCCACGCCGTCGTCAATCTCGCCGCCGCGGTCGAGGAGGCATTGGCGGTAAATCATCTTGATCGCGCATCGATCGATTGGCTGGTGCCGCATCAGGCCAACCGGCGGATCATCGATGCGATGGGCAAAAAACTCGGCCTCGCCCCTGAGCGGGTGGTGGTAACGATCGACCGCCATGCCAATACCTCTGCCGCCTCGATCCCGCTCGCGCTCGCCGAGGCGGTGGGCGATGGCCGCATCCGCCCGGGCCAGCTCGTCTTGATGGAGGCGCTCGGCGGCGGCCTCACCTGGGGCTCGGCGCTCGTGCGCCTGTAAGGCGCGGCCTCGCGCGGCGCCGGCGCGGGTGGCGCTGGGTCGGGCTTTGCAACGACGGCGCGGCAATCCCCTGATCCTAACCGATTTCTTGACGGCGCCGCCACTTCCCCCTAGCCTTGCCGGATGGACACTGTCACGCGCGCGCACCTCGCTGAGACGATTTACGCCGAAATCGGTCTCTCCCGCAACGATTCCGCCGATCTGCTCGAATCCGTCCTCGAGCGTATCGCGACCGCGCTCGCCGCCGGCGAGACGGTGAAGATCAGCCGTTTCGGCACGTTTTCCGTCCGCCAAAAGGGCCGGCGCATTGGCCGCAACCCGAAAACCGGGGTCGAGGTGCCGATCTTGCCGCGCCGTGTCCTGGTGTTTCGCCCGAGCCACGTGCTCAAGGCCCAGATCAACGGCCAAGATTTGCCGGATGACGAATGATGGGTGAGGAGGGCGCGGGGAAAAGCGGCGACCTCACGCCTGCCGATAGCGCGGACGAAGGGCGGGCGAAGCCGCGCAAGGCGCCGAGCGCCTTTCGCACCATCAGCGAGGTCGCGGACGATCTCCATATCCCGCAACATGTGCTGCGGTTTTGGGAGACGAAATTCCCGCAGGTAAAACCGCTCAAGCGCGGCGGCGGGCGGCGCTATTACCGGCCCGAGGATATCGCCTTGCTGCGGCGGATCGCCGGTCTGCTTTACGTCCAGGGCTACACCATCAAGGGGGTGCAGCGGCTGTTGCGCGAAGGCGGGGGAAAGCTCGCCGACGACATCCCGCCCCCCTCGCCCGAGGATGCCGAGCCGGAAGCGCTGCCCACCCGGGCCACCGCGCAGACCGAACTTCCCATCCCCGGCCTCGCGCCACCGCCGCCGCGCCCGCCCCGCCCCGCGCGGGGTGAGGCCTCTTCCGAGGCCGAGCGCCTGCGCACGGTTCTGGCCGAAACCCTCCGCTCGCTCGAAGAACTCCGCGCCCTGCTCGATTGAGGCGCGGCCATGGGGAAACGCGCCAAAGGCCGCAGCCTCTCCGAATTTTCGCCCCTGAACGTGGCGGAACAGAGAATTCTTGAGGCAGCGGCGGCGGGCGACTTGGCGGAAATCGGCGAAACCCGGCCGGAAACCGAGAGCGATACCAACACGGTCCGCGCCGACTTCCTCCGCTTCCTCGCCCTCGGCGGCGATGACGAGGCGCCGGTCCATGAGACGGGCCTCCATGTGCAAGGCGCTTGGATCACCGGATCGCTGGATTTATCTTACGCCGAAATCGCCGGCGCGCTGATGTTCCTGAAATGCTGGTTCGAGGCAGCGCTCTTGCTTTTCGACGCGCAAATTCGCGGTCTGTTTTCGCTCTCGGGAAGTCAGATGCCGGAAATGCGCGCCGACCGTCTGACATGTCTCGCGGGTGTATCTCTGAGAGCAGGATTTACCTCGATCGGCGAGGTAAGCTTGGTCGGAGCAACTGTGGGCGGCGATTTGTCCTGTTCCAAAAGCACATTCGAGAACCGTGGCGGGAGGGCGATCATTGCCGACCGACTCAAAGTCGGCGGATCGGCCTTCATGGACGACGGTTTCAAGGCGCAGGGCGAAATTCGTTTTTCTGGTGCGACGATCAGCGGCAATTTGGTCTGTACCAAGGGCACGTTCGAGAACCCGGGCGGCAGTGCCATTTGCGCGGACAGTATCAACGTCGGCGGAAATGTCTATATGAACGATCGCTTCAGTGCGCAAGGCGAAATCCGTCTTCTTGGCGCCACGGTAGGCGGCGATATCTATTTTCGAGGGGGAAATTTCGGTAGTAGCGATAAAGATGCCCGGGCGATCAACGGCCAGGGCCTAACCGTCTCTCGTGCGCTGATTTTTGATGACGTAGCTATCGACGGGGGCTCAGTCGATTTGCACACCGCCCATGTTGCCCACCTCGTCGACGATCTAAACTCTTGGCCAGAAAACTTGATCCTCGATGGCTTCGTCTATGACAGTTTCGCCGGTAACGCGCCGACAACCGCGAAGGCGCGCCTAGCGTGGCTCGATAAGCAACGCCCGGAGCACAGCGGCAAAGCCAAAAATCCGCGCGAATTCCGCCCGCAACCCTGGCAACAGTTGCGCAAAGTGCTCCGGGATATGGGCCATCTTGAAGACGCTCGCCAAATCGCGATCGCGTTCGAGAACCGCAAGCGTTTTTGCGGCGTGATTGGCGAGATCACCGCCCCGGCTGCCCCCGGGGACATCGTCACCTGCTTTCGCCAATGGCTTCAAAGCCGGACGGCGCGCGGCTTCCATTGGCTCTACGGCGCCGTGATCGGCTACGGCTATCGCCCGGCGCGGCTGTTCAGGATCGTCGTCTTGGTCTGGATTTTTTCCACCGTCCTTTTCGATATCGGCGGCCATAGCCGGGTTTTTGCGCCGAGCGATCCACAAATTTTCGAGAATGCCGCTTACGATTCCTGCAACCCTGAAAAAAATCCGCGCGCGAACTGGACACGCTGCCAAACCTTCCCGCCCGCCTATCCCGGCTTTTACCCGCCGCTTTACGCGCTCGATGTTCTGCTCCCGATCGCGAAACTCGGCCAGGAGGACCATTGGGCACCGCTCGCGCCCGGCAGAGCGCTCACCGCAAAAAACCGGCTTCTCGCCTGGTCAACGCAATTCGCGGTCTGGTTCGATATCGCGTTCGGCTGGATCGCCGGCCTTTTGCTCGTGGCAACGCTGAGCGGGCTTGCCAAGCGCAGTGATGAGTGAGCGGCAGGG
>JAJYXY010000164.1 GCA_021801465.1 Pseudomonadota bacterium
ATCGGATGGCTATCTGTTCAATCTCCAGGTCGGCAAATCGATCGGCCAGGCGCTCGCCAATCAGGGCATCTATATCGACGGCAGCTACATCAACATCACCAACGCCGAAGTCGGCGGTGGTATCCATACCGGCGCCTATTCCGACGGCGATGCGGCGCTCGGCATCAATCTCGACATGAACAAGATCGCCGGCATTCAGGGCGCGCAGATCCATTTCTATGTCGATGATCGCCAGGGCATCAGCGGCTATGGCGCGTCCGGCATGGGGCTCGACAATAACTTCGTCTATGGCCCGAATGACGCCTTCCGCCTGACGGAGTTGGACTGGGACCAGAGCCTGCTCAACGACCATCTCCGCATCCTGGTCGGGCGCATCGACGATTTGGGTGATTTCGACACCTTCGATTTCGCCTGTAACTTCGTGGATTACACCTGCGCCAACACATCGTTCTTCTACTTCAACGATAGCAACTCGGCGAACCCGGTTTCGGCCTGGGGCGGCCGCGTGACCGTCAAGCCGACGCTGCAGACCTATTTCCGCATCGCGGCTGAGGCCTCGGATGGCGATGGGTTCTATAATAATTCGAACGAGGGCTGGAACCTCTCGATGACGCATGACAACGGCGTCTTCATCCCGGTCGAAGTCGGCTACAAGACCGATTTCTCCTCGTCTTCCTACCCGACCCAGCTCGATGTCGGCGGCTTCTACAACACCGGCATGTATAACTACGCCGGTCAGATGTTCGCGAAATCCGGCATGATGGAGCCGATGGCGAGCATCGGCACGTCGACGCCGCGCACTGGCGTTTGGGCGCAGGTCGCGCAGATGGTCTATCGCCCGGATATGAACAGCAAGCGCGGCATCACCCTCTTTGGTGAAATCGAGTCGATGGTGACCGGCTATGTGCCGATCCAAGACGAACTCGACGGCGGCATGGTCTGGCAGGGCCCGTTTGCCAGCCGCCCGCATGACAACCTCAACATCGTCGGCGAATACTACAAGCTCGGCAACGAGTTGGTGAACTACCAGACCGGAACGGTGATGGCCGGCAACACCCATGCGGGGAACACCACCGAACTGCTGCAGGTGACCTATAACGCCGCGATTGCCCCGGGCATCTCCATCGGCCCGTTCTGGGAATATATCATCAACCCGGTGACCGGCGGTTCCGACCCCAATGGCCGCATCAAGAATGCGACCCAGGTGGGTGGGATGCTGCAGGTGGCGCTGCCCGATCTGCTCGGCTTGCCCACACTCGCCCGCGTCAACTGACGCTGGCGGCTTGACGACACGGCCCGATCCGGCAACGGATCGGGCCGTTTTCGTCTTGCCGCCATCTTGCCCCGCGTCCCGCCATCGTCCACAACGGCGCAAGATGATCACGGATGATCGGAGCCATGGCGGCGCTTTTTCTGCATAATAGCCTCACGCGCGAGAAGGCGCGCTTCACCCCGCTCGATCCCAACCATGTGCGGATGTATGTCTGCGGTCCCACGGTCTATGACCGGGCGCATATCGGCAATGCCCGCCCCGCCGTGGTGTTCGACGTGCTGGCCGGTCTTCTCCGCCACCTCTATCCCCGCCTTACCTATGTCCGCAACGTCACCGATGTCGATGACAAGATCAACGCCCGCGCCGCCGAAAACCACGAGCCGATCGCCGAACTAACGAAGCGCACGCTCGGGTTCTATCACCAGGACATGGCGGCGCTCGGTGTCGCGCCCCCCACCGTCGAGCCACGTGCGACCGCGCATATCGCGGAGATGATCGACCTCATCACCCGCCTCATCGCCGGCGGGCATGCCTATGAGGCGGAGGGGCATGTTCTGTTCGCGGTTGCGAGTTTTCCCGAATACGGCCGGCTCTCTGGCCGCAGCCCGGATGAACTCCGCGCCGGCGCCCGCGTCGAGGTCGCGCCCTATAAGCGCGATCCCGGCGATTTCGTGCTGTGGAAACCCTCGCCGCCGGAACTACCAGGCTGGGAGAGCCCCTGGGGGCGCGGCCGGCCGGGCTGGCATATCGAGTGCTCGGCGATGTCATGGCGCTATCTCGGCGAGGATTTCGATATCCATGGCGGCGGCGGCGATCTCTTGTTCCCGCACCATGAAAACGAGATCGCGCAAAGCCGCTGCGCCTTTCCGCATAGCCATTTCGCCCGTGTCTGGCTTCATAACGGCATGCTGCTCGTCAATGGCGAGAAAATGTCAAAAAGCCTCGGCAATATCATCACTGTCGAGGAATTGCTCGCCCGCGCCCCGGGCGAGGCGGTGCGGTTTGCCCTCTTGCGCACGCATTATCGCGGCGTTCTGGATTTTTCCGATAACGCCTTGAAAGACGCGCGGCGCGAACTCGATCGTTTCTATCGCGCGCTCCAGAAAACCCCGCCGCGCGAGGAAGGCGATGTTCCGCACAGCGTGATGGACGCGCTTTGCGATGACCTCAATACGCCGCTGGCGATCTCGGCAATGCACAAACTCGCCGATGACGCCATGGCGGGAGACGAGACGGCGGCGGCAGGACTTCGCGCGAGCGGCGAAATGCTTGGGATTTTGCAAAAGAGCGCCGAGGAATGGTTTAAGATAGCGACCTCCAATGTCGGCGCGATTGGACCGGTGCATATGCACGCGGAGAGCAGAATGGGCTTTTCTTGGCGCGGAATAATTTCCGACGAAGGGGTGGAGCTAAGAATCGCCGAACGCGCGAAGGCGCGGCAGGAAAAAAACTTCGCCCGCGCCGATGAAATCCGCAACGAACTCGCAGCCCTTGGCGTCATTCTCGAGGATGGTCCCGCCGGCACCACCTGGCGGCGCGGATAAAAAATGACCGGGCGCGATGACGGGGCGATGCTCGTCCCGATCGATCCTTCGCCGGTGGTCATTCTCGTCCGCCCGCAGCTTGCCGAAAATATCGGCGCCGTCGCCCGCGCCATGGCCAATGGTGGGCTTTTCCATCTTCGCTTGGTCGCGCCCCGCGACGGCTGGCCACAGGAACGCGCCTTCCGCACCGCATCTGGCGCCGATCGCATTCTCGAGGCGGCAACCGTTTTTCCCGATGTCGCTGCCGCCGTCGCTGATCTCCATCGCGTGCTCGCCACCTGCCCGCGCCCGCGCCATGTCATCACGCCGCTTCTGACCGCGCGCGGCGCCGCCGCCGAACTGCGCGCGATCGGCGAACGAGATCTCCTCGCCGGCGTGCTGTTTGGCCCAGAACGCGCCGGGCTCGACCGCGACGATCTCGCCCACGCCGATGCCCTCATCCGCTATCCGCTCAACCCGGCTTTCCTCTCGCTCAACCTCGCGCAAGCGGTGATGGTTTTGGCCTATGAATGGTGGCTCGCGGCCGAGGAAACCCCGCCGCGCGCCTTGATGACCAATGAAACCCGGGTCGCGACCAAGGCGGAGCTGGAAAATTTCCTCTCCCATCTGGTGCGCGAACTCGATGCCTCCGGCTTTCTTCGCAACCCACAGAAACGCCCCGGCATGATCCGCAATCTCCGCCATTTCTTTCAGCGTGGCGAGGTGACGGAGCAGGAATTGCGCACCCTCCATGGCGTCGTGACGGAACTTGCCAAGAAGACGAACACCGCGCCAAACGACGCGGAAAAGCGGAGAACAACATCATGAACGGTGCGGAATCCCTGGTCCATACGCTGCTCGCCTGCGGCGTCGATACCTGTTTCGCCAATCCCGGCACGAGTGAGATGCATTTTGTCGCCGCCCTCGATCGCATTCCCGGCATGCGCTCGGTGCTCGGCCTGTTTGAGGGGGTGGTGACGGGTGCGGCCGACGGGTATGGGCGCATGACGGGAAAGCCCGCCGCCTGTCTTCTCCATTGCGGCCCCGGCCTCGCCAATGGCCTCGCCAATCTCCATAACGCGCGACGCGCGAGGACACCGCTGGTCGCCATTATCGGCGATCAGGCGACCTATCACCGCCCGCTCGATGCGCCGCTGACCGCCGATACCGAGGGCTGGGCGCGGCCGGTCTCGGGGTTTGTGCGCACCGCGACCGCGGCGGCCGAGGTCGGG
>JAJYXY010000244.1 GCA_021801465.1 Pseudomonadota bacterium
GTGCGGCTGCGCCCGGTCTTGATGACGGCGTCTGCGATGGTGATCGGCATGATCCCGATGTCGCTTGGGCTTGGCGATGGCGGCGAACAGAACGCCCCGCTCGGCCGCGCCGTGATCGGCGGCCTGCTGTTCGCCACCGTCTCGACGCTGCTTTTCGTCCCTACCGTCTTCGCCATCCTTCACCGCAAGGATAATGCCGACGCGCCGGACGGAAAGACCTCGCCAGATGATGCCGGCGAGCGAGATCGCTGACCGGTATCATACCAACCCGCCGAGAAAATAGCCGATCGCGTGAGGGGTGATCGCAGCAAGCGCGCATGATTCGGGCGCGCTCGCTGCGGCGCGTCTTTTCGCTTGCATGGACATAAACATATCTTTATATGTTGCTTGATCCATGGAAACCCTTCTCGCCCTTCTCCGCGCTGCGGCGGAACCCACCCGGCTTCGCCTGCTCGCGCTCACCGCGCGGGGGCCGTTTTGCGTCTCTGAACTCACCGAAATCCTCGGCCAATCCCAGCCACGCCTGTCGCGCCATTTGCGGCTGCTCTGTGATTGCGGGTTGCTGACGCGCACACGCGAGGGGGCAAATGTCTGGTTTGCCCTCGCCGAAGGGCCCGGCGCGGGTCTTGCCCACGATATTCTCGCACGACTGCCCGATGGCGATCCCGAGCTTGCTGGTGATCGCCGCCGTGCCGCCCGTGTTCTCGCCGAGCGAGCACGCGCCGCCTCTGAGGCGTTTCGCCGCCACGGAATCGAATGGGACGAAACCGGCGCGCTCGATCTTCCTGCCCCGGCGCTCGAGGCGGCTCTGCTCGATGCCTTGCCGGCGGGGGATCTCGGCCGCCTCCTCGATATCGGCACAGGCACGGGGCGGCTTTTGGAGTTGCTCGCGCCGCGCATCGCGGCCGGCCTCGGCGTCGATGCAAGTGCGGCGATGCTGGCACTCGCCCGCGCTCGCCTTGCCCGCGCCGGCATCGCCCATTGCCGGGTGCGGCGGGCCGATATGTATCGCCTGCCGCTCGAAGATGGCGGCTTTGATCTCGTTGTCATGCAAATGGTGCTGCACTACGCCGAGGATCCCGCCGCCGCATTGCGTGAGGCGGCGCGGATGCTGCGGCCGGAAGGGTCGTTCCTGCTCATCGACCTGGCACGGCACGAGCGGCACGAGCTTCTAAGCCGTTTCGCCCATCGCTGGCCGGGGTTCGCCGAGGATGCGATCAGCGATCTGTTGCGCGAGGCGGGGCTCGCGCTCACATCGGCCCAGCACCTCGATCTCGCATTGCCCGTGCGTCTCTGGGTAGCACGCCCGCGCCTTGCCGCTACCGCTGAAGCCAGTTTTGCCGTCTGAGGAAAAATCATGACCACCGCACATATTCTCGACTATCTCCGCGATCGCGTCCTGCTTTGTGACGGCGGTGTTGGCTCGCGCGTGCAGGCGCTCTCTCTCGATGTCGAGCGTGATTACTGGGGCCGTGAAAACTGCACCGATATCCTCAATCTTTCGCGCCCCGATCTCGTGCGCGAACTCCATCGCGGCTATTTCGCCGCCGGCGCCGACATGGTCGAGACCAATAGTTTTGGCGGAAGCCCGATAACGCTGGGCGAATTTGGCCTCAGCGAACGCGCCTTCGAGATCAACCGCGTCGCCGGCGAATTGGCGCGCGAGGCGGCAGCCGAATTCAGCGATGGCCGGCCACGCTTCGTCCTCGGCAGCGTCGGGCCGGGAACCAAACTGCCGAGCCTCGGCAATGTCGATTACGACACGCTGGAAGCGGCGCTCAGCGTGCAATGCCGCGGGCTGATCGCCGGCGGCGTCGATGCCATTCTGATCGAGACCTGCCAAGATACGTTGCAGATCAAGGCGGCGGTGAATGGCGCCAAGATCGCGCGTGCCGAGACAGGCAAACCAATCCCGATCTTTGTTCAGGTGACGGTGGAAACCACCGGCACCCTCCTCGTCGGCCCCGACATCGCTGCCGCGACCACCGTTATCGAGGCGCTCGACATCGATCTGCTCGGGATCAACTGCGCGACCGGGCCACAGGAAATGGCCGAGCATGTGCGCTATCTCGCGCAGAACTGGCCACGCCTGATTTCGGTCCAGCCCAATGCCGGGCTTCCTGAACTGGTCGACGGGCATACCTGCTATCCGCTCCATGCCAATGAGATGGCAAGCTGGCTCGAGCGCTTCGTGACCGAGGATGGGGTCAATATCATCGGCGGCTGCTGCGGCACCGATACGCACCATATCGCGGAACTGGACGCGATGCTCGCTCGTCACGCGCCGCACGGCGCGGCGCGCCCGCGCCCGGTTCCGCGTCATGCCGTTTTCATGCCGGCGGTCGCGAGCCTTTATTCGCACGTGACGCTGCGCCAGGAAAACAGCTATTTCTCGATCGGCGAACGGTGCAACGCCAATGGTTCGAAAAAATGGCGTGAATTACAGGAACGCCACGATTGGGACGGCTGCGTCGCGATGGGGCGCGAGCAGATCGGCGAAGGCTCCAATGCCCTCGATGTCTGCACCGCCTTCGTCGGACGCGATGAGGGCGGCGAGATGGCGGAAGTCATCACGCGATTCACCTCGTCGGTGAATGCGCCGCTGGTGATCGACAGCACCGAACTCATCGTGATCGAACGCGCGCTCAAGCTTCATGGCGGCAAGCCGATCATCAATTCGATCAATTTCGAGGATGGCGAGGCGCCGGCGGAGGCCCGTATGCGGCTTGCGCGCCGCTTCGGCGCGGCCGTGATCGCGCTTACCATCGACGAGGAGGGGATGGCGAAAACGCCCGAGCGCAAGCTCGCCGTTGCCCGCCGCCTCGTCGCTTTCGCCTGCGAAAAACACGGCTTGCGACAAGCGGATCTGTTGATCGACCCGCTGACCTTCACCATCGCGACCGGCAACGAGGATGATCGCAAGCTCGGGCTCTGGACGCTCGAGGGCATTGCCGCGATCCGCGCCGAATTTCCCGAAATCCAGATCATTCTCGGCCTCTCCAATATCAGCTTCGGTCTCAATCCGGCGGCGCGCGCCGTGCTCAACAGCGTTTTTCTCGACCACGCCATCCGCGCCGGCATGACCGGGGCGATCGTGCATGTGAGCAAGATCCGCCCGCTGCACCAGATCGCGCCCGAAGAAGTGGCGATCGCCGAGGATCTGATTTTCGACCGCAGGCGCGAGGGCTACGATCCGCTCGCCCGGCTGCTCGAGGTTTTCGCCGAACGCCGCGCGGCGGATGCCGTGCAGCGCAAGCGCCCGGAAACGGTGGAGGAGCGGCTCAGCCTTCGCATCGTCGAGGGCGACCGCAAGGGGCTGGAGGCCGAACTCGATGAAGCTCTGGTCAAACATGCGCCGCTTGACATCATAAATTCGATTCTGCTCGACGGGATGAAAACCGTCGGTGAATTGTTCGGCGCCGGCAAGATGCAGCTCCCCTTCGTTTTGCAAAGTGCCGAGACGATGAAGGCCGCCGTTGCCTATCTCGAGCCGATGATGGAGCGGATCGAAGGCCAAGAGAAGGGCACCATCGTGCTCGCAACCGTCAAGGGCGACGTCCATGATATCGGCAAGAATCTGGTCGATATCATTCTCACCAATAACGGGTACCGGGTCATCAATCTCGGCATCAAGGTGCCGCTCGCCGACATGCTGGCTGCGGCTCGCGAGCATCGCGCCAATGCCATCGGCATGTCCGGCCTTCTGGTCAAATCGACCGTCGTGATGCGGGAAAATCTCGAGGAGATGTCGCGGAGCGGCGTCGATATTCCGGTTCTGCTCGGGGGGGCAGCGCTCACCCGGGGGTATGTCGAGGACGAATGCGTGCGTTCTTATGCTTGCGGGCGCGTCGCCTATGCCCGCGATGCCTTCGATGGCCTGCATTTGATGGAGAAAGTCGCTGGTAATGATTTCGACGATTATCTCGCCGCCCTTCAGGCCAAGCGCCAGGGGCGGGCGCGCAACACTGCGCGCAAGCTTGGCGAGGCCGATCAGCGCGCCTTCCAGCCCGCCGATATCGCC
>JAJYXY010000196.1 GCA_021801465.1 Pseudomonadota bacterium
GCGGCCCTCGGCGCCGTGGTCGATGACGTGCTGCAGCGGCGTGGCCTCCAAAGCCTCGATGTCATGGGCTGGTCGTGGGGGACGGCGATCGCCGCTGGCTTCGCCGCCGAGCACCCGGCCAAGGTGCATCGCCTGGTGCTTTATGCGACGCTTTGGGTGATGGATCAGCCCTCCACCACCCTCAAGATCGATCCCGACCATCTCGGCGCCTACCGCCAGGTGACGCGGGCGGACGCGGAAAAACGCTGGCTTTCGGGCCTCACGCCCGAGCAGCAGGCGGGGCTGATCCCACCCGGCTGGTTCGCGCAATGGGCGGACGCGACCTTCGCGACCGACCCCAAGGGGGCGGCGCAAAACCCGCCGGTGCTGCGCGCCCCGGAGGGGGTGATCTACGATGTCGTGCGCTATTGGCAGAAGGGGCACCCGACCTGGGATCCGGCCAAGCTCACCATGCCGGTGCTGATGGTGCAGGCGGAATGGGATCACGACACACCTCCCTACATGTCCCATACCGTGTTTCCACTGATCACCCATGCGCCATGGAAGGAATATGCGATGCTCGGGGAGGGGACGCACACGATCATCATGGAAAAAAACCGCCTGCAATTGTTCCGCGTCGTGCAGGATTTCCTCGATATGCCGGCGCCGCGTTGAGGAGAGTTTCGCACGATGTCCTTTCGCACCCTCGATGGTCTGACGCTTACGGGACAGCGGGTGCTGCTCCGCGCCGATCTCAACGTGCCGCTGCATGACGGGCGCATCACCGATCGCACCCGGCTCGAACGCCTGACCCCGACCATTCGTGAACTCGCGGCGAAGGGGGCGCGGGTCATCGTCTGTTCGCATTTCGGCCGCCCCAAGGGCAAGCCGGATCCGGCCTTCTCCCTCGCGCCGGTCGCCGCCGCGCTCGGCGAGGTGCTGGGTCGTCCGGTCGCATTCGCGGCTGACTGCATCGGGCCCGCGGCACAGGCGGCGGTCGCGGCGTTAGCGCCGGGCGGGGTGCTGGTTTTGGAGAACACCCGGTTTCACGCCGGCGAGGAGGCGAACGATCCGGCCTTCGCGCAAGCGCTCGCCGATCTCGCCGATCTTTACGTCAATGACGCGTTTTCCGCCGCCCACCGCGCCCATGCCAGCACCGCGGCCGTCGCCCATCTGCTGCCCGCCTATGCCGGGCGGCTGATGCAGCGCGAGTTGGAGGCGCTGGCTGCCGCCCTCGACCATCCGGCGCGCCCGCTCGCGGCCATCGTCGGCGGCGCGAAAGTGTCCACCAAGCTCGCTCTGCTCGGCAATCTCATCGCGCGGGTCAACGCGCTGTTGATCGCCGGCGCCATGGCCAATACGTTTCTCGCCGCAAACGGCATCGCCATCGGATCCTCGCTCGAGGAGCCGAGCATGCACGATGCCGCGCGGCAGATCGCGGCGGCGGCCAAAGCAGCGGGCTGCGAGATCATTCTCCCGATCGATGCGGTGACGGCGACGGAATTCCGCGCCAACCCGCCGACCCAAATGGTCGCGATCGACGCCGTTGCCCCCGGCACCCTCATTCTCGATCTCGGCCCGGCGAGTGTCGCGCGGCTCGTCGAAAAGCTCGCCGGCTGGAAGACGCTGGTCTGGAATGGCCCGCTCGGCGCCTTCGAGACGCCGCCTTTCGATGCCGCCACCACGGCGCTCGCCCGCGCCGTCGCGGAGCGCACCGCGGCGGGCCAGCTCCTCAGCGTCGCTGGCGGCGGCGATACCGTCGCCGCACTGCATCACGCCGGGGTCGCCGAGCAGTTTTCCTATCTTTCGACCGCCGGCGGCGCCTTTCTCGAATGGCTGGAGGGGAAAACCCTGCCCGGGGTCGCGGCGCTGGGCTAGTGTCCCGTTTCAGAAATTCGCGAGCGAATTTCATGGACACGCGCTCTGTGTTTTCAGTGGCCCGCTGATTACTGAAATGCCAAAGTATTTCAGGGGCAAGACACTAGCGGACGTGGTCGATTACGATTGCTTTCCTGCGCACTGCGTGAGGGAGGCGACAGGCAGGAGGGCCGCCGCGTCACGGAGACGCCATCGATAGAGCCGCATTATCGAACAATCGCAAACTTTACCAGCCTTGCTTTCTATGCTTTAGTTTCTCCGGGACTAGACGGTGGGTTGTGTCACATGACGACACGGGTCATGAGCCGCCGGCTGTGCCCAGCGGGAAAATCCATGCTTTCAAGCCACCAAGACGTGGCAGCGCGCCAATAGGCGCCAAATTCAGGGGAAACGACCCATGCGGAGGAAGAAACGCGATCTCATGACATGCGTCAGCGTCATGGGCATCGCTTTGGGGCTCGGGCTCGCGACGCCATCGGCGCGCGCCGGCGACATCACCGACCAGCAATTGCTGAATGCCGATCAGGATGCCGGCAACTGGCTTCTCCATCACAAGGATTATGCCGCGCATCGCTTCTCGACTCTCGATCAGATCAACGCCGGCAACGTGAAGAACTTGAAAGTCGCGTGGACGCTACAGCTCGGCGGCCTCGAGGGCGGCGGCATCTGGACCCATGGCGGGCTCGAGGGAACGCCACTCGCCGAGGACGGCATCCTCTATGTCACCGACGGCTGGGGTTCGGTCTACAAGATCGACACCCATGGCGGCGAAGGCAAGCTGCTATGGAAGATGGACCCCAAGACCGATCATGACTGGGCGGGCGCGATCGCCTGTTGCGGGGTCGATAATCGCGGGGTTGCGCTGTGGCATAATCTCGTCATCTCCCATACCCTCGATGGCCGCTTGGTCGCGACCGACAAGGAGAGCGGCAAGGTCGTCTGGCAGCGCCAGGTCGCCAATCCCGACAAGGGCGAGGTCGTCACCGGGGCGCCTTTGGTTGTGAAAAACCTCGCGATCACCGGCGTCGCCGGCGCCGAATATGGCATTCGCGGGTGGATCGCGGCAACCGACCTCACGACGCAGAAAGAGGTCTGGCGCACCTACACCATCCCCGGCAAGGGCGAGCCGGGTAGCGATACTTGGAAGGATGACCACGATGCGGCCGCGATCGGCGGCGGCTCGACCTGGGTCACCGGCAGCTATGATCCGGGGACGGATACGATCTATTGGGGCGTTGGCAATCCCGGGCCGGATTGGGATAGTGCGTATCGCCCCGGCGATAATCTCTACACCGACAGCACGCTCGCCCTCGATCCTGCGACCGGCAAGATCAAATGGCATTTCCAGCACACGCCGAACGATGCCTTCGATTATGACAGCGTCGCTGAAAACGTCCTCGTCGACATCAACGGCAAGCATCTGGCCTTGGAAGCCGATCGCAATGGCGTTGGCTATGCCGTCGATCGCACCAATGGGCAATTCGTCTGGGCACAGCCTTTCGTCAAGCAATTCACCTGGACCTCGGGGATCAATCCGCAAACCGGCAAGCCGATGGAGTATGATCCGAGCAAGCCGGTTCAGACCTATAACGCTGCGGTGACGCCGACCCGGGAAAACAAGGTGACGATGATTTGCCCGGGCAATATGGGCGGCAAGAACTGGCCGCCGACGGCCTATAATCCCAATCTCCATCTCTGGTATATTCCGGTGATCGAAAGCTGCAACCGGATCACTGTCGAGGCGATGGTGCCAGGCAAATCCTTCAAGCCGCGTGAATTCTTCACCGGCGGCGGGCCGAGCGATCCGGTGCGGATTACCGGCAGCATCACCGCGATCGATGTCGCGACCGGCAAGATCGCTGGCAAGGCGGAGACGCCGTACCCGATGCTCGGCGGGATTTTGGCAACGCCCGATCTGGTGATGGCCGGGCAGCCGGATGGCAAAGTGATGGCGCTCGATGCCAAATCTCTCGCAAAGCTCTGGGAGTTCAACACTGGCGGTGGCGTCAGCGCGCCGCCGATGACCTTCAGCGTCGATGGCAAGCAGTATATCGCGCTGCTGGTCGGCCAGGGCGGCGCGTGGGATAAATGGTTCATCGACGGCACGCCGGAACTGAAGC
>JAJYXY010000055.1 GCA_021801465.1 Pseudomonadota bacterium
CGCCGAAACCGCCGTCCCGCTCGAGGACGCGCCAGATGCCCGCGTCGTCGCGTTTCGCGCCCCGGATGCTGGAATCGAGCACCTCGCCATCGTCATCGGCGCGCCAGCCCAGGCAGAAGCACCGTTGGTGCGGCTCCATTCGGAATGTTTCACCGGCGATCTCCTCGGCAGCCTGCGGTGCGATTGCGGCCCGCAATTGCGGCTCGCGATCCGCCGCATCGCCGCCGAGGGGGCGGGGGCGGTGCTTTATCTCGCGCAGGAAGGGCGCGGGATCGGGCTCGTCAACAAGCTCCGCGCCTATGCGTTGCAGGATCGCGGCCTCGACACGCTCGACGCCAACCGGGCGCTCGGCTGGGGCGCAGACGAGCGGCGGTTCCTGATCGCGGCGACCATGCTCGGCGAGCTAGGCATCAAGCGGCTCCGCCTCCTCACCAACAACCCGGCCAAGGTCGAGGCGCTGGCCGCTTACGGCGTTACCATCGCCGGGCGCGAGTCGCTGGCGATCCCGCCAAATGGGGTCAACGATTCCTACCTCGCGACCAAGGCCCAGCGCTTCGGGCATGATTTGTAAGTGGAGGAAAGGGCGAGAAGGGTAGGGAAGGGGCTCTTTTTTGAAAAAAAGCCAAAAAACTTTATTTGTGGAGAAAAAATCATGGAAGAGAGAGGAAAATCAATGATGAATGAGACCGGGCTACGGGTGCCGGGCCGGCGCGACCTATTGCTCGCGCCACTGCTTGCCGCCTTGCCAGCGCTCTGGGCGGCGGGGGAAGCGATCGCGAGCCCGATCGATCCCAACGAAACCATCGTCCGCCTTCCCGAACAAATCAGCTTTCAGCCGCAAGCCGGATTCCCCCCACACTCGATCGAAATGGCGCCGCTCTGGGGGGCGGTCACCGAGCCGGGGATCTATTTTCTCCTGGTGAAATGGTATCCGGGCTATATGAGCGCGCCACACACCTATCTGACCGATCGGCTCTGCGTCGTTCTTTCGGGCACCTGGATGGTCAATAGCGGCGCCGATTTCGACCCCGAGCGAACGGTCGCCGCCCCGGCGGGAAGCTTCGTCCGCCGCGTCGCCGGAACCCCGCATTACGATGGCGTCAAGCGCGGAATGACGGAGCCGGCGGTGATCGCCATCTGCGGCCTCGCACCGACAGGGCTGCAATGGGTCGACCCCAGCCGCCCCGGCTGGCGCGCCGTCTAGCTGCTGGCGCGCCGTCTTGCTTAGGCTTCGCCCTCGTCGGCGTCCTCGGCGAGTGCGGTGCGGATCAGGCCGCGATGGCTCGGCGCCTCGATGAAAGCGAGAATCTCGGCAATCAGCGGATCATCGCCAAATGTCGCCCGCGCTTCGGCGACGCGCTCGGCAAACACGCCGTTCGTGCGAAACAACAGGCGAAAGGCACGGCGCAGGCGATGAATCTCCGCGCGTGGCATCCCGGCGCGCTTGAGCTTCACGAGATTGAGCCCGGCAAGCCGCGCCCGGTTGCCGATCACGCTGCCGAAGGGGATGATATCGGCCTCGACCCCCGACATCCCGCCGACCATCGCACCACGCCCGATGCGCACGAATTGATGCAGCGCCGCCGCACCCCCGATCACCGCCCCGTCGGCAATCTCGACATGCCCGCCCATGACCACATTATTCGCGATGATCACGCCGTCACCGACCGCGCAATCATGCGCGACATGGACGACCGCCATCAAAAGACAATCAGCGCCAACCCGGGTGATGCCGGTGCCGGTGACGGTGCCGCGATGGATGGTGCAATGTTCGCGAATTTGCGTCCGCGCCCCGATCACCGTCTCCGTCGGCTCGCCACGATATTTCAAATCTTGCGGGGGCAGGCCAACCGTGCAGAAAGGGTAGAGAATGGCGCCGGCGCCGATTCTCGTCCGCCCCTCGACCACGACATGCGAAATCAGCCGCGCCCCATCCTCGATCACGACGTCGCGGCCGACCGAACACCAGGGGCCGATTTCCACCCCGTCGCCGATCTCGGCACCAGAGGCAATCAATGCGCGGGGATGAATGCCGCTCACGGCGCCCGCCGGTCCATGATCATCGCGGTGTAGGTTGCCTCGGCGACGGCGGTGCCATCCACGCGGGCAACGGCGCTGAACCGCCAGACATTGGCGCGATTGCGCTGTTTTTCTACATGGATGCGAAGTTGATCGCCGGGGCCGACCGGGCGGCGGAATTTGGCGCTTTCGACCGACATGAAATAGACCAATTTCCCCGCCTCTTCCGGGCCTAGCGTGTTGACGACGAGAACCGCCGCCGTCTGCGCCATGCTCTCAATGATGAGAACCCCGGGCATTACCGGATGGCCGGGGAAATGCCCCTGGAAAAATCCTTCGTTGGCGGTGACGTTCTTGATCCCGACCGCCGACACCCCGGGATAGAGATCGACCACGCGATCGATCAGCAAAAACGGGTAGCGGTGCGGAATCGCCTGCATGATGCCGGCGAGATCCACCACTATGGCGCCTTTCGCCGTCTCGGCGGCCTTGCTTTCCTGCAAATTCGCATCCATGGACGGTTTTATCCCAACTCTATCGCGTTACGCGCCATTCGGCGCCGTTTTGTCGGTATCCTCGGTTTCATCCGCCGGCTGGCCGGCGTTGCGCGCGCTTTGCTTACCCGCGCGTTGCGATTTGGCGAGGCGGCGTAGTGTCGCCACTTCGCGGAAAAACGTCGTCACCGGCTGAGCCGGGCTGCCAAGGACGGTCGCGCCTTCCGCAACGTCCGCCATCACCCCAGCCTGGGCGCCGATACGCGCCTTGCGGCCGATATGGAGGTGCCCGATCAGGCCCGCCTGGCCCCCCGCCATCACGAAATCCTCAAGCACCGTCGAGCCAGAGATTCCGGCCTGAGCAACGATGACACAAGCCCGACCGATCCGGACGTTGTGCCCGACCTGCACCAGATTGTCGAGCCGCGACCCCGCGCCAATGACGGTATCGGCGGCAGAACCGCGGTCGATCGTAGTATTGGCGCCGATCTCGGCATCGTCCTCGATGATCACCCGGCCGATTTGCGGCACCGAGACGAACCCTTTCTCGGTGACGGCAAAGCCAAACCCGTCTTGGCCAATTCGCGCGCCAGGATAGATCGCGACCCGCGCGCCGATCAGCGCGTGGGAAACGCTGCAATGCGAACCAATGCGGCAATCCGCGCCGATGACGACGCCAGGGCCGATCACGGCGTGGGGCCCGATTCGGGTGCGCGGGCCGATTTCGGCATGGGCACCGATCACCGCGAGCGCGCCGATCTCGGCTGAGGGGTCGATCTGCGCGGTCTTGTCGATGACCGCGCTCGCGGCGATTCCCGGCACTGGCGGCGGCGTTGGGTGAAACAGCGCGGCAACGCGCGCCCAGGCGAGATAAGGGTCTTTGGTGACGAGGGCAATGGCGCCAGCCGGAACCGAGGGCGCCATCTCGGGATGAACGATCACCGCGCCGGCCTTGGACGTTGCGAGCTGCTTCGCATAGCGCCGGTTGTCGAGAAAGCTCACCTCTGTCGGGCCCGCGGTTTGCAGCGGCGCGACCCCGGAAAAAAGCCTGGCGGCGAGCGCCTCACCGGTGTGGCTCTCCACCCGCGCGCCGGCCTGCTCGGCGAGTGTTGCGATGTCGAATGGCCCGCTGCGCGTGAAAAACCGGGGATCTCCGGTGATCGGCGAGGGCGTCATGTTATTTTCCATTGCTCGCGGGCGGTGAAGGCGGCGCCGGCGTGACCGAGACCGAAGGCGCTGGCGCCGGGGCTGATGCCGGGGCTGGCGCCGACGCGCCGGCTTGCGGTGCCCCGCCCGCGGCGGCTGGGGCCTTGCTGGGCGCGGCTGCTTGCGGCTTCACCGGCACCATCGGCGGCTCCTGGCCCTCGGCGGGGATGATCACGTGCGGCAGGATCTTGTTGAGCTCGTCGGCGACCTGGGCGGTGATATCGAATTCGTTGACGTTGAGCGCGACCTGCTGGCGATGCAGAACGAGGTTCATGCCGCGGCTTTCCGAGACCTGACGGATGACGGCGATCAGCGTCTGCTCGATCTGGCCGAGTGCGTATTGCCCTTCTTCCTGAATGATGCGGTTGCGCTCGCGGAACTCGCGCTGGGCGTTGGTGATGCGGTCTTGCAGGGCCCGCTCGCGGGTGCGGATTTGGTCCGGCTTGAGCTTGGCACGATCATTGACCAGCGCCTGTTGCATGTCCCGCCAGGCGGCCTGCTCTTTCTGCGCGTCTTGATTGAGCTTGGCGCGGCGCCCGCCAATGGTGCGCTCGACCTCTTGCGCCGCGGTCGAGGCGCGCATCACTTCGGGGACGCCGAGCACGCCGATCACCGCGGCCGGTGGCGCCGACCCCTTGGGCAAGGGCGGCAATTGCGGCACCGGCGGCAATTGCAACTGCATTTGCGGCGGCGGCGGGCCAGCCGGCTGCGGGGTCTGTGCCGCCTCGGGGCCGGGGGTGGGGGCGGCTTGCGGCGTTGCGTGCGGATTGGTGCGCGGCGGCGCCTTCTGCTGCTGCTGGCCGGGCACGAACCATTGCGGCGATTGTTGCGGAGCCTGCTGCGCGCGCGCGGGGACGAGCGGCAGGACGAAAGCGGCGCTCGCGAGCGCGAGCAAAGCAACGGAATAACGCATTATGTCTTAGAACCTCGTGCCAAAGCCGACGCGGAAGAGTTCAGTCATATCATATTTACTCATGATGATCGGCTCGCCGATATCGAGATTGATCAGGCCAAAGGGGCTATTCCAGGTCAAGCCGATACCAGCGCTGAGGCGGATCGAGCCATCGTTGGTCCAGATTTGAGAATTCAAGAGCTGGCCACGGAAGTTGACCGCTCTGCCGGTGCTAAAATTGTTTTCCACGACGATCGGCGGATAACGCACACTTCCCTGCTCCTGAAGCCCACTGAGCGCGCCCATATCGGTGAAAAGCCGGCCTGACAAGCCAAGATCTGGTGAGACCGGGAGCGGGAACCAGAGTTCGGTTGAGGCCGTCCACATCAGATCGCCGCCCAGGCTGTCACCGGTATAGGGGTCATGCGGGCCGACACCGCCATCGAGGAAGCCGCGCAAATTCTGCCCGCCGAGATAAAACCGGTCTTCGAGGAAGGTCGGCTGGCCGTTGAGGGACTGAATATAGCCGCCGCTCTGGATAAAGGAGAGCGCCCACTGGTTGTTTCCGGTGAGGAAATCGAGCGGCAGGATTTGCTGCGAATCAAGGTGGACGCGATAGAAATCCGCCTGCCCGCCGAGATCCGGCCCGGCGTAATCGGTGCCGGCGCGGACCACGATGCCGCTATGCGGGTTGAGGGGATTGTCGCGATAATCCATGGTGAAGACTTGCCCGAATTGCGACAGGATGGATTGTCCGGATTGGTCCTGAATGTAATAGCTGGCGCCATTATAGACATTGTAGACTTCACGATTGGCGTAGGTGTAGGTCCAGCTCTGGCGGAAATGGTCGTTGAACTGATAGGCGATATTGATCGACCCACCGGTACGGCGTTCGCTATATTCCGCAAAATAGGCAAAATTATTGTCGATATGAAATAGATTGACGCCAAAGAGGAGATTGTCGCCAAGAAAATAAGGATCGGAAAAATTGATGCTTTCAGAGGTTTCCAGCTCCGCGATCACCGCATTCACGCCCGCGCTCATGCCGGTGCCAAGAAAATTATTTTCCGACACGCCAACGTTGAGCAAGGGGCCGATATCGGTGGAATAGCCGCCGCCGAGGCTGAGCGAGCCGGTCGGCTTGTCTTGCACCTGCGCGGTGACGACGGTTTTATCCGGGGCCGACCCAGGGGCGTTGGTCACGTTGACATTGTCGAAGAAATTGAGCCCCTTCAAATTTTGTTGTGTCGCGGTCATCGCGTCCTGACTGAACGCGTCCCCTTCGGCGAAGGTGAATTGGCGGCGGATAACCTGATCCTCGGTGCGGCTATTGCCGACGATGTCGATGCGCTCGACATAAACCCTCGGCCCCGAATCGACGTCGAAAATCAGGCTGACCGTGTGCGCTTTCTCATCACGCGAGATGCGCGGCTTGACTTCGACGAAGGGCTCGCCGCGTGATTGCACATCGGCCGAGACCGCTTTGACCGAATCCTCGACCGCGTTGCCGTTGTAATAATCCCCAGGCTTGAGCTTGATGTCTTTGATCAGCGAATCGCCGGAAATGTTCGGGAAGCGCGAATCGACGGTGATCTTGGCGACCTTGTAGCGATCGCCCTCATGCAGCACGAAGGTGAGGAAAAACGCCTGCCGGTCGGGCGATAACTCGGCATTGGCCGACGTCACCGAGAAATCGGCGTAGCCGTTCTTGAGATAGAATTTGCGCAGCAATTCTTTGTCGTAGGCTATTCGCTCGGGCGCATACGTGTCGGAGGAGGAGAGAAACAACCACCATTCATGCTCGCGGCTGCTGATGACGTCGAGCAAGGTGCCGGAGCTGAAGGCATGATTGCCGACGAAGGCGATGCGGCTGATGAGCGAGGTCGGGCCCTCGTCGATCTTGAAGACGATATCGACGCGGTTTTCCGGCTGTTTGATGATTTGCGGCACGATGGAGGCGGCGAATTTGCCATTCTGCGAATAAAGCTCGAGCAGCTTCTTGCGATCCGCCTGAACCTGGGTTGCGGTGTAGACCGCGTTTTGGCGGAGCTGAATGGCGCCTTTCAATTGATCGTCGGTTAGTTTCTTGTTGCCCTCGAAGGCTACGCGATTGACGATGGGATTCTCCGTCACCTTGACGATGAGATTGGCGCCCTCGCGGCGGATATTGACGTCGGAGAAAAGCCCGGTCGCATACAAGGTCTTGAGGCTGCGATCCATGCGGTCGACATCGAACGGATCACCCGGCTGGAGCACCATGTAGGAGAGAACCGTGCCGGTCTCGATGCGTTTGTTGCCCTCGACGATGATCGACTGGATCACGTCGTTGGGGTTGACGGGATGCACGATCACGGGTGGCAGGGCGGGCGGCTCTTTTGGCGCCTCGGGCGCCGCCGCTTTTTCCGCTGGCTTTTCCGAGGGCGTCGGCGGCGGGGCGGGCGGTGCCTCGGGCCCGGCGCCGCTTTCCTGCGCCCATGCCGTTATTGCAACGAAATCCGGCGCGGCCAAGGTGAAGATCGACAGACATGCGATCGCGAGACGTGCGGCGCGCGCGATTTTCAAAGCCAGGTCTTCCTATCGCTGTTACCGCGCCGGGCACGGCGGCCGGACAATAGCCGCCCTTGCCGCACGATGCTACCCTTAGATCACTGGATCGCGAGTTTTAATCTGCGAATGAAAGCAAAGCGACATATCGCTTAGAATCATTTGCAAAAATCGCAAGAAAATCACCCTCTCGGCGGCATAATCGGCAAAAAAGCGAAACCCGACCGCCTCAGCCGGCGAGATGAGCGACCCAGCGAAAAATCCCGAGATGGGAAAGATCGTTCCAGGTTGCGAAAATGAACAGCCCGACGAGCAGCGCGAATCCGGCACGGAACCCATATTCCTGCGCGCGCTTTGGGATTGGCCGGCCGATCAGCGCCTCGGCCAGATAAAATAGCAAATGCCCGCCATCGAGAATCGGAATGGGAAACAGATTGACGAGGCCGAGATTGATCGAAAGCACGGCGATGAACGATAAAAGATTGGCGACACCCTCGGCCGCCACCTGTCCCGAAAGCTGGGCGATGCGGAGTGGCCCGCCGAGATCATCGGTGCCACGCTGGCGGGTGATCATCTGCCAAACGCCGCTCACCGTCTCGCGTGTGACGGTGACGGTCTCTTCCGCCCCGGCGACGACCGCGCCAGCCGGTGACAGAGGCTGATAAAGCACCTTGCCGCCGGAGATCCCAAGCAGCCCGATTTCGCGGCCATCGACGAGGCGGCTTCCCACCGTCACCGAGACATGCTGCGTCTCGCCTTGGCGGGTGAGGGTCAGGTCGAGCGTAGCGCCGGGGCGGGCCGCGACGATGCGCTGCAGATCGAGAAAACGCGCAACCGGCGCCCCGTCGATCGCGAGAATTCGATCTCCCGGCATGAGCCCGGCCTTCGCCGCCGCCGAGGAGGCCATCACCTCGCCGACCACCGGCTCGACCACCGGCCGGCCGGCGACGGCGAAAAGTGCCGTAAACAAGAGGAACGCCAGGGCGAAATTGGCGATCGGCCCCGCGGCGACGATGATCGCCCGCGAGAGCACCGGTTTTTCGTGGAATGTCTGCCCCGCGACCCAGGTGGCTTTGACTTCTTCGCTCACCTCCTCGGGCTGTTCCTGGCCGTGCAGCTTGACAAAGCCGCCGAGCGGGAGCCACGCGATGCGCCACTCCGTGCCATGGCGATCACGCCAGCCGACGAGCTTGCGCCCGAACCCGATCGAGAACGCCTCGACACGCACGCCCCGCCAGCGCGCGGCGAGGTAATGGCCGAGCTCGTGAAAAAATACCAACACCCCGAGCACGACCAAAAACGCCGCGACCGAACGCAGCGTCGAAGGCACCATTAAGGGCAGAAACGACAGCATCAACGGGCTCCGATCAGGGTTTCGGCGGCACGCCGCGCCTCAGCATCGAGGGCGAGCACCGTCGTAAGATCAGCCGCCGCCGGCGCCCCCAGCCGATCCATCACCCGCCCGACCAGTGCGGCGATATCGAGAAACCCAATGCGCCGGGCGAGAAACGCGGCCACCGCCACTTCATTCGCGGCATTGAGCAAGGTGGGGGCGCCGCCGCCCGCACGCAAGGCGGCGCGCGCGAGGGCAAGGGCGGGAAAACGCCCATGATCGGGGGGCGCGAAATCCAGCCGGGCGATGGCGGCGAGATCGAGCCGTGGCGCCGCCGTTCTCATCCGCGAAGGCCAAGCCAGCGCGTGTGCGATAGGGACGCGCATGTCCGGCGAGCCGAGTTGGGCGACGACACTGCCGTCGGCAAAGCACGCCATGCCATGGATCACCGACTGCGGATGGACCAGAACCTCGATCTGGCTTTCGTCGAGCCCGAATAGCCGTGCCGCCTCGATCACCTCGAGGCCTTTGTTCATCAGCGTCGCGCTGTCGATACTGATCTTCGCCCCCATCGACCAGACCGGGTGGCGAAGCGCGGCCTCTGGCGTTGCCGCCGCCATTTCGGCGCTTGATGCGGTGCGGAACGGGCCGCCGGAGGCGGTCAGGATGATTTTATCGAGACTGGCCCGGTTACCATCGGCGAGCGCCTGAAAAATCGCGTTATGCTCGGAATCGACCGGCAGCAACGTCGTCCCGGCGCGCGCAACCGCGCCGAGCACGACATCGCCCGCGCAAACCAACGCCTCCTTGTTGGCGAGTGCTACAGCGCGGCTTGCGCCGATCGCGGCCAAAGTCGCGGGAAGTCCGGCAGCGCCGGTGATCGCCGCCATCGTCCAATCGACGGCGAGCGAGGCCGCATCGATCACCGCTTGCTGGCCCGCCGCGACCCGCACCGAGCTGCCCGCGAGCGCCGCCCGCACTGTCGGATACTGCGCCTCATCGGCGATCACCGCCCATTCAGCGCCAGAGGCCAGAGCCTGTTCGGCGAGCCGGGCGGCGTTGCGCCCGGCGACCAGCGCCCTGACCTTGAAACGCGCGCGGTCATCGAGCAGCGAGAGAGTCTGCGTGCCGACACTGCCGGTGCTGCCGAGGATGGTCACGGTCTTGGCGGCATCGTCCGGCGCGCGTGCGGCACTTGGCAGTGTGCGCTGGGCGCGTGTCGTGGCGGCGGCGAGATCGGCGGTCACGTCCAAAGCAAAACTCCCTTTCCCACGCAAAGCGCGAGCAGCGCTGCGATCGGCGCTGCCGCCAGAACCCCATCCAGCCGGTCGAGAAGGCCACCATGGCCGGGAATGAGGTGGCCAGAATCCTTGACCCCAAAGCGGCGCTTCAAAAAACTTTCGAACAAATCGCCGCCTTGCGCAATGACCCCGAGCAAGGCGGCGATCAGCGCGGCATGAAGCGCGCCGCCGCCGCCGAGCGCGGCCGCGCTCAGCCCAACCCCGATCGCCGCGGCGAGCCCGCCGACCGCGCCCGACCAGGTCTTGCCCGGCGAGATCCGTGGCGCGAGCTTTGCCCCGCCGATCAGCCGGCCGGCGAGATAGGCGCCGATGTCGCTGGCCCAGACGGTAAACATGACAAACAGAATATCGCCGCGGCCGGCGCGCGGATCGGCCCGTAGCCAGACCAGGGCGATGCTCGCGAGCGCGATGTAGAAAATGCCGCCGGCGAGCCGCCGCTTGCCGCGCCACGCGGCGAGCATGGTGCCGAGCGCGGCGAGCGCGAGTGCGGCGAGCGGCGAGCGGCTGGCCAGTGCTGCGGCCAGCGCGAGGCTCACGATCACCACAAGGCCCGCCGGGCTAAGCCAATGCTCATGGCAAAGCGCGACCCATTCCGCACCAAGCCCGGCGGCGATTGCCACCACCAGCGCGACCCAAGGCCAGGCGCCGATCCAAATGCCGCCGAGCGCAAGCGGCACCAGCACCGCGGCAGAGAGCACGCGCACCAGGAGATCGCCCCATTTGCCGCCATTCGCCGAGGCGGCGGGCGGCTCAGCCGGGACGGGCACCGAATCTGCGTTCCCGGCCCGCGTAATCGGCCAGCGCCTCGGAAAAATGGGTGGCGGCAAAATCCGGCCATAGCACGTTGAGGAAAATCAGCTCGGCGTAAGCCGCCTGCCAGAGCAGGAAGTTGGAGAGCCGCCGCTCGCCGCTGGTGCGGATAATCAGATCGGGATCGGGCATGCCGGCGGTAAAAAGCCGGCTCGCGAACGCCGCCTCATCGAGATCGGCGGGATCGAGCGCGCCGGTTTTCACCGCCTCGGCGACCTTGCGCGCAGCGGCGATAATTTCATCGCGTCCGCCATAAGAGAGGGCGATGGTGAGGTTGAGCCGGGCATTGCCCGCCGTGATCGTCTCGGCTTCCTTGAGGCTTGCCTGGATGTCGGGGGAAAACCGCGCCGCCTCGCCGATTACGCGCAGGCGCACGCCGTTGGCGGCGAGCTCGGCGATTTCACTTTTCAGATAATGGCGCAGCAGGGCGGTGAGATCGCTCACCTCCTCGCGCGGGCGGCGCCAATTCTCGCTGCTGAAGGCATAAAGGGTCAGCCAGCGCACCCCATGTTCGAGCGCCGCTTCGATCGCGCGGCGCACGGCGCGAGCGCCGGCGCGGTGGCCGGCGATGCGCGGCAGCCCGCGCGCCTTCGCCCAGCGGCCATTGCCATCCATAATGATGGCGACGTGCGCGGGTGGCGGCGCGAGCGGTAGGGCGAGGGCGCCCTTGGGCGCGGTAATGGCCGGAAAAGACGACATCAGACGTGCCGGATGTCCTTTTCCTTCTCGGCCAGCAGCTCGTCGATTCGCTTGATATACTGATCGGTGAGTTTTTGCACCTCGGCCGACCAGTCGGCGGCGTCGTCCTCGCTGATGTCGTGCTTTTTCTCGTGCGCCTTGATCTGGTCCATGCCGTCGCGCCGCACGCCGCGCACCGCGACCCGGCTCCCCTCGGCATAGCGGCCAGCGGCTTTGGCGAGTTCGGCGCGCCGTTCCTCGGTCAGGATCGGGATCGGCACTCTGACCAATTGCCCGTCCGAAGACGGGTTGAGCCCGAGCCCGGCATCGCGGATGGCGCGCTCGACGGCGCCGACCAGACTCCTGTCCCAGACCTGGACGGTGATCATGCGTGGCTCGGGAACACCGATGGTGCCAACCTGGGCGAGCGGCATCTCGCCGCCATAGGCCTCGACGCGCACCGGCTCGAGGAGGCCGGGGCTGGCGCGGCCGGTGCGCAGCCCAGCGAATTCCCGCCGCAGCGTCTCGATGGCGCTTTCCATCCGGCGGGTAAGATCCTGCTTCAACGTGGTGAGATCGGCCGGCATATAACTCCCCCTTGCTCGCCCAAGATGACGCGGCGGTGCTTACCGGGTTTCGATGATGGTGGTAAAGCGTCCTTCGCCGCGCATCACGCGGGCGAATGCGCCGGCGGCATGGATGTTGAAGACCAGGATCGGCAGCCCGTTTTCGCGGGCAAGGCTGATCGCAGCGGCGTCCATTACCGCAAGGTCGCGCGCAAGAACGTCGTGATAGCTCAGCTCCTGATAGCGTTCCGCGTCCGTGACCTTGCGCGGGTCCGCGGAATAGACGCCATCGACCTGCGTGCCCTTGAGCAGGGCATCGCAGCGCATCTCGGCGGCGCGCAGCGCGGCCGCGGTGTCAGTGGTGAAAAACGGGTTGCCGGTGCCGGCGGCGAAAATCACGACGCGGCCCTTTTCCATGTGGCGCTGGGCGCGGCGGCGGATATAGGGCTCGCAGACGGATGCCATCGGGATCGCCGATTGCACCCGGGTCGCGACCCCGAGCTTCTCGAGCGCATTCTGCAACGCGAGCGCGTTAATCACGGTGGCCAACATGCCCATATAGTCGGCCTGGGCGCGATCCATCCCGCCGGCGGCGCCCGAGACGCCGCGAAAGATGTTGCCGCCGCCGATGACGAGGCAAACCTGCACCCCCATGGCGACGACATCGCCGATATCGATGGCGATGCGCTGGACCGTCTCCGGGCCGATGCCATAGTCGCGCCCGCCCATCAGCGCCTCGCCGGACACTTTGAGAAGAACACGCCGGTAGGTACGCCGCTCGGTCATCATGGGGCCGCTTTGACTGACGATGCACTGTGCCGCACGGCGGAGAACCTACCGGGGCAGGCGGGCGGGAACAAGGGGCGAGGTTTGGCCTCGCCCCATGGCCGATGGTTTATGCGGGTTTCGCCTCCGCGCCGGCGATCCCGGCGGCGGCGGCGACCTCAGCGGCGAAATCGCCACCCTGACGCTCGATCCCCTCGCCGAGGGTGAAGCGGGCGAAGCCAGCGGCCTTGGCGCCGGCCTTCTGGAGCACGGCGCGCACCCGGCTTTCGCCGTCATGCACCCAAACCTGCTCCAACAGCACCACTTCCTCGTAATATTTGCGAATGCGCCCCTCGACCATTTTTTCGATGATCGCCTCGGGCTTGCCAGAGGCGCGGGCCTGCTCGGCGAGCACATTGCGCTCGCGCAGCAGCGCCGCCGGATCGACGCCGTCGATGTCGATCGCCTCCGGTCGCGTCGCGGCGATATGCATGCCGACCTGACGCCCGAGCATCTCCAGCGCCTGCGCCTCGCTATTGCCCTCGAGCGCAACGAGGACGCCGATTTTACCCAGGCCCGGCTTGAGCGCGGCATGGACATAGCTCGCGACCACCCCCTGCGGCACCGAAAGCACGCGGGCGCGGCGGATCGTCATGTTCTCGCCGATGGTCGCAACGAGTTGCGTCAGCTCCTCGGCAACCGTGCGGCCAGTGCCGGGGTAGGGGGCGGCATTGATCGCCGCGATATCTTCCCCGACATGGAGCGCGATCTTCGCGACCTCGCTGACAAAAGCCTGGAACTGCTCGTTGCGGGCGACGAAATCGGTCTCGGCATTGACCTCGACCATCGCCGCCTTGGCCGGCACCGAGGCGACGGCGATCAGCCCTTCGGCGGCGACGCGGCCGGATTTCTTCGCCGCCTGCGCGAGGCCCTTTTTCCTCAGCCAGTCGATGGCAGCCTCGAGGTCGCCACCGGTCTCACCGAGCGCCTTCTTGCAATCCATCATCCCGGCGCCGGTTTTCTCGCGCAGATCCTTGACCAGCGCGGCGGTAATCTCAGCCATGGAAGTCTCTCCGTTCGGTGGTTCAGCCAAAGCGGGATCAGCCTTTGGGGTCAGGCCGACAACGCCTCTCCGGCATCGCTTTCGGCGACGATCTCCGCGGGCAAGGTCTCGGCAGCGCCGATATCGGCGCCAGAAGCCGCCATCTCGGCGCTGATGCCATCGAGCACCGCAGCCGCGACGAGATCGCAATAAAGCGAGATCGCCCGCACCGCGTCGTCATTGCCGGGGATCGGATAGGTGATGCCGGTCGGGTCGGAGTTGCTGTCGAGCACCGCGACGACCGGAATACCGAGCTTCGCCGCCTCCTCGACCGCAAGTTTTTCCTTGTTGGTATCGATGATGAACAGAATATCGGGCAGCCCGCCCATCTCCTTGATGCCGCCGAGCGCGCGCTCCAGCTTGTCGCGGTCGCGCGTCAGGTTCAACACCTCTTTCTTGGTCAGGCCCCTCGTGTCGCCCGCGAGCTGATCCTCGATCTGGCGCAGCCGCTTAATGCTCGCGGTGATCGTCTTCCAGTTGGTCAGCGTGCCGCCGAGCCAGCGGTGATTGACGTAATACTGGCCACAGCGCTTTGCCGCGTCGGCGACATACTCTGCCGCCGCCCGCTTGGTGCCGACAAACAAAACCCGCCCGCCGCCGGCAACAACGTCACGCACGGCGCGAAGCGCGCGGTCGAGCATCGGAACGGTTTGCTGGAGGTCGATGATGTGGACCTGATTGCGCACGCCAAATAGGAACGGCGCCATGCGCGGGTTCCAGCGGCGGGTGTGGTGGCCGAAATGAACGCCGGCTTCAAGAAGCTGGCGCATCGAGAATTGCGGCATCGCCATCGGGCGATCTCCTTTCACGTGTCCGGTTGACCCTCCGCGCAGCCAAAGGAGCGGTGCCAGATGGCATTCATCCATCGACACCACCCACCGGAACCCGGCCAAAACCGGGAAAGGCGCCGCGCGTGCGAATTACCGGCTTCCACCGGCGCCAGCCCTATGCCCCAATTCCCGCGCCGATGCAAGCGCGCCGGGCCAGGGATAGGCGGGCAAGGATAGCAAAATTATAGTCAAAGGACTTCTTTTTCTGAAGAAAAAGAAGCAAAAAGACTTTATCTTTGGGAAGGTATCAGCCGGCGGCGCCGCGTTCCCAAAGGCTACGCCGATAATCACTTCTGCCCATCGGCTCGGACCCAACCTCCGTCCCATCGGGTGCGAGGCATCGCTGATAGCCAACCCAACGCATCACCCTTCCCAACACATCATAGCTGAAGCACCCCCTTGCGAAACCTGGCCGGGGGCGCTATGTCTGCGCCAACAAAATCTCCGCGATGTTACGGGGTGGCCTTCGCGGGCCGCCTTTTTTGTTTTGGATGGGTTCATCTTGGACGAGGATCGTTCTGATTACGAGGATCGCCCCTATCACACTGGCCTCGAGGCCAAGCTTGCCGCGCGCATCACGCCCACGCTGGAGGCGCTCGGCTATGAGCTGGTGCGGGTCGCTGTGATCGGGCGCGAGCGGCCGACGGTGCAGATCATGGCCGACCGCGCCGACGGCGTGCGTTTCGGCATCGAGGATTGCGAGGCGCTGAGCCGCACGCTCGGCGCGGTGCTCGATGTCGAGGATCCGCTGCCCGGCGCCTGGACGCTGGAAGTGAGTTCGCCGGGGATCGACCGGCCGCTGACCCGCGCGAAGGACTGGAACCGCTTTGCCGGCCATCTCGCCCGCGTCGAGATGGCGGTGGCGCTGGACGGGCGCAAGCGCTTTGCCGGCATCGTGCTTGGCGCCGATCGCGCGACGGCGCATCTCCGCCTCGATGACGGCAGCGAAATCGCCCTTCCGCGCCGCGACATCCGCCGTGCCAAGCTCGTGCTGACGGACGCGCTGCTCGCCGCCGAAACCGATCCCTCGCTGAACTGAACCGACCGCCGAGAAACCATCGATTAACCGCGAACGAACGTGCCCGAAACGTCAATGGAAAGGTCTCAAGCCATGGATACCGCGATCGCCCGACCGGAATTGCTTTTGGTGGCCGATGCCGTCGCGCGCGAAAAATCGATCGATCGCGACGAAGTGCTGGAGGCGATGGAACAGGCCATTCAAAAGGCCGGCCGCGCCAAGTACGGCCATGAAAAGGATATCCGCGCCCGCATCGACAAGAAAACTGGCGAAGTGCATCTCTCGCGCTGGACCGAGGCGGTGGAAGCGGTCGAAAACGAGGAGACCCAGATCCCGATCGCCATCGCCCGCAAGTTCAAGCCCGATATCCAGGTCGGCGAACATCTCGTCGATCCGCTGCCGCCGATCGATTTCGGCCGCATCGCCGCGCAAACCGCAAAACAGGTAATCGTGCAGCGTGTGCGCGAATACGAGCGCAAGCGCCAATATGACGAGTACAAGGACCGCGTCGGCGAAATCATCAACGGCACCGTCAAGCGCACCGAATACGGCAACCTCATGGTCGATCTCGGCCGCGCCGAGGCGCTGTTGCGGCGCGACGAGCTGATCCCGCGCGAGAGTTTCCGCAATGGCGACCGCGTGCGTGCCTATATCTATGACGTGCGCGAGGAGCCGCGCGGGCCGCAAATCTTTCTCTCGCGCACCCATCCCAATTTCCTCGCCAAGCTCTTCGCCCAGGAAGTGCCGGAGATTTATGACGGTATCATCGAGATCAAGGCGGTCGCCCGCGATCCCGGCTCGCGCGCGAAAATGGCGGTGGTCTCGCGCGATTCCTCGATCGATCCGATCGGCGCCTGCGTCGGTATGCGTGGCTCGCGCGTCCAGGCGGTGGTGCAAGAGCTGCAGGGCGAGAAGATCGACATCATTCCCTGGAGCCCACAAGCGGCGACTTTCGTCGTCAATGCCCTGGCACCGGCGGAGGTGACCAAAGTGGTGATCGACGAGGAGGCCGGGCGCGTCGAGGTGGTGGTCCCCGACGACCAGCTCTCGCTCGCCATCGGCCGGCGTGGCCAGAATGTGCGGCTCGCGAGCCAGCTCACCCGCTGGGACATCGACATCCTCACCGAAGCCGAGGAGAGCGAGCGCCGCCAAGAAGAATTCCGCCGCCGCACCGGGCTTTTTGTCGAGGCGCTCGATGTCGATGATGTGATCGCCGGCCTCCTCGTCGCGGAAGGGTTCAATACCATCGAGGAGCTGGCCTTTTCGCCGCCCGAGGAACTCGCCGAGATCGAGGGTTTCGACGAGGCCGTCGCCGCCGAGCTGATCCGCCGTGCCGAGGCTTTTCTCGCCCGGCGCGATGCCGAGCTCAGCGAGAAGCGGGTGGCGCTCGGGGTTAGCGACGACATTGCCGCGATCGAGGGGATGACGCCCGCGATGCTGGTCGCGCTCGGCGAAAAAGGCGTCAAAACGCTGGATGACCTCGCCGATCTCGCGAGCGATGAATTGCTCGAGATCGTCGGCCCCGGGGAGATGGATGCCGAGGCCGCCGAGGCTTGGGCCAACGGCGTGATCATGGCGGCGCGCGCGCATTGGTTCGCCGATGACGCGGGCAGGGAGGCGAAAGACGCCTGAACGCGCGCCGCTCTCGGACGAGGCGGAGGAGAGCGGGCCGCTCCGGCGCTGCCTAGTCACGCGGGCGCGGCGCGACAAAACGGCGATGATCCGTTTCGTCGTCGGCCCCGGTGGCGAGATCGTCGCCGATCTCGCCGAGCGGCTGCCCGGGCGTGGAATGTGGTTGAGCGCGCGGCGGGATGTGTTAGAAACCGCGGCGCGGCGCGGTGGCTTTGCCCGCGCCGCCAAGATGCAAGTGCATGTGCCGCCGGATCTCGCCGCCCTCGTCGAGGCTGGGCTCGTCGCGCGGATCGGCGAGCGGTTAGGTCTTGCCCGGCGGGCGGGGCAAGCGGTGGCTGGGTTCGACAAGGCGCGGGAATGGCTCGGCGCTGGCCGGGCGGGGCTCGTGGTCGCGGCGCGTGACGGGAGTGCGGAAGAGCGGGCCCGGTTTCTCGCCGCGGTCAAACCCGGCGAGCGGGTCGTGGTGGTCGATCCGCTTTCGGGCGCGGCGCTGGGGCGCGTTTTTGCTCGTGAGCGGGTGGTTCACGTTGCCATCGCCCCGGGAAAGCTCGCGGCGATGATCATGGCTGATGCCGCGCGTCTCGCGGGAATCGAGGGCAGGGATGAGGACAATGGCGGAGATACGGCTTGAGGATTGAGCGCGGGCGGTCCAATGATGCGTCCCAACATGGGGCGTTGGCGGCGATACCGGCAGAGAATGTGGACAAAGAACAGAGTACGGACGGGTCAATGACTGAAGGTAGCGATCAAGACAGCGGTAAAGGGCGGCTTTCGCTGCGCCCGAGCGGGCGGCTCGAGGGCGGGCGCACCGTCGATGCTGGCTCGGTACGCCAGAGCTTCAGCCATGGCCGCTCAAAAGTGGTGCAGGTGGAAGTGCGTAAGAAGCGCGGCGTCGCGCCCGCAGCCACGCCGGGGGCACCCGCGGCGCGGCCTAGCGAGGCCGCCGCGGCACACCCTGCGCAGGTGGCAAAGCCCGCGCCCGCGCGCACCGGCGCCGGCGGGCGGACCCTGACGGCGACAGAACTCGCCGCCCGCCAGCGTGCACTCGCCGAGCAGCAGCGCGAAGCGGCGCGGCGCGAGGCCGAGCGCCGCGAGCAGGAAAAAATCTCTATCCTCTCCGCCGCCGAAGAGGCACGCCGGCGCGAGGAGGAAGCCCGTCGCGCGGCCGAGGAGGAAGCCCGCCGGGCCGAGGAAGAGGCCAAGGCCCGTGCCGCGGCGGAAGAGGCGACGCGTCGCGCCGCCGAGGAAGAAGCCCGCCGCGCCGCGTCCACCGCTGCCAAGCCCGCCGCGCGTGAGCCGGCACGCCGCCCCGAGGCGCGCCCGCCGGCAACGCCCGCCGCCAAGCCGGCGACACCGACCGAGACGTTGCGCCTTCGCGCCGCCAATGCCGAGGAAGAAGACGAGAGCCGCCCGGCGCGTCGCCCCGGTGGCGCTGTGCCGGCGCGCAAGCCGCAAGTGCCGGCGGTGAAAAAAGTTGCCGATGATCGTCGCCGCGGTGGTGGCGGCCGGATAAACATTCAAGCAGCGCTCGATGATGAGGACGAGCGGGTGCGTTCGCTCGCCTCCATGCGCCGCCAGCGTGATCGCGAGCGGCGTCAGGCGGAACTCGACCGGCTACGTTCGGACCAGGTGAAAGTCGTGCGCGACGTGATATTGCCGGAAAATATTTCGGTACAAGAATTGGCCAACCGGATGGCGGCGCGGGCGCCAGAGGTGATCAAGGCGCTGATGAAGCTCGGGGTGATGGCAACCATCACTCAGACCATCGATGCCGATACCGCCGAACTCGTGGTCCAGGAATTCGGCCACCGCGCCAAACGGGTCTCTGAATCGGATGTCGAGATCGGTCTCGCCGGCGTCACCGATGAGGATGCGGCGCTGATCAAGCGGCCGCCGGTCGTCACCGTGATGGGGCATGTCGACCACGGCAAGACCTCGCTTCTCGATGCGCTCCGCGCGACCGATGTCGCCGCGAGCGAGGCGGGCGGGATCACCCAGCATATCGGCGCCTATCAGGTGCGGCTTGGCTCGGGCGAGCGGATCACCTTCATCGACACGCCCGGGCACGAGGCGTTCACCGCGATGCGCGCGCGCGGCGCCGGTGTCACCGACATCGTCGTCCTCGTCGTCGCCGCCGATGACGGGGTGATGCCGCAGACCATTGAGGCGATCCGCCATGCGAAAGCCGCTGGCGCGCCGATCATCGTCGCTATCAACAAGATGGACAAGCCTGGCGCCAAGCCAGACCGGGTCCGGAACGATCTCCTCAGCCACGACATCGTCGTCGAATCCTTGGGCGGCGATACCCAGGAGGTCGAGGTCTCGGCGCTCAAGCGCACCGGCCTCGACAAGCTTGAGGAGGCGATTTTGCTCCAGGCGGAGATCCTCGATCTTCGCGCCAATCCCGAGCGCGCCGCCGAGGGCACGGTCATCGAAAGCCGGCTCGATCGTGGGCGCGGCCCGGTGGCGACCGTCCTCGTCCAGAAAGGCACGCTGCGGCAAGGCGACATCGTCGTCGCCGGCGCCGAATGGGGGCGGGTGCGGGCAATGCTCGATGATCGCGGCAAGGCGCTGCATGAGGCGCTGCCGTCCGCGCCGGTGGAGATTCTCGGCCTCGCCGGGGTGCCTGGCGCTGGCGAGCCGCTGGTTGCCGTCGAGAACGAGGCGCGGGCGCGCGAGATTTCCGAATTCCGCCAGCGCAAGGCGCGTGAGAAGGCCAATGCCGGGGTCGCTGCTGGGCGCGGCACCCTCGATCAGATGCTGGCGCGCATCCAGGCCGGCGAGCAGAAAGAGGTCGCGGTTCTGATCAAGGCCGACGTTCAGGGCTCGGCGGAGGCGCTCGCGCTCACCGTCGGCAAGCTCGCGACCGAAGAGGTCAAGGTCCGCGTTCTTCATGCCGGCGTCGGCCAGATCACCGAAAGCGACATCCAGCTTGCCAAAGCCTCGGAAGCGGTCGTCGTCGCTTTCAATGTCCGCGCGACCGCGCAAGCGCGCGAGCTCGCCCAGCGCGAAGGCGTCGATATCCGCTATTACAGCATCATCTATGAAGTCGCCGACGACGTCGAAAAACTGGTGCGCGGCAAGACGGCGCCGAAAGCGCGCGAGAAATTCTTGGGCTATGCCGAAATCCGCAAAGTGTTCGACATCACCAAGGTCGGCAAGGTCGCTGGCTGCATGATCACCGAGGGCCTGGTCAAGCGCGGCGCCGGGGTGCGGCTGATTCGCGATGGCGTCGTCATCCACCAGGGCGAGTTGTCGCAGCTCAAGCGCTTCAAGGACGATGTCCGCGAGGTCGCGCGGGGTTATGAATGCGGGCTCTCTTTTGCCGGATTCAATGATCTCCGCGAAGGCGACATGGTCGAATGCTTCGAGACGGAATTGGTCGCGGCATGAAGCGGGCGGAATCGCGCGAGCGTGGGCCGAGCCAGCGGCAATTGCGCGTCGGTGAGGAGATTCGCCATGTGCTCGCTGGCGTCTTTGCCCGCGGCGCGTTTCGCGACCAAGATCTCGCGCAGGCGCACATCACCGTGACCGAAGTGCGTATGAGCCCCGATCTTCGCCATGCGACGGTGTTTTTTGCGCGCCTCGGTCGTGCCGACGCCGCGGCGCTGCTGCCGGCGCTGACGCACGCCGAGGGTTTTCTGCGCGGCGAGGTTGCGCATGCCATGCGCCTCAAATTCGCCCCGAGCCTCCATTTCGTGCCCGATGGCAGCCTCGAGTACGCCGCTGGGATCGACGCCCTGCTCCGTTCGCCCGACGTCGCGCGCGATCTCGGCTGAAAGCGGGAGGGAAGGGGATGAGGAAGCGCCGCGGGCGTGCGCTCGATGGCTGGCTCGTCGTGGACAAGCCGGCCGGGATTACCAGCACCGATGTCGTCAACCGCGTGCGCCGGGCGTTCGCCGCCGAAAAGGCGGGCCATGGCGGGACGCTCGATCCGCTCGCGACGGGGTTGCTGCCGGTCGCCTTTGGTGCTGCGACCAAGACCGTGCCCTATGTCATGGACGGCACCAAGCTTTATCATTTCACGCTTCGCTTCGGCGAGGCGCGTGACACCGACGACGCTGATGGCCAAGTGACCGCGACCTCCGCCGTGCGCCCCGATGACGCGGCGATCCGGGCGGCGCTGCCGGCGTTCCGCGGCGATATCATGCAGGTGCCGCCGGTCTATTCAGCGGTGAAAATCGCGGGTGAACGCGCCTATGACATGGCCCGCGAGGGGCGCGCGCCGGATTTGCCGCCGCGCCCGGCGCGAGTTGACCGTTTCGAACTGATCGCCCGGCCCGATTCCGAAACGGCGGTGTTCGAGGTTGCGTCTGGCAAGGGCGTCTATATGCGGAGCCTCGCCCGCGATCTCGCGGGCGCCTTGGGCACGCTCGGCCATGTCGCGGCACTCCGGCGGCTTCGCGTCGGGCCGTTCGACGAGACGATGGCGATTTCGCTGGACAAGATCATGGGAAGCGGCGATACCGGCTCCGCTTCTCCGGATCTCCTGCTTCCGGTCGCGACCGCGCTGGCCGACATCCCGGCGCTGGCCTTGACGGAAGCGGAGAGCGGCGACCTCAAACACGGCCAAGCGATCAGCCTGGTCGCGCTTATGGGGCGCATTCCATCGGCGGCCGATCCCGAAGGCGGGTTGGTGCGGGCGATGGCGGGGCGGCGCGTGATTGGGCTCTGCCGTCTGGAAGATGGCTGGCTGCGGCCCGACCGCTTGTTGTAACCCTCATCTGGAGACATATCCCGATGTCGATCACCCCCGAGCGCCGCACGGCGCTGGTTTCCGAATATGCGACCCATCCCGGCGATACCGGCAGCCCAGAGGTCCAGGTCGCGCTGCTTTCCGAGCGGATCAGCAATCTTACCGAGCATCTCAAGACCCACGCCAAGGATTTTCATAGCCGGCGCGGCCTCTTGATGCTGGTTGGCCAGCGGCGCGGTCTCCTCGATTATCTCAAGCGCAAAAACCGTGAGCGCTATGAGAGCCTGATCGGCCGGCTCAATCTGCGCCGCTGATCGAGGGAGCGGCAAAAAAATCATGGCGTCAGCAATGGTCGCGCTTATATAGCGGCCATCGGCGCTTACCCCGCGCCATGGGGGTGCGGGGCAATGGGCCGGGCTATCCCGGCCGCCGCGACTGCGGTGACATGCCGGCTGATTGATCCAGGCATCCCGACGGCATCGGGAAAGCGGGTTCAGCGCGGCGCCTCCGGCCGCACGGATCGTGGCTCTAACACGAGCCCGCCCGTGCCACCCGAGACGCCGGCCCGCGCGCGAAGCCTGGAATTTTCCGCTTGCGTGCACCGCGTCGCGCCTTGGTTCGAAGGACGACGAAAACGATGTTCAAACATTTCCGCAAGGAAATTTCCTGGGGTGGGCGCACGCTGACCCTCGAGACCGGCAAAATCGCCCGCCAAGCCGATGGCGCGGTGCTCGCGCGGTATGGCGACACCATCGTGCTGTGCACCGCGGTCGGCGCCAAATCTGCGCGGGCGGGGCAGGATTTCTTTCCGCTGACGGTCAATTATCAGGAAAAATCTTTCGCCGCCGGGCGCATTCCCGGCGGGTATTTCAAGCGTGAAGGGCGCCCGACCGAGCGCGAGACGCTGACCAGCCGCCTCATCGACCGCCCGATCCGGCCGCTTTTCCCCGAGGGGTTCAGAAATGAGGTCCAGGTCATCGCGACCGTCCTCAGCCATGATCTCGAGAACGATCCCGATATCGTCGCCATGATCGGCTGCTCGGCGGCGCTGACGCTCTCGGGCATTCCGTTTTTCGGCCCCGTGGCAGCGGCGCGGGTTGGTCATGTCGATGGCCACTATGTGCTCAATCCGACGCCGGCCGCGCGCGAAACCTCGGCGCTCGATCTCGTCGTCGCCGGCACCGCGGAAGGGGTGTTGATGGTCGAGTCGGAGGCCAAGGAGTTGAGCGAGGAAATCATGCTCGGCGCCGTCACCTTTGGCCATGCCGCCTTTCAGCCGGTGATTGCGGCGATCATCGAGCTTGCCGAACAGGCGGCGCGTGAGCCGTGGGAACTGCCCACCGCCGATGAGAGCGCGCAAGCGCTGGCCGCCCGCATTGATGCGCTGGCCCGCGCGCCGCTTGCCGAGGCCTATCGGGAGAAGGTCAAGCAGGTCCGCCAGGATAAGGTCGCCGCGGTCAAGAAAGAGGCGCTTGCCGCCCTCGCCGCCGCCGATGCCGAGACCGATCTCGAGCGCGCCAAGGCGGTGTTCAAGGATCTCGAGGCCGATATCGTGCGCAACGCCGTGCTCGAGACAGGGCTTCGCATCGATGGCCGCGATACCAAAACCGTGCGCCCGATCCTCGCCGAGGTTGGCGTATTGCCGCGCGCCCATGGCAGCGCGCTCTTCACCCGTGGCGAAACCCAGGCGCTTTGCGTCGCAACCCTCGGCACCGGCCAGGACGAGCAAATCATCGACTCGCTCGAAGGCGATTACCGAGAGCATTTCCTGCTCCACTATAATTTCCCGCCCTATTCCGTT
>JAJYXY010000167.1 GCA_021801465.1 Pseudomonadota bacterium
CACAGATCGGCGGGAAACTCATTGTCGCGGTCGATCGCTGCGGCACGTGGCGCGATTTCAGCGTTCGCAAAGCGCGCCACCTGATCGCGCAGCATGTCGATCTCCTCGCCGAGCGCGAAATCAAGCCCGCTCGCGGCATTCGGGATGGCCATGAGCAAATCCTTTCAGGAGAGTTCGGGAAAATCCTCTTCGCGAAATTCGCCGGCGGCGCGCTCGGTGCCACGCGCGGCCTCGGCGCGGCGCAATTCGACGCGCCGGATCTTGCCGGAAATCGTCTTCGGCAAATCCGCGAATTCGAGGCGACGAATACGCTTATAGGGCGCGAGCCGGGCGCGGAGATGCTGAAAAATCGCGAGCGCCGTCGCGCGATCGGCGGCGTGCCCGGCGATGAGGCTGACATAGGCTTTCGGCACCGCAAGACGCAGCGGATCGGGCGCCGGCACAACGGCGGCCTCGGCAATCGCGGGATGCTCGATCAATACGCTTTCCAATTCAAACGGGCTGATGCGGTAGTCAGAGGCTTTGAAAATATCGTCGGCACGGCCAACATAGGTGAGATAGCCCTCCGCATCGCGCGAGGCGACGTCACCGGTGCGGTAAAATTCGCCGGCAATCGCCTCGATGCCGCCGTCATCGCTTTGATAGCCGCGCATCAGGCCGGCGGGCGGCGGGTCAAGCGCGATCGCGACCATGCCCTCTTCGGCCGGGTGATCCTCTGCATCCAGCAGCATGATGCGATAGCCAGGGAGCGGCCGACCCATTGAGCCGGGTTTGATTTTTTGCCCTGGCGGATTGCCGATTTGCGCCGTGGTTTCGGTCTGGCCATAGCCGTCGCGGATGGTGAGGCCCCAGGCGCGTTCGACCTGTTCGATCACTTCTGGATTGAGCGGCTCGCCAGCACCGGTCACTTCGCGCAAGCTGGTTTTCCAGGCGGCGAGATCTTCCTGGATCAGCAGCCGCCAAACGGTCGGCGGCGCACAGAGCGAGGTGACGCGATGGGCGACGATGGCATCCAGCAAATCACGCGCAACGAAGCGTGGCTGGTTGAAAATGAACACGCTCGCGCCGGCGTTCCAGGGCGCAAAAAAGCAGCTCCAAGCATGTTTCGCCCAGCCCGGCGAGGAGACATTGAGATGGAGGTCCCCCGGTTGCAGACCAAGCCAATACATCGTCGAGAGATGGCCGACCGGATACGAACGATGGCTGTGCAAGACCAGTTTCGGCCGCGCGGTGGTGCCGGAGGTGAAATAGAGCAGCATCGGATCATCGGCGTGCGTCGCGCCATCGGGCGTGAAGTCCGCTGATCCCGCATAGAGGCTTTGATAATCGGTCCAGCCCGGCGGCACCATGCCGACGGCGATGCGCCGCACATTGGGATCGAGCCCGGCGAATTTTTCCGCGGCCTCCCCGTCCGCAACCAGAAAGCGCACCCGCCCGCGTGTGAAACGGTCGGCGAGATCGGATGGCGCGAGCAGCGTCGTCGCCGGCACGACGATGGCGCCGAGCTTCATCGCCGCCAGCATCACCTCCCAGAGCGCAACGACATTGCCGAGCATCAGCAGGATCCGATCGCCGCGCGAAACCCCGAGCGCCCGCAATCCATTGGCGACCCGGTTCGAGCGTGCCGAAAGTTCGGCAAAGCTGAGCCGCGCAGCCCCGGTGCCGGTGATCATCAGCGCCGGCCGCGCCGCGCTCTCGCCGCGGGCGAGATGACCGTCGAACCAATCAAGCGCCCAGTTGAAATTGCCGAGTTCTGGCCAGCGGAAATCGCGTGCCGCCGTGGTCAAATCGGTGCGGTGGGTAAAAAGAAAGTCGCGCGCCGCGCGAAAATTCGCAACACTCATGGCACCACCTCGCGGGTCTGCGCCGAAAGCCAGGTGAAGGCCGCGGAAAAATCCTTGCCCGCGAGACCCGCATCGTTGATGCGTTGATAGAGCGATGCCGCACTCGCCCCGAGCGGGGTTGCCGCACCGCTCGCCTCGGCGGCCTGCTGCGCGAGTTTCAAATCCTTGAGCATCAAGCTAGCCGCGAAGCCGGGTGCATAGTCGCGGTTGGAGGGCGCATTCGGCACCGGGCCGGGAACCGGGCAGTACGAGGTCAGCGACCAGCATTGGCCGGAAGATGTCGAACTGACCTCGAATAATTTCTCGCGCGCGAGACCGAGCCGATCGGCAAGCACGAAGGCCTCGCACACCGCGAGCATGGAGACGCCGAGGATCATGTTGTTGCAGATTTTCGCCGCCTGCCCAGCGCCCGGCCCGCCGGCATGGACGATGTTTTTGCCCATCGCGGCGAGGATCGGCCGCGCTCGTGCGAACGCCGCCGCCTCGCCGCCGACCATGAAGGTGAGCGTCCCCGCCTGGGCACCGCCAACGCCGCCCGAGACCGGCGCATCCAGCATCGCAAGGCCGGCGGCGGCAGCGGCTTCGGCGACCGCGCGCGCGGTTTCGACATCGATCGTCGAGCCATCGATCAGCAACGCATCGCGCCCGCGCAAGGCCGCGATGACACCGCCATCGCCGAGATAGAGAGCGCGGACATGGGCGCCTGCCGGCAGCATCGAGATCGCGACTTCGGCGCCCTCGCAAGCGGCGATGGCGCTGCTCGCGGCGATACCGCCGGCGGCCTGATGCGCGGCGACGAGCGCGGGGTTGAGATCGAAGCCTCGCACGCGGTGGCCGGCGCGCACCAGGTTGGCGGCCATCGGCGCGCCCATGTTGCCGAGCCCGATGAAGGCGATGTCTGTCATGCCGCGATCTCCTCTAGGGGCTGTTGCGCATTATCGAAGAAAAAAGAACATTCTTCCCCGCTCATTGGGCGAGCAGATGGCGAGCGATGATGACGCGCATGATCTCGTTGGTGCCTTCGAGAATCCGATGCACGCGGAGATCGCGCAAATAGCGCTCGACGCCGTAGTCCTTGATATAGCCATAACCGCCATGAAGCTGCAGCGCCTCATCGGTGATGCGAAAACAGGCATCGGTCGCGAAGCGCTTGGCCATCGCCGCGCGGCTGGTCGCATCGGGCGCGCCCTGATCGAGGGCGACGGCGGCGCGATGCACCATCAGCCGGGATGCTTCCCACTCCGTCGCCATATCCGCCAAGCGGAATTGCAGCGCCTGGAAATCGGCGAGGCGCTGGCCGAATTGCCGGCGTTCGCGGACATAGGCGAGCGCGAGATCGCGCGCCGCGCGGGCGCCGCCGAGCGAGCAGGCGGCGATGTTGACGCGCCCGCCATCGAGCCCGGCCAAAGCGATGCGGAACCCCTCACCCTCGGCGCCGAGCCGGTTGGCCACCGGCACACGGCACTCCTCGAACGTCACCAGCGTCGTCGGCTGGCTGTTCCAGCCGAGTTTCCGTTCCGGCTTGCCGAACGCAAGACCCGGCGTTCCCTTCTCGACCAGAACGCAGGAAATGCCGCGCGGGCCGGCGCCGCCGGTGCGCACCATCACCGCATAGAGATCGGAAGCGCCGCCACCCGAGATGAAGGCCTTGCTGCCGTTGAGCACGTAATGCTCTCCATCCCGCCGTGCCGTGGTGCGGAGGCTGGCCGCGTCCGAGCCCGAGCCCGGCTCGGTCAGGCAATAGCTCGCAATGATCTCGCCGCGCATCATCTTGGGCAAAAACCGCGCTTGCTGAGCCTCATCGCCGAAGCGGTCGATCATCCAGGCGACCATGTTGTGGATCGAAAGAAACGCCGCGGTCGAGGGGTCGGCGGCCGCGAGTTCCTCGAAAATCAGCGCCGCCTCCAGCCGCCCGAGGCCGCTGCCGCCATGCGCCTCGCGCGTATAGATGCCAGCAAAGCCGAGGGCGGCGGCGGCTTGCAACGCCTCGCGGGGAAAAATGCGCGCCTCATCCCAGTGCGCGGCGTTGGGGAGGAGAGTTTCGCGGGCGAATTGGCGGGCGGTGTCCTGGATCGCTTGCCGTGTCTCGTCGAGGTCGAAATCCAT
>JAJYXY010000162.1 GCA_021801465.1 Pseudomonadota bacterium
GCAACGCCTCGCGGGGAAAAATGCGCGCCTCATCCCAGTGCGCGGCGTTGGGGAGGAGAGTTTCGCGGGCGAATTGGCGGGCGGTGTCCTGGATCGCTTGCCGTGTCTCGTCGAGGTCGAAATCCATTCCACTCCCCCTCTCATTAGTGCCGTTTATCGAGGCGCCGCGCATGTTACGCGCTTTGCGCCACGGGGAAAGCCCCAGCGAGGGATGGGGGCGGGTTGAGGGGTGGAATGGGAGGAGAACGGGAGGAGAAAAAGAGTTCTTTTTTTGAAAAAAAGAACCAAAAAACTTTCCCCTTGCCTCGGCGCCGATGGCGCCGAGGCGACAGCGTCCGGAGGTGGGTTGGGGAAAAATCATCTTGCCAGCGGATGACGGGGAGACAAATCTCTCCCGTGGGAGAGATCATGATGGACAAATTAGCGAGTGAATTTCTCTTCGAGATGGCGATCGAGGTCGGTGAGCCAGCGATAATCGGGGCAAACCCCTCCGGTGAGCGGCGCGTGGTGCCGATCCGCGGCGGCCGCTTCGCCGGCCCGCGCCTCTCCGGGCGTATCCTTCCGATCGGGGAAGACGCCCTGGTGATCGGCAAGGGCGGCCGCACACGCCTCGACGTCCGCATCGTTTTGGAAACCAATGATGGCGCTCTGATCTACACCTGCTATCACGGCCTCCGCACCGGGCCGGAACCCATCATGCGACGCCTTGCCGCCGGCGAGACAGTGGCGCCCGAGTCATATTATTTTCGTACGTCCATCGTTTTTGAGACAGGAGATCATCGCCACGCTTGGCTCAACGACCTCCTCGCCATCGGCATCGGCCATCGCCCGCCGAGCGGGCCCGTCTATCGTGTCTTCGCGATCTTGTAAGGGAAGGAGAGTGATCGGCAAAAAACGGCTTGCCCTCGGGGCGTTTTTGCTGCTCGTCCTCGCCGCCGCAACGCCTGCGCCCGCCCCGACGCCTGATAAAGGCCCCGATAAAGGCTCCGATAAAGCGCCTGATAAAGGCAGCGTCACCGGTCTTCCGCTCCCGCGCTTTGCCGCACTCCGCTCCGATGACGTCAATCTGCGCGTCGGCCCCGGCACGCGTTATCCTATATCCTGGGTCTATAAGCGCCGCGGCCTGCCGGTCGAGATCGAACGCGAATTCGACGTCTGGCGGCTGATCCGCGACTCTGAGGGCACGGAAGGCTGGGTCCACGAGGCGACGCTCACCGGGCGGCGAACATTGCTCATCATCGGCGGCGAACAAACCTTGCGCGGCACGGCGGCGGACAACGCCCCGGCCGTCGCTCGCCTCGCCCCCGGCGTGATCGGGCGGATAAGCCATTGCACCGCCAACGATCCCTGGTGTGAGGTCGAGATCAAGGGCTATCACGGGTTCCTGCCACGAGCGGCGTTCTGGGGGAGCTTTCCCGGCGAAGCAGTGAACTGAGCATGGCCGCGTGATCGAACAGGGCCAAGGCCTTAGATATCGAGATGACGGCCACCCATGCGGGTGGGGCCTGCTCCCCCGCCTTTTGACGAGGCCAGTTGACCGCGAAGGCAGGTCCGGGCAAACCCGCGCGCCATGACGGCATTCCCAAGGCATGAAATCTTGCCCGGCGCTCTGCCCGCCCCGCCCAGCTCCTGGATCTTGAGCGAACCCTATGCCGGGCTGATGGCGCAGGCCCAGGGGCTCGCGCACGCGGCGGCGCTTGTGCCAGAAGCGCGGATCCTGACCGCGCCTGCCCCCTGGCGGTTCGTCACCGCGCGGATCTGGCCGGCGCCGCTCGCCATCGTTGGCAAGGCGATTTCCGGGCCAGTGCCCGATATCGTCATCGGTTGCGGCGGCGTTGGCGCCGTGGTTGCCGCTGCCCTTCGCCGCCGCCACGGGATCAGCGCCGTGCAGATCCAGCACCCGCGCATGGACCCCAGGCGTTTCGACGTCGTCCTTGTCTCGACGCACGACGACCTCACCGGGCCCAATGTCATCGTTACCCGCACCGCGCTCCATGGCGCATCGCCGGCGCGGCTGGCACAGGCGGCCGCGCTCTGGCGGCCGGCCCTTACCCATCTGCCACGACCACTGGTTGCGGTTTTGGTGGGTGGCGCGAATGGCCGCTTTCAGTTCGGGGCGCCTGACGCCGCGGCACTCGGCGCGCAGCTCGCAGCGCTTGCGGCAAGCGGCGCCGGCATTGCGCTCACCCCCTCGCGCCGCACCTCGCCCGCCGCGCACGCAGCCTTGGCACGCGCGCTCGGGCCGGCGCAGGCGGCGGGTCAAGCCTATTTCTGGGACGGAACTGGCGATAATCCCTATTTCGGTCTGCTCGCGCTCGCCGATGTGATTATCGCGACTGAGGATAGCGTCTCCATGATGTCGGAAGCCGCAGCCACCACAGCACCGCTTCTGATCGCGCGCCTGCCGGGACATTCGCGGCGTATCCGCGGCTTCAGCGAAGGTTTGATCGCCGCCGGGCGCGCACGAAACTTCATCGGGCGGTTGGAAACATGGCCAGTGACGCCAATCGATGATACAGAGGCGGCGGCCTTTGAGCTGCGCCGCCGGCTTGGCTACTGAGGCTTTCTGGCCGGGGGAGAATGGGTATTCTCTTTTGAAAAGAAAGCACCGGAAGTTTTTATTCTCGCGATGAGGCCGTGATGCTAGCCATCGAAACGTTCGACCAGCGCCAAGGGGGAAATGTTCTCTACAAAGCGCTCTCGCACCCGCTAGCGGCGGAGGCGCTCCGCCGATTGGCCTCGGATCTTCGCGCGCGTGGTCCGGTCGCCCTGTTCGATGCGGACGGCATTGGCCCGGCGCTCTTCGCGCTTGCCCCAGAGATGCTGCCAATCTCGGAAATCTATGTCCAGGATGTCTCCGCCATCGGGCGTGAGACGGCGGGGATGATTGCGCGCCCGTTGACTGAACTCCCGGTAAGTGCCGCGCGCACCGTTCTCATCGCCGCCTTCGACGCCGAGCCCATCGCCGCCCGGCTTGCCGCCTTCCTGCCGCCCGGCGCGGCATGGCACTCGCTCGATGCCATTCGCCTCCCGCGCGACATGCTAACAGTGCCTGAGCGCTACGCCGAGCGGCGCAATTTTGCCACCAATCTGGTATTTTTCCGCGACCAGGATGGGCTTTCGACGCGCCTCGTCTCGGCCAATTATTGGTCGGGATATGGTGCTGGGCCGGTTCGCCTCTGGTGCCGGCTATTCGGCGCCGATGGCGCGGCGCTCGCGACGTGGGAGGAACTCTTGCCTGCGGGTGCCGGTGGGTTTGCCCTCGATAGCCGCGAGATTCGTGCCCGGTTTGCCCTCCCGCCATTCACCGGCCAGATTTTTCTCCACGTCGTTGGCGCCGCCGGCCATGACGTAGTGAAATATGCGCTCGACACCTTCCCGAGCGCGGAGGGGGCCGGCCGCAGCCTCTCCTGCACCCATGATGCGAATGCCTGGCCTTCCGAGCGCTATGCCGGCCTGCCTGCGCCACGGCGCGATGAGCGTGTCATTCTCTGGATACAGAATAGCCACGCCGTTCCCATTCCCGCCGGTGCCATTGCGCTCGATCGCATGGGGGCAGGGCGACCAGTGCCTTATCTCGCGGAAATCGCGCCTTTTGGGAGCGTCGCCCTCGATGTCGCGGCATTGCTGCCCGATCTCCATTGGCCAGCGCAGATCGAAATTCACGCGGGCCGGCACGTGGTGCGGCCGCGCTATGAGGCCGTGCGCCATCAGCGCACACGCATCGCCCATGTCAATGTCGAGCGCGCCGATCTCGCGCCCGATCCACGTTTGCCGACCCTGCCGGCAGTGCTCGGACGCGGCTACCTGCTCCCGTTTCCGATCCTGCCACGCCGGCGCTTTGCCACCATCGTCCAGCCAACGCCCATGGCAACCACCGAGCGCACATTGCCGCTCCGCCTCGATAGATCGG
>JAJYXY010000126.1 GCA_021801465.1 Pseudomonadota bacterium
CATAAAACCCTAAGGAGGGCCGCAGCATGACCCAGTGGGTGTATAGTTTTGGCGCCGGCCACAATGAAGGCCGCGCCGAGATGCGTGATCTGCTTGGCGGCAAGGGCGCCAATCTCGCCGAAATGGCCGCGATCGGCCTGCCGGTACCGCCGGGCTTTACCATCACCACCGCGGTCTGCACGGAGTTTTACAAGAACAACCGCCGCTATCCCGAGACGCTGCTCGCGCAGGTACGCGCGGCGCTCGCGCGCATCGAGCAGGCGACGGGGCGGACGTTCGGTGACCGGCACAAGCCGCTTTTGGTCTCGGTGCGTTCGGGGGCGCGGGTTTCGATGCCGGGGATGATGGATACCGTCCTCAATCTCGGCCTCAATGACGCAACCGTCGAGGGGCTGACCAATGCCTCCGGGGATGCCCGCTTCGCCTGGGACAGCTATCGGCGGTTCATTCAGATGTATGGCTCTGTCGTGCTCGGCGTCGATCATCACCGGTTTGAGGAAATCATCGAGCATGTGAAGCTCGACGAGGGTGCGATCGAAGATACCGCCCTCTCCGCGCAGGACTGGCATCGTGTGGTGGCCGCTTATAAGGACATGATCGAGGAGGAGACGAAAAAACCCTTCCCGCAGGACCCCGAGGATCAGCTCTGGGGGGCGATCGGGGCGGTGTTCGGGAGCTGGATGAACCCGCGCGCCATCACCTATCGGCGGCTGCATGACATTCCCGCCGAATGGGGCACGGCGGTGAATGTGCAGGCGATGGTGTTCGGCAATATGGGCAATGATTGCGCGACCGGCGTCTGCTTCACCCGCAACCCCTCGACCGGCGAGAACGTGTTTTACGGCGAATTCCTGGTCAACGCGCAGGGCGAAGACGTGGTTGCCGGCATCCGCACGCCGCAGCCGCTCTCGGAAGCGCAGGCGAAACCGGGCGAGACCAGCATGGAACGCGCCCTGCCGGCGGCGTACAAGGAATTGCTGAAAGTCCGCGAAACCCTGGAAAAACACTACCAGGACATGCAGGACATCGAATTCACCGTCGAAAAAAACACGCTCTACATGCTGCAAACGCGAAGCGGCAAGCGGACGGCGGCGGCGAGCCTCCGGATCGCGGTCGAGATGGCGCAGGACGGCTTGATCGACGAGAAGGAGGCGGTGCGCCGCGTCAATCCCGCCTCCCTCGATCAGCTCCTGCACCCGACGCTGGACCCGAAAGCAGCGCGCCATGTCTTCGCCAAGGGCCTGCCGGCGAGCCCGGGGGCGGCGGTTGGCGCCGTCGTGTTCAGCGCCGACGAAGCCGAGAGCCGCGCCATGAAGGGCGAGGCGGTCATTCTGGTGCGGATCGAAACCAGCCCCGAGGATATCCACGGCATGCACGCGGCACGCGGTATCCTGACCACGCGCGGCGGCATGACCAGCCACGCCGCGGTTGTCGCGCGCGGCATGGGCCGGCCCTGTGTCGCCGGCGCCGGCGGCATCGCCGTCGATTACGGCGCGCAGACGCTTTCGGCTGGCGGGCGTATGGTGCGCGCCGGCGAGACCATCACGCTCGATGGCGCCAGCGGCGAGGTGTTCGTCGGCGCCATGCCGATGATCGAGCCCCAGCTCTCGGGCGATTTCGCGGTGCTGATGGGCTGGGCGGATGCTCATCGCCGGCTCAAGGTGCGGGCCAATGCCGAAACCCCGCTGGATGCCGAAACCGCGCGCAAATTCGGCGCCGAAGGCATCGGGCTTTGCCGCACCGAGCACATGTTTTTCGACCCGGCGCGGATCAGCGCGGTGCGCCAGATGATCATGGCGCATGACGAGGCTGGGCGGCGCGCGGCTTTGGAAAAACTATTGCCCTTCCAGCGTGAGGATTTCGTCGCGCTCTTTCGCATCATGGCCGGGCTTCCGGTCACCATCCGGCTGCTCGATCCGCCGCTTCATGAATTTCTTCCGCATGGCGCGCAGGAGATCGCCGAGGTCGCGAGCGCGCTCGGCCAGGACGTCGCGGCGATGGAGCGGCGGGTTGCCGAACTCGCCGAGGCCAATCCGATGCTCGGCCATCGCGGCTGCCGCCTCGGAATTTCGTATCCCGAGATCTACGAGATGCAGGCCCGCGCGATTTTCGAGGGGGCGCTCGCGGTCGCCGAGGAAACCGGCGCCGCGCCCGTGCCGGAGATCATGATCCCGCTGGTCGGGACGCGGCGCGAGCTTGAGATCACCCGTGCTCAGATCGAGCGCGTGGCGGGTGAGGTGTTCGCCGCCGCCGGCCGCACCCTCACCTACTCGATCGGCACCATGATCGAGCTGCCGCGCGCCGCCCTGGTCGCAGATGCGATCGCCGAGAGCGCCGATTTCTTCAGCTTCGGCACCAATGATTTGACGCAGACCACCTTTGGCCTTTCGCGCGATGACGCCGGGAAATTCCTCCCCCATTACATCGAAAGCGGCATCTTGCCGAAGGATCCGTTCGTTTCGCTCGATATCGAGGGGGTCGGCGCGCTGGTGCGCATGGCGACGAAAAAGGGGCGGCGCGTCAAGCCGGCGATCAAGCTCGGCATTTGCGGCGAGCATGGCGGCGATCCCGCCTCGATCGCGTTTTGCGAGAGTGTCGGCCTCGATTACGTCTCCTGCAGCCCGTATCGGGTGCCGGTGGCCCGCCTTGCCGCGGCGCAAGCGGCGCTCGGCGCCAAGGGCGATCGCACCGCCTGAGCAGGAGGGGCAGTCGATGCCGGAGGGTCGCCTTGTCATCGGGTCGCGGCGTTATTCCTCCTGGTCGCTGCGCGGCTGGCTCGCGGTCCGCCTTGCCGGCCTTGCGGTCGAGGAGGTGGTGATCCCGGTCTCAGGCACCGGGGCAACGCCGGCGATCAGGGCGGCCTCGCCGAGCGGCCTCGTCCCCTATCTCGAGCATCGCGGCCACGCGATCTGGGAGTCGCTCGCGATCGCCGAATACTGCGCCGAGATCGCGCCCACGCTGTGGCCCGAGGACAGCATCGCCCGCGCCCATGCGCGCGCGATCAGCGCCGAGATGCATGCCGGATTCCGGGCGCTGCGGCAAAGCATGCCGATGAATCTCGGCCGCCATGCGCCGGGGTTCGGCCAAAACGACGAAGTGCGCGCCGATATTGCGCGGATCGAGGCGATCTGGGGCGAGACGCGGGCACGATTCGGCGCCGGCGGCGCGTTCCTGTTTGGAGAACACTTCACGATCGCAGATGCGATGTATGCGCCGGTCGTCGCGCGGTTTCTGAGCTATGAGCCACCGCTCGGCCCGGCCAGCCGTGCTTACGCCGCCGCCATCCGCGCCTATCCGCTGATCGCGCAGTGGTACGAGGCCGCGGCCGCCGAGCCCGCGGCCTGGCGCATCGCCAAATACGAGGCCGACCCGGCTTGAACTGCCGCAAACCTGCCGCCACATGCCAGCGAGTGCGCCAACCCGACGTCGGAGAAAGCCATGACCAACGAGGAACGCGACATCATTTCCCGCTTCATCGCCCGTATCGCCGGCGCTGAGAGTAGCGGCTTCGCGGGCTCGGTCCCGGCGACGGCGCCGGCGTTGCCGCCGATCGACCCAGAAGCGGACGCGCTGATCGCCGAGTTGTTCACGCGCTATCCGGCGGCGCGTTATCGCATCACCCAAACCGCTTTCGTGCAAGAACATGCGCTCGCCGAAGCGCAGAACCGCATCCGCCAGCTCCAAGCCGATCTCGAACAGGCGCGCGGGCAGGCGCAAGCCGCCGCCGCGCCCCCTCGCCCAAGCGGGTTTTTCGGCGGGCTGTTCGGCGGTGGGCAGGCGCAAGCGCCGGGCCCGCAACCGGCCTATGCGTCGCCGCCCCCGCAATACCCGCCAAATTATCAGCCCGGGATGTTTCAGCGCCAAGGCTCGGGCTTTCTCGGCTCGGCGTTGACCACCGCGGCCGGGGTTGC
>JAJYXY010000054.1 GCA_021801465.1 Pseudomonadota bacterium
CAAATTCTGCTGCGCGAGATAATCGGCGATCGCGCCGGGCACCGCCTCCGCGTCGGGTAGACGGGCGACGCTGCCGAATTCCTTCTCGACATTGGCGATGAAGAGCGCGACCTGGCCGGCGCGCGAAAGCCGCGAGCGGGCGGGAATGAGATGACGGGGATGGGCGTCAAGGCGCCCGCGCAGCATCGCCGCCTGATCCGCGGGCAGGGGACCGCGGCGAAGATGGCGGCGAATGGCGCCGAGAATGGCTTCGCGAGAACTCACGACGCGCCCCGCCCGCGGCGCTGTTCCTTCGCATAGCGGGCGAAAAAGGTCTCACCCTCCGGCGTCGGCAGATCGCGCCCGGCGGTCCAGCCGCCGGCGAAAGGAAGGCGCGAAAGCCGCCCACGCCGGCGCCCAAGCCAGCCGAGGACGCCAGCGCCGATCCGCGTCGCCAGCCGGTAAAGCCCCGGGCGGCGCGCGAAAAAGCCCCAGAGCGCGAGATTGGTGCGAACCGTGCTCGGCGTCAGATGGCGCTCGAACTCACGCTCGCGCCAATGGCGCATCATCTTGGGCAGCGGGATCTTCACCGGGCAGACGCTTTCGCATTTGCCGCAGAAGGTCGAGGCGTTGGGGAGATTGCCGGCCTGATCGACGCCGATCAGGGTCGGCGTCAGCACCGCCCCCATCGGCCCCGGATAGACCCAGCCATAGGCGTGGCCGCCGACGACGTTATAGACCGGGCAGTGGTTCATGCAGGCGGCGCAGCGGATGCAGCGCAGCATGTCCTGGAACTCGGTGCCGAGCATGGCGCTGCGGCCATTATCGAGCAGGATGACGTGGTATTCCTCCGGCCCGTCGAGATCGCCCGGACGGCGCACACCGGTCGAGAAGGTGGTATAGACCGAGAAATCCTGCCCCGTCGCCGAGCGCGCCAGCAGACGCAGCATGTTGGTCGCGTCCTCCAGCGTCGGCACCATTTTCTCGATGCTGGCAAGCACGATATGAACGCGCGGCAGGGTCTGGGTCAGATCGCCATTGCCCTCGTTGGTGACGATGACCGAGGAACCGGTCTCGGCGATCAGGAAATTGGCGCCAGTGATGCCGACATCGGCGGCGAGGAAGCGGGCGCGGAGCTTGCTGCGCGCTTCCGTCAGGATATCGCGGCGTTCGCGAAAGACGCGGTCGGCGGGAAGATCGGTGTGGGAGCGGCGGAAGCTCTCCTCCCAATCCTCGCGGTTGAGATGAAACGCGGGCGCGATGATGTGGCTCGGCGGCTCACGGCGGAGCTGGAGGATATATTCGCCGAGATCGGTCTCGACCGGGGTGATACCGTGCTGCTCGAGATGCTCGTTGATCCCGAGTTCCTCGGAAATCATCGATTTGCCCTTGGTCACGGTCTTCGCGCCGACGCGTTCGCAAATGCCGAGAACAGCGGCACGGGCCTCATCGGCGTCGGCACACCAATGCACATGCCCGCCAGCGCGTTCGACATTCGCCGCCCAGGTTTCGAGGTAGAAATCGAGATGGGCGAGGGTGTGGTTCTTGATATCGCGGCCGATCTCGCGCAGACGCTCGAACTCCGGCAAGGCCTCCACGGCCTTGGCTCGCCGTCCTTGAAAATGCGGCCGGGTCCGGGTCAGCGCTTTTTGCAGGCCGGCATCGGTAATCGCCTGATGGGCGTTTTCCTTGAAGGCGGGCGAGGTCGAGAGCATCGGCGTTTCCCTATTTTTTCGCCAGATTTTCAGCCGGAGTCGCCGATCGGCGGCACGGCGCCGGTCATGCCGGCGAGCACCTCGGCGACGTGGCGCACCTTGATGGCGCTCCCTTCCCGCTTCAGCCGCCCGGCCATGTTGAGAAGGCAGCCGAGATCGCCGGCAAGCAGCATCTCGGCGCCGGTCTGGGCGATGTCGGCCGTCTTGTCGGAGACCATGCGGGTGGAGATTTCGGGGTATTTGACGCAGAACGTGCCCCCGAAGCCGCAGCAAACCTCCGGCTCCGCCATTTCCTTGATCGTGAGGCCGAGTTCAGTAAGCAGCCTGCGCGGCTGCTCCTTGATGCCGAGTTCCCGCAGGCCCGAGCAGCTATCATGATAGGTGACGCTGCCCGAGGTGGCGCCGGCGACCCGCGCCAACCCCATGACATCGGTGAGAAAACTTACCAGCTCATGGGTGCGCTCGGCCAAGGCTTCGGCGCGGGCGCGAAGATTGGGGTCGTCCTCGAACAGGGTCGGCAGATGATGGCGCAGCATCCCGCCGCACGAGCCCGAGGGAACGACGACGTAATCATAGCCGCCGAAAGCATCGAGTATGGAACGGGCGAGGTCGCGCGCGGTCTCGCGGTCGCCGGAATTATAGGCCGGCTGACCGCAGCAGGTCTGCGCCCGTGGCACCTCGACCTGGCAGCCCGCCTGTTCGAGCAGGCGGATGGCGGCGAACCCCACCGTCGGCCGATGCAGATCGACGAGGCAGGTGACGAACAGCGCAACGCGGGGGCTTGCTTGCAACATCCTCCCACTCTAGCCGAGGCCGCGGCCAAGGCGAAAGAGGGCGGGCGCGGTGTTTTCCATCAAACCCCGCGGTTGCGGGTTGCAATCCCCCTTTCGGCTCGCCATTCTCCGCCGCCATTCGCGAGGGGAGTCCACCGTCTGTCATGCTCAGCTTCAGCCGCCTCAAAATCACGCTGATCCTCGGAGTCTGCGTCCTTGGCGCGCTGCTTTGTCTCCCCAATCTCGCCCGCGCCCCGGCGCCGTGGCTGCCCTGGCGGCAGGTGCATCTCGGGCTCGACCTACAAGGGGGCAGCTATCTGCTTTTGGAAGTCGATACCAAGGCGGTGCTGCGCGAGCGGCTCGATGGCCTCGTCGATACCACGCGGCGCACCCTTCTCGCCGCCAATATCGGCTATCTCCGCCTCGCCGCCGACACGAGCCTGAACCGCGTCACGTTCCATCTTCGTGACCCGGCGCAGGAGGGGCCAGCGATCGCCGCGCTGCGTGCGGCGCTCGGGCTCGGCCAGGCGAATGCGCCGCCCGGGCAGGAGGAAGAGACCGTCACGGCCGGCGCGAATGGCGAGATCGCGCTCACGCTCTCGCCGGTCGCGATCACCGAGCGGGCCAACGCCGCGATCACGCAATCGATCGAGATCGTCCGCCGGCGCATCGATGAAACCGGGGTGCTCGACCCCGAAATCGCCCGCCAGGGCGAGGACCGCATCATCGTCCAGCTCCCCGGCATCTCCGACCCCGAGCGGATCAAAGCGTTGCTCGGCCAGACCGCGAAAATGACCTTCCATCTGCTCGACGCCGAGGCCAACCCCGCCGCCGGCCCGGCGCCGCCGGGGGTCGAGTTCCTGCCGCTCGCCGACCAGCCGGGGGCGAAACTCCCGGTCAGGAAGCATGTCGAGGTCGATGGCGCCAATCTCACCGACGCCCGCGCCGGCCAGAACCCGCAGACCGGGGATTGGGTGGTGAATTTCACCTTCGACAGCATCGGCGCCCGGCGTTTCGCCGACACCACCCGCGCCAATGTCGGCAAGCCCTTCGCCATCGTCCTCGACAACAAGGTGATCAGCGCCCCCGTCATCCGCGAGCCGATCACCGGCGGGCGCGGCCAGATTTCGGGCCGGTTCGATGCCAAGACCGCGACCGATCTCGCACTTTTACTCCGCGCCGGGGCACTCCCCGCGCCGCTCACCGTCGTCGAGGAGCGGAGCGTCGGGCCGGAACTCGGCGCCGATTCGATCCGCGCCGGGGCGATCGCGCTCGCCGTCGGCTTCGTCCTCGTCATCGCCTTCATGGCGGTGTTTTATGGGCTGTTCGGCTGGATCGCCAATCTCGCGCTGGTCGCCAATCTGATCCTGATGCTCGCTGTGCTCTCGCT
>JAJYXY010000158.1 GCA_021801465.1 Pseudomonadota bacterium
CCGGCGCGACGCTGGCGGCCCCGCCGTGGTGCCACGCGGCCGGGATTTTCCTGAATTACTGCGTTAGATCAACAAGTTCGCGATTCGAGGTGTTGAACTTCAGTAAGGGATTGGCAGGTTTTGCGGCGAGGGGCTTTCCCCAAAAAAACCGACCTAATGGGCCGCGCGTAGCGGCCCACCAGGTCAGTTTCTATCGTGCCAATGGCTATCGTATCAGTGGCAAAGAGAGATCAGGCGCTACCGTTCGGGCTTGCGGTGTCGGTCTCGGGGCGCTGGCCCTCATAGCCCTGAGCGGTTTGGAAGGACTTCGTGGTCTCCATCTGCGGCGCGCGGCCATAGGCCAAATCGGCGCTGTGATCGGAACTCATGGCCGGCGGCTTGGCAGCAGCTTCTTGATGCAACGACGCCACCGACGGATGAACGCCACCGGCCGATGCGGTCATTGCAACAGCGGCAACTGCGGCGAACAGGAATCTACGCATGATATCTACCCCTCTTTCATCTCAGATGGTCTGCCATTGTGGCTGTCCACCTGATCGAGCCGGATATAGTAGCGTTAGTTATCACATGCAAGCTTATAAAAGCATGGCTGCGTTGCACCGCAAACAAAACCTATCCCCTTGCCATATCAGCCTTCATACGGTGTCAGCACACGCGCCTCCTCCGGCAGCATGATTGGGATGCCATCGCGGATCGGGTAGGCGAGGCCGGCGGCATCGCTGATCAGCTCGTTGCGCGCCGGGTCATAGCGCAGCGTTTGCTTGGTGAGCGGGCAGATGAGAATTTCGAGGAGCCGCGGATCGACCGGGCGTTCGCTGGTCTCGGACATCGTCTGTCTCCAAATCTCGATGGGCGAAAGCTCAGCCGGAGAGCCGGGCTTCGCCGCGCGTTTCGGCAAGCGCCATTTCGAGCAACGCCGTGAGCGTGGCAAGCCGCGCGCCGCCATCTTGCGCTTCGAGCAGGGCCTGCTTCTCGGCCGGCGAGAACGGGCAGATCATGCATAGCGTCACCACCAGGGCCTCGGCCTCCATCGCCGCGATCGCGGCCCAGTTCACCTCGAGTTGGTGGCGGGCGAAATAGGGCTTGAGCAGGGCCGTCAGCCGATCACGATCGAGTTCGCGCCCAGGCCACGGCGTGCCATCGCCGGCATAGGCGGAAAAATCCGCCCGCACCCTGCGATAGCCGCGCCGCATCGGCAATTCCTCGGCGAGCGCGAAGCGGCTGACACCGGTAAGGGTGATGAGATAGCGCCCATCCTCGGTTTCGCTGAACGAGGAAATCCGCCCGAGGCACCCGACGCGATAGAGCGCCGGGCCATTCGCGACCGGCGGGTGCGTGGCGTCGGGCTGGATCATGCCGAATAGCCGCCCCATCGACAGCGCGTCCTCGACCATCGCGAGATAGCGTGGCTCGAAAATATTGAGCGGCAATCGCCCGCGCGGCAGCAAAAGCGCCCCCGTCAGGGGAAAGACCGGAAATTCCCCCACTACATTGCCGTCTGGCGCCCCGCTCATTGCCATTCAGCGGAACAAGAGGGCGGAGAGCTTGCGTCGCGCCGCGACCGTAGCCGGATCCTCGACACCCCATGCACCGAAGAATTTGAGCAATTGCAGCCGTGCTGCGTCCTCGTTCCAGCCTGGCTGGCGGCGGATGATTTCGAGAAGCTCGTCCGCTGCGGCTTCGCGTGCGCCCTCGGCGGCAAGCGCGGTCGCGAGCGCGAAACGGGCTTCATGATCGGCCGGATTGGCCTTGAGCCGCGCGCGATAGCTCTCTTGTTCGCTGACCGCTTTGCGGCCTTCCGCGGCGAGCGCGAGCGCATCTTTGGCGCCGATGATTTCGGCGTGCTCGGCCAAGGCCGCCGGCACCCGCGCCAGCGCCGCCTCGGCTTCCTTTTCCTCCCCGAGCGCGGTGAGCGCGCGGATCAGCCCACCCCAGCCAGCCGCATTTTCCGGCTCTTCGGCAAGCAGCGCGCTGAAGAGATCGGCCGCCCCGGCGGGATCATTCGCCTCCAGCGCCGCCCGCGCCTCGGCCAGGAGATCGGCCGCCGGCATCGCCCCGCCTGCCGATTTGAGGAGGTTTTCGACGAACCGCTTGACCTCCGATTCTGGCAGCGCACCCTGGAACAGATCGGCGATCTGCCCCTGCCAGAAGGCGGCGACCGTCGGCACCGATTGCAGCGGCAGGCCGAGCTGGGCGAGCTGCTGCACCAGTGCTTGGTTCTTGTCGATGTCGATTTTGACCAGCTTGATTCGCCCGCCGGCGGCGCGGGTGACTTTTTCCAAGGTCGGCGTGAGTTGCCGGCACGGGCCGCACCAAGTCGCCCAGAAATCGACCAGTACCGGCACTTGCCGCGATGCCTCGATGACATCGCGCATAAAGGTCCGCTGATCACCCTCGATGATCATCGCAGCACTCGCGCCGGGTTGCGCCCCCGCGGCGGCGGGCCGCCCTTCTCCGATCAATTCCATCTTCGAAGCATCCTTGCTTGCAGGTTGTCGTCAGTCCAATGACCTAACATATGGCACGAAACCAACGCTTCGCCATCAGCCGGGCACGAACGCGCCATCAGGCGGCAAGTGGCGCAGCACATCATGCGTGCCCGCGACGATCATTTTCAGTGCGATATAAAGCACGATGAGCCAGCCGAGCCAGGCGAGTCTCGGGAAGCGCGCGAGCAGGCGGGCGACGAGGTCAGTCGCGAAGCCCATCAGCACGACGCCGAGCGCAAGGCCAGCGACCAGCACGATGCGGTTATTCTCCGCCGCCCCCGCGACGGCGAGCACATTGTCGAGGCTCATCGAGAGATCGGCGGCGATGATACGAAGCAGGGCCTGGGGCAGCGTTGTCGCCGCCGCCCCGCCCGCGCCGCTCTCGGTCGGCCCGCGCAGCTCGCGATACATTTTCCAAGCGACCCACAGCAGCAAGAGCCCGCCGGCCAGCGTGAGCCCGATGATCGCGAGCAGCCGCAGCGCGATGAGGCCGCCGGCGATGCGCAAACCGGTGGCGGCGGTAATGCCGAGCACCATCGCCCGCCGCCGCGACGCCACCGGCAGGCCCCGGACCGCGAGCCCGACGACGATGGCATTGTCGGCGGCAAGCACGAGATCGATCGCCGCGACCTCGATGAGCGCGATCAACGCAGAGAGGAGGGCGGCGGCGGTCATCGCGGCTCCGGGATCGGGCGGTGCAGGGTTGCGGCAAGTGGGGTTGTCAGGCGCCGCGCGGGAAGCTAGGGCGGGAAAGGTTCTGATCTCCGCTCGTCAGGGATAACCGGAAAACATGGTCCCACGCTATACCCGCCCGGCGATGGCCGCGATCTGGGCGCCGGAGAACCGCTATCGCATCTGGTTCGAGATCGAGGCGCTCGCCGCCGAGGCGATGGCGGCGATCGGCGATATCCCGGAAGACGCGGCGCGCGCCATTCGGGCGCGCGGCGGCCCGCGCGTCGCCGCGATCACGGCGGCCGATCTCGCCCGCATCGATGCGATCGAGCAGGAGACCCGCCACGACGTCATCGCCTTCCTCACCTGGCTCGCCGAGGCGGTCGGGCCGGAGGCGCGCTTCGTTCATCTCGGCATGACCTCGTCGGACGTGCTCGATACGTGTCTTGCGGTGCAGCTTGCGCAAGCGAGCGATCTCCTGCTCGCCGATCTCGACGCGGTGCTGGCGGCCTTGAAGCGCCGGGCGTTCGAGCACAAAACGACACTCACCATCGGCCGCAGCCACGGCATCCACGCCGAGCCGACCAGTTTTGGCCTGAAACTCGCCGGGCATTACGCCGAATTCGCCCGCGCCCGCGCCCGCCTCGCAGCCGCGCGCGCCGAGATCGCGACCTGCGCGATTTCCGGCGCGGTCGG
>JAJYXY010000117.1 GCA_021801465.1 Pseudomonadota bacterium
CGCCGCGCCCGGTGAGCGCTGACCTGCTGCGCCAGCCCGATCCCGCCGATTGGCTGATGTGGCGCCGCACCTATGACGGCGCCGGCTTCAGCCCACTCAAGGAGATCACCCCGGACAACGTCAAGACCCTGGGGGTCGCCTGGACCTGGTCGCTCACCAGCGGGCCGACCGAGACCACGCCGCTCGTCCATGATGGCGTCCTCTATGTCTGGAACTACGGCGACAAGGTGCAGGCGCTCAATGCCGCGACCGGCGATCTGCTCTGGGAATATCGCCGCGATCTTCCCGATACGCTCGTCGAGGCCCGCGGCAACGATCTCACCAAGCGCAACATGGCGCTCTATGAGGGCGAGATCATCATCGCGACCTCGGATGTCCATCTCGTCGCTCTCGATGCCCGCACCGGCAAGGTGATCTGGGATCACGCGGTCGCCGATTGGCGGCAGGGCTGGCGCTATACCAGTGGCCCGATGGTTGCGAACGACGTCGTGCTGCAGGGCATGACCGGCTGCGGCAACGGCGAGCCCGGCGGCTGCTTCATCACCGGGCACGACGCCAAGACCGGCGCCGAAAAATGGCGGGTCTGGTCGGTCGCTCATCCCGGCGATCCGAACAGCGAGAGCTGGAACGGGGTGCCGCTCGAACGCCGCTATGGCCTCTCGGTCTGGGCCGCCGCCTCCTTCGATCCGGATCGCGGCCTCGCTTATTTCGGCATCGCCGAACCCTACCCTTGGATTGCCGAGATGCGCGGAACGCTGCCCGCGAAATCCGCGCCCGGCGTCACCAACACCGCGCTCTATTCTGACTCGACGCTCGCGATCGACGTCGCCACCGGCAAGATCAAATGGTATTATCAGCATCTCCCCAACGACACCTGGGACATGGATGACGCCTTCGAGCAGATCCTCGTCGATCTCCCGATCGATGGCGTGATGCGCAACATGGTCGTCACCACCGGCAAGCTCGGCATGATCGAGGCGGTCGATCGCGGCTCGGGGAGCTGGCTCTGGGCCAAGGAGACGGTGCCGCAAAACATCGTCGACGCGATCGACCCCAAGACCGGCGCCAAAACCATCAACGCCGCCTCGATCCCGCATATCGGTCAGACGACGATGAATTGCCCCTCCGATCCCGGCGCCCGCGGCTGGCCGGCGACCGCCTACGACCCCGAGCGCAAGACGCTCTTTCTGCCGCTCAATGAATTCTGCGCCTATACCACGCCGCTGCCGCTCAAGCCCGGCGAGACCTATCAGGGCGGCGGCGGGCGGGCGACGTTCGCGCGCAACCTGGTCCCCGGGAGCGACGGCAATATCGGCCGGATCGATGCGGTGAAGCTCACCGATCGCGCGACCAGCTGGTCATTCCGTTTCCCCGCCCCGGCCACCAGCGCGGTTTTGCCGACGGCGGGCGGCGTCGTCTTCGCCGGCGCCTGGGATCGCGTCTTCCGCGCCCTCGACAGCGCCACCGGCAAGGTGTTGTGGCAGATCCGCACCAATAACGCCGTCAACAGCTTCCCGATCAGCTATGCCGTCAATGGCCGGCAATATGTCGCGATCGCGGTCGGCAACGGCTCCGGCCAGGGGCAAGAGCTATCGACCCTGGTGCCGAACATCGCGCTTCCAGACGAAGGCGCAGTGCTCTGGGTTTTCGCCTTGCCGGAGACGCATTAGCGCAGACACGCGCCATCCCTATCATGGCCCGACAACGCCGGGGACGGTCGCCACCGCGGCGCCCGTCCAGATCGGGGTCGTCAGCAGCGAGAAGATGCCGAAGATCTTTTGAAGTTCGGTGATTTTCGACTCGGCGACATAGAGCACATCGCCGTCGCGCATCTTCACCTGGCGCGCGAGCATCACCTGCATCGGGTCCTTCAGATTGACGCGATAGATGACCGGGAACGCCTTGGCGTCTGCCGGGACCTGGGGGGCGACCGGAGTATCCTTGGCCAAGATCCGCGCAAGCGGCGCCGTCTCGTAACGCATCAGAAACACCCCTTCCGCGTCCGAACGCGTGGTATCGAGCCCGCCGGCGAGCCCCACGGCCTCGGCGAGCGAGGTTTCGTCTTGATCGAAGGGGATTTGCCCCGTGTGCATGAGGGCGCCGAGGGCCAGGATCTTTGGCTGCTTTTTCGCGAGAATCACGACATCGCCTGGGGCGACGAGAATATCCTGTTCGGGATGCAAAAGCAGGATCTGCATCGGTACCGACAGCGTCTGACCGCCACGGATCAAGCGGATCATGGTATCTCGTGTCGGCAGCGTGATTCCGCCGGCGGCGGCGATCACCTCGAGCAGATGATCGCCCTTGACTGAGAGCGGAATGCGCCCGCCCGAGCGCACTTCACCCATCACCGAGACCGTGTTGCTCACGGTGCGGGTGACCGAGACCAGCGCCTGAGGCTTGATCGCTAGGCTGGAGAGGCGTTTGACGATGATTTGCTCGACTTCCGGCGGGGTCAGGCCAACGACGTCGATGCGCCCGGCATAAGGGACGGTGATGGCGCCATCGCGCGCGACGACCTGCTCGGGGATGGTGACAGCACGCGAACTTCCTTGCTGGATCGCGTCCGTGGTCGCTGGCGGAAAAAAGAGGCCTCCGGACCCCGCTTCCCACACCGTGACCTGTACCGCGTCGCCCACGCCGATCACCTGCTCGCCGGTGAGATGGTAGGGCGGAAAACTGCCGCTGAAACCGGGCGGGCCATTCGCGTCGATCGATTGGATCACCGGGGGCGTCAAATCGACCACGAGGAGACCATGCTTGGCAGCCGCTTCGCCGAGCATCTCTTTCTTCGCCGGGCCGTCTTCGGGAACCCAAGAACAGGCCGCCAGCAGCGACAACGCCGCGAAGAGCCCCGCCCGAAGGGGGCTGCGTGGGCGGCGTCGGGCGGGTGCGGACGTCATCATGAGCGCGGGCCAGGCGCCTTGGCGCGCGCGAGCAGCACCGTCGCCGCGAGCGCCAGACCAGCCCCGCCCGGGCGTTGCGCAAAGCCGGCAAAGGCGGCGGCGAGTTCGTCGCGCATCGCGGCCCGCGTCGCCTCATCTGGCTGCTTTTCCTCGACCAAGGCGCCAGACGGACCAAAAAGCAGCGCGAGTTCGGCCTCCTCCGCCGCCGCGAGTCCGGCGAGCGTCACCGGCTCGAGCGCGATGGTGACGTCTCCGAACCCGGCTTCGATCAAAATCTCACGCACATAATCGCCATCGCTGAAGGCAAGCGGGCCCGGAAGACGCGCCGGCCGGGGTTTAGGCGGGCCGAGATGGCGACGGACGATCTCGAATGGGATCTGCCAATGCGGATTAGCCTCGATCCCGGCCCAGGCAGCAAAGCAAAGCCGCCCCTCGCGCGCCAGAGCCTGGCCAATATTGCGGAAGGCGTCGATGGGATTGGCAAAAAACATCACGCCGAAGCGCGACGTCGCAAGATCGAAGGTAGCGGCAGGAAACGGGTGGATTTCGGCGTCGGCCTCGAGAAGCTCGGCGTGTGTCGCGCGCGCCTCGGCGAGCCGCGTCTTCGCCAGAGCGAGCATCGGCTGCGAAATATCGACGGCCAGCACCCTCCCTGTCGCCCCTACCGCCTCGGCGAGCCCAAGCGTGGTTGCCCCGGTGCCGCAGCCGATCTCGAGCACCGCCTCGCCCAGGCGGGGGGTGCCGCGGGCGAGCAGCAAATCATTGACGGGGGCGAGGCGCCGCTCCATCACCGCCGCCGCGCGCACCCATTTCGGGCCGGAAACCCTATTCCAGTTCTTCCACTGCGCCGCATTGGGCTGGGCGGCATCCGGGGACGGGGATGACGATGGGGGGATTTCCGGCATGAGACTCTCGCTGTCTGCTAGGGATGTGACTTCTATCCTTCCCGC
>JAJYXY010000172.1 GCA_021801465.1 Pseudomonadota bacterium
ATCTTCGGATGAGCTTTTTCGCGGTTTGCGGCGCGATCGCCCTCGGCTATCTCCTCGGGGCGATCCCGTTCGGATTGCTGCTGACCCGGCTCGCCGGCCTCGGCGACATCCGTGCCATCGGTTCGGGCAATATCGGTGCGACCAACGTGCTGCGCACCGGCCGGCGCGGCCTTGCCGCGGCGACGCTGCTGCTCGATGCCGCCAAGGGGGCGGCTGCGGTGCTGCTGGTGCGCGGGTGGCTCGCGCCGGGCGTTCCGGCGGCGATGTGGCTCGCGGCACTCGGCGCGGTGATCGGCCATGTCTTCCCGCTCTGGCTCCGGTTTCGCGGCGGCAAAGGGGTGGCAACCGCCCTCGGCGTGCTGCTCGCCGCGTGTTGGCCGGCGGGCGCGCTCGCTTGCCTGATCTGGCTGCTCGTCGCCGTGATCGGCCGCCGCTCCTCGCTCGCCGCCCTGATCGCCGTGGCCGCGAGCCCGCTGCTCGTCTTCGTCTTCGCCGGCCCCGTCGCGCTGGCGCCGACCCTCGCCATCGCCGCCCTGATCATCTGGCGCCATCGCGCCAATATCGCCCGCCTGCGCGCCGGCACCGAGCCGCGGATCGGCGCCAAGTCATGAGTGTTGTTCGCGCATGATGCCGCCGGACGCGCTTGAGCGGCTGCGCCTTGCCCGCAGCGAAGGGGTCGGGCCGATCGCCTATCGCCGGCTGATCCGCCGCTATGGGGATGCCGGCGCGGCGCTTGCGGCCCTGCCGGCCTTGGCCCGCGCGGGCGGGCGCGCCGTGCCGCCACGCATTCCCTCAGCCCGCGCCGCCGCGCGCGAGATCGAGGCAGTCGCGGCGCGCGGCGGGCGGCATCTGTTTCTCGACACCGACGCCTATCCGCCGCTCCTCGCAGCCCTCGAGGATGCACCGCCGGTGCTCGCCTTCGAAGGCGACACCGATCTCCTGGCGCGCCCCGCGATCGCCATCGTCGGCGCCCGCAATGCCTCGCTCAACGGCCGCCGGATCGCCGCCGAGCTTGCCGAGGCGCTGGCCGGGGCGGGCTATGTCGTGGTCTCGGGCCTTGCGCGCGGGATCGATGCGGCGGCGCATGAGGGGGCGCTCCGCGCCGGCACCACGATCGCCGCGATCGCCGGGGGGCTTGATCGCCCCTATCCGCCGGAGAACGCGGCGCTCCAGGCACGCATCGCTGCTGGCGGCGGTGTCTTTGCTGAGGCGCCGCTCGGCACCGCGCCGCAGGCACGGCATTTCCCGCGCCGCAACCGCATCATCGCCGGGCTTACGCTTGGCTGCGTGGTGGTGGAGGCGGCGCTGCGTTCGGGCAGCCTGATCACCGCCCGCCTCGCCGCCGAGGCCGGGCGCGAGGTTTTCGCCGTCCCCGGCTCGCCGCGCGATCCGCGCTGTCTCGGGAGCAATCACCTGCTTCGCCAAGGCGCGCATTTGACCGAAACGCTCGCCGATATTCTCGACAATCTTCCGGCGCGCGCGGCAGAGAGTGAGGGAGGCCAGTTTCGCGAGGTTCTGGCGCCGATTACCCCGCCCTCGGCGCGCGATCATGAGCCGGTCGCGGTCGATGACGATGGCCGCGCCGCGCTGCTTTCGCTGCTCGGCCCTGCGCCGGTCGCGGTTGACGAGCTTCTGCGCTATTGCCAGTTGTCTGCTTCCGCCGTCATGGCGGCGCTTTTGGAGTTGGAAATCGCCGGGCGGGTGGAGACGCTCCCCGGTAACCGTGTCGCGCTGGTCGCGGGATCCGCGGTGTCTTGATCCCGCACCCGCCTTATAGAGCTGGAAATCCATGTCCGACGTCGTCGTTGTCGAATCCCCGGCCAAGGCCAAGACCATCAACAAATATCTCGGCGGCGGCTATACCGTCCTCGCGAGCCTCGGCCATGTCCGCGATCTTCCGCCGAAAGATGGCAGTGTGCGGCCCGAGCAGGATTTCGCCATGGATTGGGAGGCCGACGGACGGGGCGAGAAGCAGATCGCCGCCATCGCTGCAGCGCTCAAGGGCGCGCGCCGGCTCTATCTCGCGACCGACCCCGATCGCGAGGGGGAGGCGATTTCTTGGCATGTCCGCGCCATGCTGGAGGCGCGGCGGGCGCTCAAGGGTGTCGAAGTCCATCGCATCACCTTCAACGAGATCACCAAAAACGCCATCCGCGCGGCGATGGCGCATCCGCGCGATCTCGACCAGTCGCTGATCGAGGCCTATCTCGCGCGCCGGGCGCTCGATTATCTGGTCGGCTTCACCCTCTCGCCGGTCTTGTGGCGGAAATTGCCGGGAAGCCGGAGCGCCGGGCGCGTGCAATCGGTCGCACTCCGCCTGATCTGCGAGCGGGAAGCCGAGATCGAGACCTTCCGTGCCCGCGAATATTGGACCGTGGAGGCGGATTTCACGACGCCGCGCGGCGATCCCTTCACCGCCCGCCTCACCCATCTCGATGGCAAGCGGCTCGATCAGTTCGACCTCGCCGATGAGCGGGCGGCGCAGGCGGCGAAAGCGGCGGTCGCCAAAGGCGGGTTCAGCATTGCCGCGGTCGAGAAAAAGCGCGTCAAACGCCACCCGCAGCCGCCCTTCACCACCTCGACATTGCAGCAGGAAGCCAGCCGCAAGCTCGGCTTCGGCGCGCAGCAGACCATGCGTCTCGCGCAACAGCTTTACGAGGGGGTCGATATCGGCGGCGAGGCGGTCGGCCTGATCACCTATATGCGCACCGACGGCGTACAAATGGCGGCCGAGGCGATCGCCGCGATCCGCGACCATGTCCGCGCCGCGTTCGGCGCCGATTACGTGCCGGCGCGGCCGCGCGAATACCAGACCAAGGCCAAGAACGCCCAGGAAGCACACGAGGCGATCCGCCCGACTGACATCACACTCACCCCCGAGCGCGCTGCCCCCCATCTCTCGCCCGAGCAGCGCCGGCTCTACGAGCTGATTTGGAAGCGTGCGGCGGCGGCGCAGATGCAATCGGCCGAACTCGATCAGGTCAGCGTCGAGATCGCGGCTGGCGGGACGCGGCTGCGCGCCACCGGCTCGACCCTCGCCTTCGATGGCTTCCTGAAACTCTATCGCGAGGATCAGGACGAGGCCGAGGGCGAGGAGGAAGGCCGCCTGCTGCCGGCAATGGCGGAGGGCGAGCGGCCGGCGCTCGGCGAGGTCCGCGCCGATCAGCATTTCACCCAGCCGCCGCCGCGTTATTCCGAGGCGTCGTTGGTCAAGAAGATGGAGGAACTCGGCATCGGCCGCCCCTCCACCTATGCCTCCATCCTCTCGGTGTTGCAGGAGCGCGCCTATGTGCGGCTCGAAAAGCGCCGCTTCATTCCCGAGGATCGCGGCCGGCTGGTGACGGCGTTTCTGGTCAGCTTTTTCAACCGCTATGTCGATACCGGCTTCACCGCCGCCCTCGAGGAGCAGCTCGACGACGTCTCTGGCGGCAGGGTCGGTTGGCGGGACGTGATGCGCGCCTTCTGGGACGCGTTTTCCGCCGCCGTCGAGGAGACGCGAGATCTCAAGGTCTCGGACGTCATCGAGGCGCTGGATCGTGATCTCGGGCCGCATTTTTTTCCGCCGCGCGCCGATGGCAGCGATCCGCGGCTCTGCCCCGCTTGCGGCAGCGGCCGGCTGGGTCTGCGCCTCGGCCGGCATGGCAGCTTCATCGGCTGCTCGAACTATCCCGAATGCCGCTATACCCGCAAACTCGCGATCGAAGGGAGCGAAGGCGATGCGGAGACGCTGCGCGAAGGCATGCGCCTTCTCGGCCAGCACCCCGAGACCGGAGAAGACATCACCGTCCGCCGCGGCCCTTATGGGCTTTACGTCCAGCAGGGCGAGGCGCCCGAAGATCCAAAGTCGAAGGCGCG
>JAJYXY010000180.1:0-2494 GCA_021801465.1 Pseudomonadota bacterium
CGGCGCTGCCTTGGCATCTGCTCATCGATAGTGCGCGGCCGGAGCGTCTGAGCGGCGTCGTGGATGGGACGACGATCCCTGTCGCGCAGCGCAGCCTCATCGTGCTCGGGGCGAACATCCCCGCAGCCGCCGCCAGCAGGGAACATAAGGCATGAGCGCGACGTTTTCGCATCTGGTGCCCTTCGGGGCCAATCTGCGCGCCGACGGCCGTGTCCATTTTCGCTTATGGGCGCCATCGGTCGCGAGCGTCACCGTGGAGGTCGAAGGGATGGCGCCGGTTGCCATGCGGCGCGAGGCGGACGGCTATGTCAGCGCCAAGCTCCGCTGCGCGGCCGGAAGCCGCTATCGCTATCGCCTGCCCGATGGGCGTGCCGTGCCCGACCCCGCCGCCCGCGCCCAGGCCGAGAGCGTGCATGGGCCGAGCCTCGTCGTCGATCCCCATGCCTATGTCTGGCGCCATCCCGGCTGGCGTGGGCGGCCCTGGCATGAGACGGTGCTCTATGAGCTGCATCCCGGCCTGCTCGGCGGGTTTCGCGGCGTCATGGCGCAACTGCCGCGTTTGCAAGCGCTCGGGGTGACCGCCGTCGAATTGATGCCCGTCGCGTGCTGCCCCGGGCGATGGAACTGGGGCTATGACGGCGTGCTGCCCTTCGCGCCCGATCCCGGCCTTGGCACCCCGGAGGAGCTGAAGGCATTGGTCGATGCCGCGCACGGGCTCGGCCTGATGATGTTTCTCGATGTCGTCTATAATCATTTCGGACCCGACGGAAACCATCTGCACGCCTATGCCGCGCCCTTCTTCCGCACCGACGCGACCACCCCCTGGGGCGAGGCGATCGATTTCGGCCAGCCGGCGGTGCGGGATTTCTTCCTGCACAATGCGCTCTACTGGCTGAACGAATATCGCTTCGATGGGCTGCGCTTCGACGCCGTCCACGCGATCGAGCCACAAGCGGCGCTGCCGGCGCTCGCGGCGGCGATCCGCCGCGGTGTCGATGTCGGCCGGCATGTCCATTTGGTGGTCGAGAACGACGACAACCGCGCGAGCCTGCTCCGTCACGACGCCGCGAAGCACGAGACCCCGTTATTCGACGCGCAATGGAATGATGATTGGCACCATTGTCTGCACCGGCTGCTGACCGGCGAAACCAGTGGTTATTACGCCGATTACACCGATCCGGCGGAAAAGCTCGCCCGTTGTCTTGCCGAGGGGTTCGCCTGGCAAGGCGAGGCGTCCGCCTATCGTGACGGCGCCGCCCGCGGCGAGCCGAGCCGGCATCTGCCGCCGAGCGCCTTCGTCGGCTTCCTGCAAAACCACGACCAGACCGGCAATCGCGCCTTCGGCGAACGGCTCAGCCGTCTCTCCTCCCCCGCCGCCCGCGATGCCGCGCGTCTCTTGCTGCTGCTTGCGCCGCACGTGCCGCTTCTGTTCATGGGCGAGGAATGGGACGCGACCACGCCGTTCCTCTATTTCACCGACCATGAACCGGCGCTGGCGGAGCGGGTGCGCAACGGCCGCCGGCAGGAATTCGCGCGCTTCTCGGTCTTTGCCGATCCCGCCGCGCGGGCTCGCATTCCCGACCCCAACGATCCCGCGACGTTTCGCGCCGCCATCCCCGACCCGGTGGAGGCGGGCAGCCCCGATGGCCGCGCCGCCATCGCTTGGACGCGGCATTTGCTGGCTCTGCGCGCACGCGACATCGTCCCCGGCCTCGTCGGCTGCCGCAGCCTCGGCGCCGAGGCGGTGGGGCCCGGCGCGGTGCGGGCGGCGTGGCGGCTGGGCGATGGCCGCGAACTCGGGATCGCGGTCAATTTCGCCGCAACGCCTGCGCCACTCAGCCGCTTCGCCTGCGCCACCCTCGCGGCCTCGCGGCCAGGGGTCGGCGAACGCGTGCGGCATGGGGAGATACCGCCATATGCCGGCGCCGCTTTCCTCAGCCTCAGGTAAACCGGGGCTGCGCGCGGCGAGGCTGCCGCTGGCAACGCTGCGTTTGCAATGCCATCGCGGCTTTTCCCTCCGTGACGCCGCGCGCGTGGTTCCCTATGCCGCGCGCCTCGGCGTGAGCCATCTTTATCTGTCGCCGCTGTTTACCGCGCGCCCGGGCTCAACGCATGGCTATGACGTCATCGATCCCAATCGGGTGAACCCCGAACTCGGCGGGGAAGCGGCGCTGCGCCAACTCGTTGCGGCGCTGCGGGCGAACGGGATGGGGCTGATCCTCGATATCGTCCCCAACCACATGGCGGTTGGCGGCGGCTGGGGCGGCGGCGGCAACGCGTGGTGGCAGGATGTGCTCGAATGGGGACGGGCGAGCCCTTACGCGGCCTTTTTCGACATCGACTGGCAGCCCCCGGCGCAGTATCTGCGCGGCAAGCTGCTGGCGCCGTTCCTCGGCCGCCCCTATGCCCAATGTCTGGCCGAAGGTGACATCCGATTAGCGTTCGATGCCGAGGAAGGCCGGCTCGTCGCGACCTATTTCGAGCACGCTTTCCC
>JAJYXY010000180.1:2504-3827 GCA_021801465.1 Pseudomonadota bacterium
CCGTTTCAGGGCCACGGCCCGCAATGTGGCGGCGGTGACACGCCAGCGTCTGCGCGATCCCGCCCTCGCCGCGGCGATCGCGCGGGCGCTGGCGCGGTTCGATACCAGGCATCCGGCGGGACAGGCGCGGCTGCACCGCCTGCTCGCGCGGCAGGGCTATCGGCTCGCCTGGTGGCGCGCCGCCGATGACATCAACTGGCGCCGTTTTTTTGACATCACCGGCCTCGCCGGGCTTTGCGTCGAACGGCCGGCCGTGTTCGAGGCGACCCATGCGGGTGTGCTCCGCCTCTACGCAGAAGGGCTGATCGATGGCGTGCGGATCGATCATATCGACGGGCTCGCCGATCCCGCCGGCTATCTCCGGCGTCTCCGCCGCCGTCTTGCCGAAGCCGGCAAGCAGCGTCCGGCGGCCGCACCCCCCGGTCCGGCCGGGATCTGGGTGGAAAAAATTCTCGCCCCCGGTGAGACGCTCCCATCCCGCTGGGAGACGCTCGGGACCACCGGCTATGATTTCATGGACCAGGTCGGGGCGGTGCTGCACGACCCATCCGGTGCCGCGGCACTGACGCGGATTTGGCGCGAAGCCACCGGGAGCACCGCGGCTTTCGCCGCCGAGGGGCATGCCGCGCGCCGGCAGGTTCTTTGCGAGATCCTGCCCGCCGAGATGGCGGCGGCCGCCGCCGCACTCCAGGAGAGCCTGCGCGATGACCCCACCGGCGGTGATGATGGATTGGCGTCCGTGCGCCGGGTTCTCGCGGCCTTGGTGGCCGCGTTTCCGGTCTATCGCATCTATGCGCGGGTGGGTTGTGCGAGTGACGCGGATCGGGCCATCCTCGCGCGTGCCGCCGACGCGGCGCGGCCTGCCCTTGCGCGCACCGACCATGATCTGCTGGCGCGGATGGCGCGCTGGCTGCTCGGTGACGGGCCGGGCACCCTGTCGGGCGCCGCCCGCGCCCGCCTGCGCCGCGCGATGCGGCGCTTTCAGCAACTCACCGCGCCGGTTGCCGCGAAAGCGGTCGAGGATACGGCGTTTTACCGCTATGGCCGGCTGATTTCCCGCAACGAGGTGGGAAGCGACCCCGGATGTCTCGCCCTCACGCCGGCGGCGTTTCATGCCGCGATGGCGGCGCGTCGGGCGCGGTCGCCCCACGCCTTGCTGGCGACGGCAACGCATGACCATAAGCGCGGTGAGGACGTGCGCGCCCGCCTTGCGGTGCTGAGCGAGATGCCGGAACTCTGGGCCGAGTGCCTGACGGCGTGGCGGCGCAGAACCGCCGCTTGGCGCCGCGACGATGCCCCGGAGACGGCGGATACGGTAATGTT
>JAJYXY010000175.1 GCA_021801465.1 Pseudomonadota bacterium
GCAAATATGAGTGGGACATGATGCTGACGGATCAGCCGCGCAGCATCCCCGAGATGAACAATTTCCCGATCAAGAAAACCGACGGCACCGTCATCTATATGAAGGACATCGCCTATGTCCATGACGGCGCCATTCCGCAAACCAACATGGTGCGCGTCAATGGCGAGCGCGCGATCCTGATGCCGGTGGTCAAGGCCGGCGCGGTCTCCACCCTCGACATCGTCCAGGGCGTGAAGGATCGCATGCCGCTGATCGAGGAGACCGTGCCCAAGGGCATGGAACTCCATCTCGTCGGCGACCAATCGGTGTTCGTGCGCGCGGCGATCGAGGGGGTGGTGCGTGAGGCGATCATCGCCGCGGTGCTGACGGCGCTGATGATCCTCTTGTTCCTGGGCTCGGTGCGTTCGACGATCATCATCGCGGTCTCGATCCCGCTTTCGGTTTTGTCCTCGATCGTCGTGCTCTCGGCGATCGGCCAGACCATCAACACGCTGACGCTCGGCGGGCTTGCGCTCGCGGTCGGCATGCTGGTCGATGAAGCGACGGTGACGATCGAGAATTTCAACTACCACATGGAAATGGGCAAAGACATCGAGACCGCGATCCTCGATGGCGCGCAGCAGATCGTCATCCCGGCGCTGCTCTCTTTGCTTTCGATCAGCATCGTGTTCGCGCCGATGTGGCTGCTCACCGGCGTTTCCTATTATCTCTTCACGCCGCTCGCGGAAGCGGTGATCTTCGCCATGGTCGCCTCCTTCATCCTCTCGCGCACGCTGGTGCCGACGATGGCGGTGTTCATGCTGCGCGGCGTTGCCGAACATCATCAGCAGGAGCTGAAAAGGAAGGAGGAGGGCGGCGAGCACGCGCATGCGCACCCGAAATCGCGCAATCCCTTCGTGCGCTTCCAACAGGGCTTCGAGCGCGGGTTTACCCGCATGCGCGACGCCTATCACGGCGCACTCCAGGGCATTCTCGCCATCCGCTATGTCTTTGTCGGGGTGTTTCTGGCGTTCACGGTTGGCTCGGTGGTGGCGCTCGGCCCCTGGCTCGGGCAGATTTTCTTCCCCGGCGTTGATGCCGGCGTGATGTATTTGCATATTCGCGCCCAAACCGGAACCCGCATCGAGGAAACCGCGCGGCTCTCGCAAGAGGTCGAGGACTATATCCGCACGGTGATCCCGAAAGACCAGCTCAAGACCTTCGTCGACAACATCGATCTCCCGGTTGCCGGTATCCCGCTCGCCTATCTCAGCACCGGCTCGTTTGGCCCGGAGGACGCCGACGTTCTGATCACCCTCGATCGCGACCATCACGGCCCGACCGCCGATTATGTCGCCTATTTGCGCCGGCAATTGCCGCTGCATTTCCCGGGCACGACGTTTTATTTCATGCCCGCTGACATGAACACGCAGATCCTCAATTTCGGCCGCCCATCGCCGATCGATATCCAGGTCACCGGCCCCGATCTCGATGAAGATTACCGCTTCGCACGGCGCCTTTATCGCGACCTGGTGCGGGTGCCCGGCCTCGTCGATACCCATCTCGCGCAGCCGTTCAACTACCCGACGTTTCAGGTCGATGTCGATCGCAGCTACGCGATGATGGTCGGTCTGACGGAGTCCGATGTCACCAATTCGATGCTGACCTCGCTTTATTCCAACCTTCAGGTCAGCCCGAATTTTTATCTCGACTACAAAACCGGCATAACCTACTTCCTGGTCGGCCAGACGCCGCAATATCGGATCGATACGATGAACGATCTGATCAATATGCCGATCTCGAATCCAGGAAATTTCAAGACCTCTGGCAAAGCCGCGCAAATTCTTGGCGCGCTGGCCACGGTCAAGGTGGTCGGCCGGCCCGGCATGGTTTCGCACTACAATGTTCAGCCGATGGAGGAGATCTTCGCCGCCGTGCAAGGGCGCGATCTCGGCGGCGTTTCCACCGATATCAACCGCATCATCGCCGCCAACATGAAATACCGCCCGCCCGGTGTTGCGGTCGCGGTGCGTGGGCAGGTGGATACGATGAACACCGCCTATGCCCAGCTCTTTGCCGGCCTGGTCGGCTCCATCGTACTGATCTATCTCTTGCTCGTCGTCAATTTTCAGTCTTGGCTCGATCCCTTCATCATCATCACCGCGCTGCCGGCGGCGATCGCCGGCATCGTCTGGATGTTGTTTGTGACGGGGACACCGCTTTCGGTGCCGGCGCTGACGGGCGCGATCATGTGCATGGGGGTTGCGACCGCCAATTCCATCCTCGTCGTGGCGTTTGCCCGCGAGCAGCTGGCGGAGGGGATGAATTCGACCAAAGCGGCGCTCGAAGCCGGCTTCGTGCGGCTGCGCCCGGTCTTGATGACAGCATCGGCGATGATCATCGGCATGATCCCGATGTCGCTCGGCCTTGGCGATGGCGGCGAACAAAACGCCCCGCTCGGCCGCGCTGTCGTCGGTGGCCTGCTGTTTGCTACCGTCTCAACCCTGCTCTTCGTCCCCACCGTCTTTGCCATCCTCCACCGCAAGGACAATGCCGACGCGCCGATGCCCGAGGGTCCGCGCGGCGAGGCAGGACATGGCCAGCATTAACCCCCTCGCGCGATGAAGGAGAGCCCGGCCGGCAACGGCCGGGTTCTTCGTCTCTTCCACGGGAATTGGCACATCGGCGCGGGCAGCATAATCTCGCCCATCCGATGGAGAGAGTGCATGCATCTCATCCCGCGCCTGAGCCTATTCGCAGCGTTATTCGCCGCCGCCTCCGTCACCGCCGAAGCACGCGTTCTTCGCCTTGAACTGACCGGGGTTGAGGCGCCGGCCTTCGGTGGCATGGCGTTTGGTGCGAGCGGCCAATATGAGCGCATCACGGGCATCGCCCATGGTGAACTCGACCCCGCTGATCCGGCCAATGCCGGCATCCAGGATATTGCCCTCGCCCCGCGCGGCGCGGACGGCAAAATTTCCTATGCGACGCCGTTCGTGATCCTGATGCCGATCGCCGCCGATCGCGGCAACCACATCTTGCTCTATGACGTGGTCAATCGCGGCCGGCCGCTGGCGCCGGGGCTCTATAATCGCGGCGGCAGCACGTCTGAAATCGGTGACGGCTTCCTCGAACGCCAGGGTTTTTCCGTGGTCTGGAGCGGCTGGCAGGGCGATCTCCCGCCGGACAATGCCTTCGCGTTCCCTGCCCCGATCGCGCATGCGCCGGGCGGCGGTGTCATCACCGGGCCGGTGCGCAAGAGTTTCGAGCTCTTCACCCCTCGCTCGACCCTCGATCTCGGCGCGACCGATCTGGGCCACGGTGTTGCCTACCCAGCCGCCGATCTCGCCGCGCCCGGTGCGATGCTGACCGAGCGCGTCCATCAAGCCGACCCGCCACATCTTGTTGCGCGCGACGATTGGGCGCTCGCCGATTGCACGAAAACTCCGTTTCCCGGCACGCCGAGTCCGACCCAGCTCTGCCGCCGCGGCGGCTTCGACACCAACCACATCTATGAATTCACCTACACCGCGCGCGATCCGAAAATTCTCGGCCTCGGCTTTGCCGCGACCCGCGATCTCGTCGCCTTTCTTCGCCACGAGACGGCCGACGAAAACGGCATCGTCAATCCGCTCGCCGGGCGCATCCGCGCAACCATTGCCCACGGCACCTCGCAAAGCGGGCGGTTTCTGCGGAGCTTTCTCGATCTCGGCTTCAACGCCGCGCCCGGCGGCGGACGCGTTTTCGACGGCATGGTGGTGCATATCGCCGCCGTCCGCCTCGCGCTCAATCAGCGCTTCGCGCAGCCGAGCGCGGCCTCGATGCAGCATGAGGAACATCTCGCGCCGACCCAGGATTTTCCCTTCACCTGGCAACAAAGCCGTGATGCGCTCTCGGGCACTCGCGCCGGCATTCTTGACGCCTGCACAAAAACCCGCACCTGTCCCGAGATTTTTCAGGAGCTGAGTTCGCTCGAATACTGGAACAGCCGCGCCGGCCTCGATACCACCGACGGCGCCGGGCATGATCTCCCGCTTCCCGCCAACGTCCATCTCTATCACTTCGCCGGAACCCAGCACGTGCTCGGGCTTCGCGCCGGGCCATGCCAATATGCGCAAAATCCCAATTCCTATGTTGAGACTATGCGCGCGCTGCTCTTGCACCTCACTGCGCTGGTCGAGAAAGGCGCGCCGCCGCCGGCGAGCCGCTATCCGCGTGTTGCCGACAACAGCCTGATCGAACCCGGCGAGGCTGCGCGGATTTTTCCGCATATTCCGGGGGTAGCCGCCAACGCCTTGATCAACGATATGCCGGTCATGCTGCGCGGGCCAAGCTTCGACCCGCTGCGCGAATCCGGCATCCTCGCCGAGCCGCCAGTTGTCAAAAGCAATGCGCACTATGACGTGCGCGTGCCGGCCGTCGATGGCGATGGCAACGAGGCCGATGGCGTGCGCTCGGTCGCGCTCCAGGCGCCGCTCGGCACTTATACCGGCTGGAACCGGCGCAAGGAGGGATTTGCCGAGGGCGATCTCTGCTATCTCGTCGGGAGTTTTTTCCCCTTTGCCCGCACCCGCGCCGAACGCGAAGCGAGCGGCGACCCGCGCCCCTCCCTCGAGGAGCGCTATGGCACGCATGAGGGCTATGTTGCCGCCGTGCGCGCGGCGAGTGCGCGGCTTCATGCCGAGGGCTTTCTTCTTCCCGAAGACGCCGCGCGCCTGAGCGCCGAGGCGGAAGCAAGCGACGTGCTGCGTTGAGGGGGGAATCTCGATGAGACGTATCTTGCCTGCAGGCCTTCTCATCATCGCCGCCGGCATGACAGAGGCCGCCGCCCAGCCGCTTCCCCCGGGACCAGGGCAACAGACTGTGCAGCAAGTATGCAGTGTCTGCCACGATCTTACCCGCGTGGTGGATGGCGGGCGCTCGCGCACGAGTTGGGAGACGACCCTGCATATGATGGTCAATGCCGGCGCCCCGTTGCCGGCAGATCAATTCGCAACCACCCTCGATTATCTCGCGACCCATTTCCCCGAGCGCCCCGCGCCGCCGGCGAACGTGATCGCGGGCCCGGTTGCGATCACGATCGCCGAATGGGTGGTGCCAACGCCAGGCGCCCGCCCGCATGATCCGCTCGCTGCCCGCGACGGCTCGCTCTGGTACACCGGCCAGATGGCCAATCAGCTCGGCCGCCTTGATCCCAAAACCGGGCAGTTTCGTCTATTCCCAACCGGCGCTGCGCTCGCCGGGCCGCATGGTTTGGTCGAAGATGCCAAGGGCGCGATCTGGTTCACGGCCAATTTTTCCGCCGCCATCGGCAGGCTGGATCCCGCAGACGGGCGCCTGACGCGCTATCCGCTCCCCGACCCCTCAGCGCGCGATCCGCACACGCCGATCTTCGATCATGACGGTATTCTGTGGTTCACCGTGCAAAACGGCAATCGCATCGGCCGGCTCGACCCAACGACCGGCGCCATCCGCTTAATCGCCGTGCCCACCCCGAATGCCCGCCCGTATGGCTTGGCGATCGACCCCGCGGGCGTGCCCTATTTTGTCGAGTTCGGCACCAATAAGCTTGCCCGGATCGACCCGAAAACCCTGGTGATCCACGAATTCCCCCTCCCCGACCCGGAAAGCCGTCCGCGGCGGCTTGCGATCGGCGCGGACGGGGTGATCTGGTATACGGATTTCGCGCGCGGGATGCTCGGCCGCTTCGATCCCAAAACGGGCGATGTCACGGAATTCGCCTCCCCCTCTGGCCCGCGCGCCGAACCTTATGGCATCACCATCGCCAAGGGCGCGATTTGGTATAGTGAGTCGGCGACGCGGCCGAATACGCTGGTGCGGTTCGATCCTGAACGCGCGCAATTTCAGAGTTTCGAGATTTTGCCCTCGGGTGGCGGCGTCGTGCGCAATATGATGGCAACGCCGGCGGGTGATCTGGTTCTCGCCGAAAGCGGCGTCAATCGCATCGCCCTGGTTCAGGTCAAATAGCGGCGCGGCTCATGCGGCCTCGGCCGGGGCGCTTCTGCCCCTCGCGGCGAGGGCCGCGAGATCGCTTGCGAGCGAGGCGATCGCTGGCGCCCATGCCGCGGGACTCGGCTGGCGATAGAGCCGCAGTGTTGGATACCACGGGCTATCGCTCCGCCCGCGAAACCAGCGCCAGCAGGCGTCAAAGCGCGAGAGCATCCAGACGGGTTTGCCGAGCGCGCCGGCAAGATGGGCGACCGCGGTGTCGACAGCGATCACCAAATCCAAACCAGCGATGATCGCTGCCGTGTCGGCGAAATCGGTGACCTCGGCCATCGGGTCAAAGATTGGGAAAGCGGCGTCCGCGCGTTGGGCGGCGGGCGCGCCTTTTTGCAGGCTCACGAAAATGACCCCCGGCGCAGCGGCAAGAGGGGCGAGTGCGGCAAGCGCGAGTGAGCGGCGTTGATCGACCCGGCGCGCATAGGCGCGATGGGTTTGCGGATGGCCGGCCCATACCAGACCGACGCGCACGCCCGGGCCCGGCGGCAGACGGCTCGCCCAATGCGCGACCGCGACGGGATCGGCGTCGAGATAGGGGATGGATGCCGGGATCGTCGCGAAATCCGTCTTGAACACCAGGGGAAGGCTCAGGATAGGGCAATGGACATCGAACGCTGGCAGCGCCTCGCCCTCGGCAATGACATCTGCAATCCCCGGCATACGCGCGCAAAGCCGCTTGAGCGGGGGCTGCACCTCGAGGATCACCTCTGCCCCGAGTGCCGCCACCATCGGCGCATAGCGGACGAATTGCAGCGTATCGCCAAACCCTTCCGCCGCGTGCAGCAGGATGCGGCGCCCGGCGATGTCCTCGCCCTGCCAGCGCGGCTGCACGAAGGCGCGCGGCGTCGATGCTGCTTGGGCGAGGCGGCGCTCGAAATAGGCGAAGCCTTCCCGCATATTGGTCCCGCTCGCGAGCAGCGCGAGGCCGAGATTGACGGCGATATCGGGATCGGCGGGATCATCGGCGACCCCACGGCGAAAGGCGGCGATCGCCTCATCCAGCCGGTCGAGGGCGAACAAAGCCAACCCCTTGTTGTTTTCACTCCGCGCGTCGTTCGGGTGAAAGGCCAGGGCGAGATCGGCGGTCTCGACCGCGCGCGCGAACTCACCCATTTCGCCGAGCGTCGCCGCCAGCGTCGCATAGGCGTCGCGGTCGCCGGGATGGGCGTGGAGAACCTCGATCAGGAGTGCCACCGCCTCCTCCGCACGGCCGAGGGAGCGGAGCGCGCTCGCCTGATTGACCATCAGCGCGTGATGGGTCACCCCAGCGGCGCGCGCTTCCTCGCACACCGCGAGCGCCGCTTCGGGCTGATCGGCGTGCTCCAGCGCATAAGCGAGATTGATCCATGCCGGATGGTTCTCGGGTGCGCAGGTGACGGCGGCGCGAAAGGCGATCGCGGCGTCGGCCGGGCGGGCGAACGCGGACAAGGCCATGCCGAGATCGAACCATACCGGCGCGGCGTAAGGCTGCGCGGTGATGGCCTCCTGGTAGGTGACGATCGCGGCCGCGATCTGACCCATCCGGTGAAGGCAGCGGCCAAGGCCGAATTTCGCCTCCCAAAGATCGGGCGCGCTTTCGAGGGCCGCGCGGTAGGCGCTGGCCCCAGCCCGGGCGTTGCCCTGCTCCTCGAGCGCCGCCCCGAGGGCGAGGTAAAAATGCGGCGCCGGTGACAGCGCCAAGGCTTGGCGGAACAGACTCTCCGCCACCTCCGCATGCTGCTGCGCAAGATGCAACATCCCACGCCGGTAACGTGCCTCGGCACTCTCGGGAAAATGGCTGATCGCGGTGAGAAACGCCCGATCGGCCGCCTCCACCGCGCCTGATTTCTGGAGATCGGCGGCGTTGTCAAGAATTTGCTCGAGGGTCATGGGCGGCCTTGCTCCGTGTTCCCCGACATTTCAACACCAGACGGTAAAGAGCGGATTAATCCGCACGATCCGCCGTCCGGGGTCTTGCCGGCGCCGCCGGCGCGGGCCTATAGGACGGGATCGGTCGCGCGCCGGAGAAAAGCAGGCGGGCGCGGCCCAAGGTCCGCCCGGTGGCTCATTGCCGACGAGGATGGGCTCCGTGATACGGCCCGGGGGGCAATCGAGGATAGCCGACAGACGCCATGCATCCATTTCATACGCTCTGCCATCAGGCTCTCGCCGAGATTCGCGCGCAGGGTCGCTATCGCCAATTCACCCCGCTCGGGCGCAACGCCGAGCGTTTCCCGGTCTATGACTGGGAACAAGATGGGCACACCCGCGATGTCACGGTGTGGTCCTCCAATGATTATCTCGGGATGGGCGTGGCCGCGGTCACCGTGGCGGCGGCGCGCGCGACAGCGACGAGCCACGGCGTTGGCGCCGGCGGCACGCGCAACATCGCCGGGACCAGCCCGCTGCATGATGCGCTGGAGGCCGAACTCGCCGATCTCCATGGCAAGGAGGCGGCGCTGTTGTTCACGTCGGGCTATGTCTCCAACGACGCCGCGTTGACGACTATCCTGAGCAGCCTGCCCGGCTGGGAAGTGTTTTCGGATGCAAAAAACCACGCCTCGATGATCGCCGGCATGCGCCACAGCCCGGCCAAGCGGCATATTTTCCGCCATAACGATCTCGCCCATCTCGAAGATTTGTTGCGCGCGGCCCCGCCCGAGGCGCCTAAGCTGATCGCCTTCGAAAGCGTCTATTCGATGGACGCCGATATCGCCCCGATCGGCGCCATCGCTGCCCTTGCGCGCAAATACGGTGCGATGACCTATCTCGACGAGGTCCACGCCGTCGGCCTCTATGGCCCGCAAGGCGGCGGGGTTGCCGAGCGCGACGGCGTCGCCGGTGAGATCGACATCATCGAGGGGACGCTGGCCAAGGGGTTCGGCACCCATGGCGGCTATATCACCGGCCGCGCCGAGGTGGTCGATTTCATCCGCTCGACCGCCGCCGGGTTCATTTTCACGACCTCGCTGCCGCCGGTGATCGCCGCCGCCGCCCTCGCCTCCATCCGCTATGTCCGCGCCCATCCCGAGCTGCGGGCAAAGCTTTTCGAGCGCGCCGAGACGCTCAAGCGCCGCTTCGATGAGGCCGGGATCCCGCGTCTTCCTTCAGCGAGCCACATCGTTCCGGTGGAAATCGGCGATGCCGCGCGCTGCAAAGCGGTGAGCCGGCGGCTGCTCGATGAATTCGGCCTCTATGTGACACCGATTAACTACCCGACGGTGCCGCGTGGCACCGAGCGCCTGCGCTTCACCCCCGGCCCCCTCCACACCGATGCGATGATCGACGCGCTTGTTGCCGCACTCCGCATCGTTCTCGATATCCGCGCCTCGCGCGCGGCCTGATCAAGCACCAACCTAACCACGGCTGGGGCGCGCAGGGCGCCGGGGTCAGTGGATATCGTCGCCGTGATGATCGGGGTCGAGATCGGCGAAGCGCGTGAATTCCCCCTCGAAGAAAAGATCGATTTTCCCCGTCGGGCCGTGTCTTTGCTTAGCGATGAAAAGTTCGGCCTTATTATAAACCCGATCCATATCGCGCTGCCATTTGGCGAGCGCGTCCTGATATTTTTCTTCCGATTCGAAGGCGACTTGTTTTGGCGCCCGTTGCTGGAGGTAATATTCGTCGCGATAGATGAACAAAACGGCATCGGCATCTTGCTCGATCGTGCCCGATTCTCGCAAATCCGAGAGCTGCGGCCGCTTATCCTCGCGGCTTTCGACGGCGCGTGAGAGCTGCGAGAGCGCGAGCACCGGCACCGCGAGTTCCTTGGCGATGGCTTTCAGCCCCTGGGTGATCTGGCTGATCTCGAGCACCCGGTTTTCCGGCCGTGTGCCGGCGGCAGGCCGCATGAGCTGGAGATAATCGACCACGACCAGGGCGAGGCCGCGCGTGCGCTTGAGCCGGCGGCAGCGGGTGCGAAGCGCCGAGAGCGTGATTGCCGGGGTGTCGTCGATCTCGAGCGGCAGCCCCATCAAGGTCCGGCTGACCTCGACGAAACGGTCGAAATCGCGCTGGGCGATATCGCCGCGGCGGATACGATCGGCGCTGATGCGGGCATTTTCGGCGAGCAGACGCGAGGCGAGCTGCTCGGCACTCATTTCGAGCGAAAAAATCGCGACCGCCGCCGCGGCTTTTTGCCCCGTGCGTGCCTCCGCCTCGGCGCGCAGGGCGAGCGCCGCGCCAAAGGCAATCTTGGTCGCGAGCGCGGTTTTGCCCATGCCCGGCCGCCCGGCGAGAATCAGAAGATCAGCGGGATGCAGGCCGCCCAAGCGCTGATCGAGATCGCGAAGCCCGGTCGAGAGCCCGGAGACCCGCCCGCTCCGCTGAAAAGCCCGCTCTGCCCCGGCGATCGCCTCACTCAACGCACGATCGAAGGTGACGAAGCCGCCTTCGGCCGAGCCGCGCGTTGCGAGATCGAATAAGGCTTGCTCGGCGGCCTCGATCTGTCCCCGGCCATCGATCGCGTCTTCGTCGCCGAAGGCGCGGTTGACGACGACTTCGCCGAGATCGACGAGCTGGCGGCGAATCCAGGCATCATGGATGGCGCGGCCGTAATCGCCGGCGTTGATGATGCCGACCATGGCGCCGAGAAGCTGCGCGAGATAGCCTGCGCCACCCACCTCATCGAGGATGCCGGAATGCTCGAACTCCGCCTTCAGCGTCACCGCGTCGGCGAGCTGGCCGGCCTCGATGCGCCGCGCGATCGCCTGATAGATGCGCCCATGGATGGGGTCGGCGAAATGCTCCGGCGCGAGAAACTCGGAAACCCGTTCATAGGCCTTGTTATTGGCGAGAAGCGCACCGAGCAGGGCCTGTTCGGCCTCGATATTGGCCGGCGGCGAGCGCAAGGCAGCCGCCCCAGGGGCGAGAGAGACGATCTTGTTCATAGGCAACCACTCTATCGCCTCTTCGGTCCGCCGTCGCCTCGCCCGGCCCTGTGGATTGGGTGAATAAGGGGGATGACTGGCCTTTTGGTCGTGCCGCCTGAGGGCCACACGAGAGGGGAAATATTATACTGGCGAGCGAGATCGCTGACCGGTATGCGCGCAGGGTTGGTGGTGCTGCGCGGAAAAAATAAACCAATGCCAGCCAGCCATCGTCAAACGGCCGGTCATTCTTTCGGTTGGCTGGTATCAGAGTCGCCGCCGGTTTCCGGCCGCCTCGTTTTTTTGGCGCCCCGTTTTTTGGCGCCCGTTTTTGGGGTTGGAGCATCATGACCGATCTGCCACGCGAATTCGCGCTCATCGCCCGCTATTTCCGCCCGCTCGCCGGCCCCGCCGGCCTCGCCCTCGCCGATGACGCGGCGATCCTGCCCCCGATCGCGGGAAGAGAGTGGGTGGTGTCGGTGGATGCGATGATCGAGGGTGTGCATTTTCTCCCGGATGATCCGCCGGCGCTGGTCGCGCGCAAATTGCTGCGTGTCAATCTCTCTGATCTCGCGGCGATGGCGGCGCGGCCATTCGGCTATCTGCTGACGCTCGCCGCCCCGCGTGCGACACCCGATCAATGGTTTGCGCGCTTTGCCGCCGGGCTTGCCGAAGATCAGGCGCATTTCGGCCTCGCCCTCCTTGGCGGCGATACCACCGCGACCCCGGGGCCGATCGCGCTTTCGCTGACCATTTTCGGCGAGGTCGCAACCGGGCAGGCGCTGCGGCGCACGGGCGCGATGCCGGGCGATGATGTGTGGGTGAGCGGGACGATCGGGGATGCGGCACTGGGGCTGCTCGCGCGGCGCGGCGAGCAGCCCGACCCCGATGGGGCGCTCACGGCGCGCTATCTTCTGCCCGAGCCTCGTCTTGGCCTCCCACTCGCTGGCTTGGCCCGTGCCGGGATGGATATCTCCGACGGCTTGGTTCAGGATCTCGGCCATCTTTGCCGCGCCAGCGGCATCGGCGCCGAGATCGCGGCGCCAGCGCTGCCGCTTTCGCCGGCGGTGCGGAGAGCGGGGGCGGCGTTTTTGCCGCTTTGCCTCACTGGCGGCGATGATTACGAACTTTTGCTCGCGGTTCCACCCGCGCGTGCCTCGGCACTGCAAGCGGCGGCGGCGGCGGCCGGCATCAAGATCACCCGCATCGGCCAATTTCGCGCCGATCCCGCGCGCGTCGTCGTGCGTGACGGGGATGGCGCGGAAATCCCCCTCGCACAGACCGGCTGGAGCCATTTCTAAGCGATAGCGGTTTGCCAGCGCAGACAGGGCGGGGGCGAAGAATTGCCCGCGGTGGTAACGCCACATTTACATTCTCATGTCTCAATAGCGCGTCGATTTTGCATGAGGGTGGACATGGCGGATGGAGATAGGGAGATCGCGGCGGTAGCCACGCCCGCACTCGCAACCGAGGACGACGATCTGAATGACACGGCCTGTGAGCCGCTGCGCACGGCCCTCTTCGACAGCCGCCAACGCTGGCGGGCGTTGGCGCTGCTCTCCGCCGATTTCGTGTTCGAGACCGATCTCGCCGGCCGCTTCACCTTCGTCGCCCCCGAAATCATCCTCGGCCGGGCGGCCACGGCGCTGATCGGGCGCAGCGGAGCGGACTTGCTGGCCGACGCGATGGCGCCGGGAAATCCCTTTCTGCCCGCCGCGATCAGCCAGCGCCAACGGCTCTGGCTCCGCGCCCAGGATGGCCGGCTCGCCTGTTTTTACCTCTCCACCGCGCCGATCAGTGGCGCCGACGGCCTCATCGTCGGCCAGCGGGGCACCGGCCTCGAGGTGACCGACGATGAGGCGCGCGAAGCCGAGATCGTCACCGCGCTGCGCCGCAATGAAGTGATCGAGCATATCCTCTGGCATATCCGCCAGGAGATGCTCGCGGTCGGCATGGCGCGCACCGGGCTCGCGGCACTCGCCAACGCGCTCGGCGCGGATGGCGCGGCGGTCGTCGATTTGCACCGCGATGCGACGCTCGAGTGGCGGAGCAATCCGGTGCGCCACCAAACCACTGACCTGCCGGAGGAATTCCTCGAAACCGCGCTCGAGCATCTCTGCCGCCCCAACCAGGTGGGGCCGCTCAGCGTCGATGGCGCGCGCGGCGAGCGGCTGCTGCTCGCCACCTGCGCCGCGCGCCTCGGCGGCGCGGCAGCGGTGGTGCTCTGGCGCGGCGCCGATAGCCGCCCGTGGGAGCCCGAGGATCGCGCGGTACTCGGGGCGGCGATCGGCATCCTCCGCCTCGTCCTCGAGCAAGAAGTGATCCAGCAGGACATGGCGCGCCAGGCCCGCACCGATCCCCTGACCGGGCTTTTCAACCGCCGCGCCTTCGTCGAGGAGGTCGAACGGCGACTCGCCCGGCTCGAGCGCGAGAGCCTGCCGGGGACGATCATGTTCCTCGATATCGATCATTTCAAGGCGATCAATGACCGGCTCGGCCACGAGGCCGGCGACCAGACGCTGATCATCACCGCCAATCTGCTGCGCGATACTGTGCGCCCGACCGATCTCGTCGCCCGCCTGGGGGGGGACGAATTTGCCGTCTGGCTCGACGGCGCCGACCAGTTCGCCGCGAGCGAGCGGGCCGAGTCACTCGTCACCCGCGGGCCGAAGGCGCTCGCCCATCTCGCGGCGGGAGAGGCGGCGCCGATCACCTACTCGATCGGAATCGCCACACGTTGGCCGCCGGCGCGCCTCGATATCGACCATCTCATGCGACTGGCCGATCAGGCGATGTATGAGGTCAAACGCAGCGGGCGGGGGCGATGGAACGTCGCGCGCGGCCATCCCGGAGCGGTGTCGCGATAATGTCTCACTCTCTCGCGAAGCAGCAGGCTCCGGCCCCCACCCCCACCCCCAGTGCGGCCCCTAGTGCGGCCCCCAATGCGGCGCCCGAGGCGGCAGACGAGGCGGCGCGGGTGCGGCACGGCGCGAGCCGCGCGACCGATCCCGCGCTGCTTGGCCAGCTCGCCGCCGATCCCTCGGTCACGGTGCGCGCCGCGGTCGCCCTCAACCCCGGCGCGCCGGCCGAGGCCAATGACCGGCTCGCGGCGGATGCCGATGAACGGGTGCGGGTGTTGCTTGCGCGCAAGCTCGCAACCTCGGTGCCAACGCTGACCGCGGGCGATCAGATACGGCTTTCCACACAGGCCTATCAGACCTTGATGGCGCTTGTCGCCGACGAGGCGGTGCGCGTGCGCGCGACCATCGCCGAGATGGTGAAGGATCTGCCGAACATCCCGCCGGAGCTGGTGCGGCGGCTGGCGCGCGATGCCGCGGGCGCCGTCAGCATCCCCATTCTGCGGTTTTCTCCGCTGCTCGAGACCGAGGATTTGCTCGCCCTCCTCGCCGACCCGCCGCACGCCCACACCGCCAGCACGATAGCCCGGCGCGCTTTCGTCCCCGCCGAAGTCGCCGAGGCAATCGCCGCGAGCAGCGATAATCTCGCGATCCAGATTTTGCTCGAAAATCCGAAAGCGCAGATTCGCGAAGCGACGCTCGATGCATTGATCTCGCGCGCCGACGGCGAACCGCGCTGGCATGCGCCGCTGGTCCGCAGGCCTGCGCTGAGTGCGAAGGCAGCACGAGCGCTGGCTGAGATCGTCGCGACCGATTTGCTCGGCGAGCTCAGCCGGCGCGCGGATCTGTCGGAAGAGTCGATCACACTCCTGCGCGAGCGTCTTGCCGCCCGGATGGCCACCCGCGAGGCGCCCCCCGCCAGCGAAACCCCGCCCGATCTCCTCAACGCCATGGCCTGGGCGCGCGCGCGCGATAAGGAAGGGCGACTCGATGAGGCGTTGCTTCTGACAACGGCACGCGCAGGAGACATGTTCCGCTGCATGGCGATTCTCGCGGTCGGTGCCGAGGTTGCACCGGAAGTCGTCGAGCGCGCGCAAAAGCTTCATCATGTCAAGGGATTGGTCAGCCTCACATGGAAGGCCGGGTTCTCGATGCGGGCCGCCGTGGCATTGCAAGTGCTGCTTTGTCATCTGCCGCCGGCGTCGGTGCTCGCGCCAAAGATGGGTGGCGGCTTTCCGCTGAGCATCGAGGAAATGCACTGGCAGATCGATTTTCTCTCACAAATCGCAACGGCCAAGGGCGAGGCCCGGCCGGCGCCCTGAGCGGCATTGCCGACGCGGGCGATCGCGCGGCGGTAAAAGCGCCGGTTCGCCGCGCTCACCCTTGCCTGCGGCGAGGGCCGTAAGCCCCACCCGCGCGGCTCACCCGAGCTTCCCTTGACGGGCGTTTTCCGACGCCGGATGCTGCCGCCGCAAATAAGGGAGCATCGCCATGAATTCTTTCGACCTTTCCGGCAAAATCGCCATCGTCACCGGCGGCAATGGCGGCATTGGGCTTGGCATCGCGCGTGGGCTGGTGGCGGCTGGGGCGAAACTCTTGTTGGTTGGACGAAACGAGACCAAGGGTGCTGCCGCGGTCGCTGAATTTGGCGCCGACAAAGCCCGATTTTTAGCCGTCGACGTCACGCGGAAAAGCGAGTGCGAGGCAATGATCGCGGCGGTTCAGGAAAGTTTCGGCCGGCTCGATATCCTCGTCAACAACGCCGGCGTCTCGATCCGCAAAGCCCCGGAAACCTATACCGAAGACGAATGGCGCACCATTCTCGAGACCAACCTCAGCAGCGTCTTTTTTGCCTCCCAGGCCGCCCACCCGGTCATGAAACGCGCGGGCGGGGGCAAAATCATCAATATCGGCTCAGTGATGTCGGTGCTCGCGGCCCCCTACAGTGCCCCTTACGCCGCGAGCAAAGGCGGGGTTTTGCAGCTGACGAAAGCGCTGGCGACGGCGTGGGCGGCGGAGAATATTCAGGTCAACGCCATTCTCCCCGGCTGGATCGATACCGACATGACCCAGACCGCGCGCCGCGTGGTGGGCGGGCTTCATGAACATGTGCTCGCCCGCACGCCGGCGGCGCGCTGGGGCGAGCCCGCTGATCTCGCCGGCGCCGCGGTATTCCTCGCCAGCGCCGCGTCAGATTTCGTCACCGGCGCCGGGCTCCCCGTCGATGGCGGCTACATGATCAAGGCGTGAGCGGCGCGGAACCCGATAGGCGAATTTCGCTTTAATAATAATACCATCCATAATGATAGTAAGGCTGCTGCTGGGGCGGTGGTGACGCCGAGCAGGCGGCGAGCCATAAGGCCGCGCCGCCGGCGACGGCGTAGATGGCCCATCGGGTTGCGGTTCCTTGGCGCGTGGGAAGCATGGCATCCTCTCGGTAAGCGTTGGGAGAGCGAGAGGATGCGCGCAAATCGCTGAGAATTGGTTTGCAAGCGCTTGTACGAGGAAAATTCAAGACGGCCCCGCACATATTGCATGGCTGTTTTTGTTTGTGATAACCATAATCATGCTTATAATAACCGGAGGAGATGGGATATGCCCAACACGCAGCCAGATTTTATGTTTTATCTGCACGATGTCGCGCATCTTTTGCGTATCATGGTTGATAAGCGTGCACGTGTGCACGGCATGACCAGAGCGCAATGGCTGATCTTGCTTCGCTTGCACCGCCAACCCGGCATGTCGCAAAAAGAACTCGCCGAGTTGCTGGAGGTCGAGCCGATCACCGTCGCCCGGCTGGTCGATCGGCTGGAGCAGCGCCAAATGGTCGAGCGGCGCCCCGACCCGCATGACCGGCGCATCTGGCGGCTGCATCTGCTGCCGGACGCGGCACCCTTGATCGGCGAAATCGAGGCCGAGCGCGATCAAATCGCACGCACCCTGCGCCAGGGGATCGAGCCGGAGACGATAGCCGTCGTGCTTGGCGCGCTGCAAAAAATGAAGGCGACGCTGTGCGGGGAGTTGCGTTGCCAGCGCCGCGCAGACCCGGTGCGGCTGCTTGCGGAAGATGACGAAACTGCTGAGGAGGCTGCCTAATGTCACAAGCCAGCGTCACGCTCTCTTCGGCGCGTGAGGTTGACGTCGCGGCGCGGCCGCGGCGGAAATCGCGCGTGCTGCGCGCCGTTTTGATGCTCGGCGGCATCGCTATCGTCGCTGGTGGCGCGCTCGAAGCCTGGCTGATGGGCGGGCGCTATGCCTATACTGATGATGCCTATGTCGAGGCCGCGTTGTTGCCGGTTTCGACCGATGTCTCGGGCCTCGTCGGCGAGGTCGCGGTGCATGAGGGCGAGCATGTCGCCAAGGGGCAAATCCTGTTTCGCCTCGAACCGAGCCAGTTCCAGATCGCCCTTGATGGCGCGCGCGCCAATCTCGCCGAAACCGCGCTCACCATGGAGGCGATGAAACGCGATTACCGCCGTATGCTTCACGACATCGACGCCAAGGGCGCGCAAGTCGCCAATGATCAGGCCAATCTCGGCCGCTTCGCCAATCTCGTGAAGGCCGGTGGCGTCACCCGCGCCGATTATGACGAAGCACGCTATAAGCTCACCGCCGACCAGCAGACGCTCGAAAGTTTGAAAGCCCAAGCAGAGGCGCAGCTCGCCCGCCTCGGCGGCGACGCCAATGTCGATGTCACCAAAACGCCGCAATACCGCGAGGCGGCGGCGCGGGTCGATGAAGCACAGCGCGAGCTGGATCATTCGGTGGTGCGCGCGCCGTTCTCGGGCATCGTGACACAGGTCGATCATCTCCAGCCTGGCCAATATCTCGCCGCCTCGACCGGGGCCTTCGGCTTGGTTTCCGACGAGCGTGTTTGGGTCGAAGCGCAGCCGAAAGAGACCGAACTCACCTGGGTCAAGCCGGGCGATCCCGTCGATGTCAGCGTCGATACCTATCCAGACCGCGTCTGGCATGGCGTCGTCGAAAGCATCGCGCCCGCCGCCGATTCGCAATTCTCGCTGCTTCCCGCACAGAATTCGTCAGGCAACTGGGTCAAGGTGGTGCAGCGCATCCGGGTGCGCGTCCGCGTCGATCGCGCGCCAGGCGATCCAGCGCTTCGCACCGGCATGAGTGTCGAGACCGAAATCGACACCGGCCATCACCGTAGCCTCAAGGAATTGTTTTGAGCCGTGAGCGTCCCTGCCAAAAGCGAGGTGTCGCATCGCGGCATCATCACCGTCTGCGCGATGGTGGCGACATTGATGCAGGCGCTGGATGCGACCATCGCCAATGTCGCCCTCCCCTACATGCAGGGCAGCCTTTCGGCGACCTCGGATGAAATCACTTGGGTTTTGACAAGCTACATCACCGCCGCCGCGATCATGACGGCGCCGGTGGGGTGGCTTTCTGCGCGGTTTGGACGTAAAAATCTTTTCATCCTTTCGCTTGCCGGCTTCACCACGGCCTCGATGCTCTGTGGTGTCGCGCAAACACTGCCGCAAATGGTCGCCTTCCGGCTGTTGCAGGGTGTATTTGGCGCGGCTCTCGTGCCGCTTTCCCAGGCGACGATGATCGATATCTACCCGGTCGAGCGACGCGGCTCGGCGATGGCGATTTGGGGCATCGGGGTGATGATCGGCCCCATTCTCGGCCCGACGCTCGGCGGCTATCTCACCGAACTCTATAATTGGCGCTGGGTGTTTTACGTCAACCTGCCCTTTGGCCTCGCCGCCATTCTCGGCATGGTTATTTTCATGCCGCGCGCACCCACAGAGAGCGGCCTGCGTTTCGACTGGACCGGCTTTGGCGTGCTAGCACTCGGCCTCGGCGCGCTACAAATGATGCTCGATCGCGGCCAGGATCAAGACTGGTTTTCTTCTCGCGAGATCATCATCGAGGCGGTGCTCGCGGGGCTTGGGATCTATTTGTTTCTCGCGCATCTTCTCACCGCCGAACGCCCCTTCATCCGGCCAGCGATTTTTCGCGATCGCAATTTTTCAGCCTCCATGCTGATGATGTTCGCGATCGGACAGATTCTGGTCGCGAGCTCGGCGTTGATGGCGCCCTACCTGCAAAGCCTCGGCAATTATCCTGTCGCGACCGCCGGCCTCGTCATGGCGCCGCGCGGCATCGGCACCATGTTAGCGATGATGATCTCGGGCCGGCTCGCCAGCCGCATCGATCCGCGCAAGCTGATGTTCGTCGGCGTCACGCTTTTGATCGGATCAAACTATAGCATGACTGGCTGGACGCCCGATATCGCCGTCTCGGTGCAGGTGGCCACCATCATTATCCAAGGCATGGGGCTTGGCTTCGTTTTCACGCCGCTGCAAGTCATCGCTTTTGCAACGCTCCCGTCGGTGATGCGCACCGATGGCGCCGCCATGCTCAGCCTGTTCCGCAATGTCGGCAGCGCGATTGGTGTCTCGCTTACCTCGGCGTTGCTTGCACGCAATATCCAAGTCGCGCATGCCGGTTTGGCCGCGCGCGTCACGCCGTTCAACCGCGCTTTGCAATCCAATCCGTCGATTTTTCATCGCCTCGATCCGCTCACGCGGCACGGCGCGGTGCTGCTCGATCATCTGATCAATCAGCAGGCGCAAATCATTGCCTACGTCGATGATTTTTTCTTTATGACCTTAACAACGATGCCGGCGCTGATTTTTCTGCTCTTCATGCAACGCCCCGTGCGCGTGCCGGTTGCGGCGGACGATCATCCCGCGGTGCTCGACTGACGGGCCGCGGCCGGCCACGTTTCGCGCTTTTCCTCAGAGATAGGGTAAAAGAAGACGCGCGCCGGCGTTGCGTAGGCGCGTTGGCAAAGGCAGCGCCACGAGGTCATGGAGCGTGATGCGCGGGCCCTGGCAGCTCTTCATCAGTTCGGTGAGCGCGGTGGCGAGATCGCTATGGAACACTTCGAGATTGAGCTCGAAGTTAAGCCGGAAGCTGCGCATGTCCCAGTTGGCGCTACCGATCAGACACCACGTGCTATCGACCACCATCAGCTTCGAATGATCGAACGGCGCCGGGTTGCGCCAAATTCGCACCCCGTTATGCAGGAGCGGCGCGATATTGGCATAGCACGCCCAGTCCACCAAACGATGATTGCTCCGCGCCGGCATCAAGACATCGACCGTGATCCCACGCATCGCCGCCAACGCCAGCGCCGTCACCAGCCGCTCATCGGGCAGGAAATAGGGCGTCATGATCGCGATCGAACGCTGCGCGCAGGCGACCGCCTGCAGCACCAACATCTCGATCTTCTCGACATCCTCATCCGGGCCCGAGGTCACCACGCGCGCCACCGCTTGGCCACACGCGTCGGGTGTTGCGAGCCAAGCGGGCCCCGCGAGCTTTTCACCAGTGACGAATGCCCAGTCATTGGCAAAGGCTTCGATGAGCTGGGTCACGATCGGCCCGGCGACGACAAAATGCGTATCGCGGACCGGATGGCGCGGGCGCCGCTCGACAAGATTTTCAGCGCCGATATTCATCCCCCCGGTAAACCCGTGCCGCCCATCGATCAGCAGCAGTTTCTTGTGGCTGCGCAAATTGAGAAACGGCATCCGCCAGGGCAGCGGTGAATGAAGAAAGCGCGCGACCCGCACACCCGCATGCCGCAGCCGGCGATAAGCGGGCGAGGCAAAATAGCCGCTGCCCACACCATCGAGCAGCACCCGCACCGAGACACCACGGGTCGTTGCCGCGATCAGCGCATCGATGATCGGCCCACCTGCCTCGTCATCGCGCAAGATATAAGTCGAAAGCGCGATCGATCTCTCCGCCTCGGCGATCGCCGCCAGCATCTTGGGATAGACGGCGTCGCCATTGCGGAGCAGGCTGATGAGATTGCCCGCAACGGTTGCGCGCCGTGTCAAATGCCGGGCTGCGCGCTCGAGCGGGGCGAGATGGTCCGCGCGCGGCGCCCCTGCCGGTACGTCACGCGGCACTGAGCGCGGCCCCTCGCGCAAGCCGCGCGCCCGCCGCTGCACGCGGTTGACGCCGAAAACCAGGTAAACGACACCGCCCGGCAGCGGCGAGAACCAGACAAGGCCGATCCAGCCGATCGCGGCGCCGACATCGCGCTTGGTGAGCAGGATATGGACACTGAGCGCCAAGGCGACGACGAGGCCAAGCGGCGCCAGGATCTGGGCGCGGATCAGCCCGAACAGCGCCGCGAGCCAATAGGCCTCGTCACCGAACATCGCGGCATGCCTCGCAAGATGCCATCAGTGGGGAAAGCGCTTCTTTTTTGAAAAAAAGAAGCAAAAAACTTTCCCCCGTTCAGACGAGGTGTTCCGCGAAAAAGGCGAGGCTGCGATGGAGCGCGATCTCATTGGCGCGCGCATTGAAGCTCGCTCGCGCCTCACAGCCAAAACCATGTCCGGCGCCCTGATAGATATAGACGGGGATTTCGGGGTGGCGCGCCTTGATCGCCTCGACATCGGCGAGCGGAATACCCTTGTCCTCGGCGCCGAAATGGAGTTGCACCGGGCAATGCGGCGTCTCCTCCCGCGCCGCCGCGATGCCGCCGCCATACCAGCCGATCGCGGCTTTGAAGGCGTGGCTCCGAGTGGCGCCGAGCCAGGCGATGGTGCCGCCCCAGCAATAGCCGATGATCCCGGTTGGGCGCGGCGCCAGCGCCGCCGCCGCGGCCTCGATGTCGCGCAACACCGCCGCCTCGTCGATCGGCGCGCGGAGGGCCAAGCCGCGCTGGACATCGGCCTCGCTGTAGCCGAGTTCGACGCCGCGCTCGACCCGGTCGAACAAAGCCGGCGAGACCACCCGGTAGCCATAGCCGGCGAGTTCGTCGCACACACGCCGCATATGCGCATTCACGCCGAAAATCTCCTGCACCACCACAAGCCCGCGCGTCGCCTTGGCGTCCCCCGCGGCATAGGCCTGGAAATGGTGGCCGCAGGATGCGGTCAGTTCGATCATTTCACCCATCATCGTCTCCTTCAGATTGTGATCGCCGCGCGGTCAGGCCTTGGTCGCAACCACCGCCGGGGCCGGCATCACGCCCGCTTCACCGATATCGACCGTCTCGACCGCGGCAAAGCCGGCCTCCCCGAGCCACGCCCGGTATTCCGACAGCGTATAGGTATCGCCGTGCTCGGTATTGACCAGCATGTTGAGGGCAAACATCACCGCCGGCACCGGCCCGGTGCGATCCTCATTGGGGAAGAAATCGAGGATCGCAAGGCGACCGCCGGCAGCAAGCGCCGCGTGCAGGCGGCGAAACAGCCGGCGTGACGACGCCTCGCCCTCGGAATGGACGATATTGCCGAGAACCGCAAGATCGAAGCGGCCGGTGCCGAAATCGACCTCATTGAGATTGCCGGGGAGATAGTCAAAGCGGGCCGCGAGCCCGTGGCGGGCGACGAAGCCGGCGGTCTCCTTGAGCACGCCGGGATAGTCCTGGGCGGTGACATGGGCGCCGGCATCCGCTTCGGCGAGCGCGATGCTCCACACCGCCGAGCCCGCACCGACATCGAGAATGCGGAGATCATGATGGCGCGTCTCGGCGCCGAGGGCGGCGGCGAGGCGGCGGGCGGGTTCGCGGTTGAGAACGTGCAGGCTCCGGATCAGGGTCGGAAAGAACGCCTCCGCCTGCGCCTGGCGTTCGACAGTAACGCTCGGGCGGCCAGTCCGCACCACCTCCGGCAAACGGCTCCAGGCATCCCAGAGATCGTCGATTTCCATCAGCGCGCCGACATAATCGGCGCTGTCGCGCACGAGATAGGCGCGTGACGCCGGCGTCAGCCGGTATTGCCCGCCCTCTCTGCCGCTCGCGGTCTTGCCGAGCAGGCCGAGCGCGACCAACGCGTCGAGTAGCATCCTGGTTGCGCGCGGATCGGTGCCGGCGGCGGCGGCAATCGTCGCGACATGCTCATGCCCGGCCGCGATATGGCTGAAAAGCGCGTGTTGCAGGGCGGCGCTCAGCACGCGCGAGGCCCCCATCGCCATATGCATCTGCATCAGCCCTTGCGGGGTCAGCGGCGGGCTGCTGGACGCGTCAGTGTTCATGTTGGTCTCCCCTCCGCGTCGAAAATACTAGCGGTTTCAGGCCGGCGAGAGGGCCTCCGGGGCGCTCGCTTGCCGCAGCA
>JAJYXY010000042.1 GCA_021801465.1 Pseudomonadota bacterium
GGGCTTCAAAGCGTCGCGCGGCCTCGCCCTTCTTCTCATCACCCATGATCTCGCCATCGTCCGCCGCTATGCGGATCGGGTGTGTGTCATGCGGGAGGGGCGGATCGTCGAAGCCGGCGCGGCGGCGCGGATTTTCGCCGCCCCCGAGCATCCCTACACCCGCATGCTGCTCGCCGCCGAGCCGTCGGGGCCGCCGGTGCCGCTGCCCGACGCCGCCCCGGTGCGGCTCGAAGCCCGCGACGTTTCGGTGCATTTCCCAATCCAACGCGGCATTCTGCGTCGCACCGTCGGCCATGTGCGGGCGGTGGACGGGGTTTCGATCAGCGTCCGGCGCGGCGAGACGGTGGGGTTGGTCGGTGAGTCAGGATCGGGCAAGACGACGCTCGGCTTTGCCCTGCTCGGCCTCGCCCGTGCCGAAGGAAAGCTTTTGTTCGAGGGCACTGATCTCCTTGCGCTCGATCGCCGCGCCTGGCGGGCGATGCGCGCGCGCATGCAGATCGTCTTTCAGGATCCCTATGGCTCTCTCTCGCCAAGGATGTCGGTTGGCGAGATCGTCGCGGAAGGCTTGCGCGTGCATGCGCGCGAGCTTTCGCAGGCCGAGCGCATGGCGCGGGTCGCGGCGGCGCTCGAGGAAGTCGGCCTGCCGGCGGAGGCGATGCGGCGTTATCCGCATGAGTTTTCCGGCGGGCAGCGTCAACGCATTGCGATCGCGCGCGTTTTGGTTCTAAAGCCGCCGCTGGTGGTGCTCGACGAGCCGACCAGCGCGCTCGATCGCTCGGTGCAGGCGCAGATCGTCGATTTGCTGCGCGATCTGCAGCGGCGCTATCCGGTGAGTTTCCTGTTCATCAGCCACGATCTCGCCGTCGTGCGGGCGCTCGCGCATCGGGTCGTCGTCATGCGCCATGGCAAAGTGGTGGAGCAGGGCGACGCGGACAGTATTTTCGACGCCCCGCGCCACCCTTACACCCAGGCCCTGATGCAGGCCGCTTTCGACCTCGAGCCGCGCGAAGACGAAGCCTTCGGCGGCGCCGAGGGGATAGCGTGACTGATCAGTATTCGACTCCGCGTGTGCCGACATCGATCGCATAGATCGATTTGCTCGCGGCGATAAACAGGCGGTTGTGCTGATGGCCGCCGAAGCAAAGATTGCCGCCCACTTCGGGCAGCACGATCGCACCGAGCGGGGTGCCATCGGGGGCGAAGACACGCACGCCATTCATCGTCGCCGGCCCCCAGCCGCCGGCGCACCAGAGATTGCCGTCTTCATCGACACGCATGTCATCGGCGATATAGGTGCCGTCGCCTTTGAAATCGTGGAACACGCGGTCGTTCGACAATTTCCCGTCTTCGCCGACATCGAAGACGCGGATCAGGGTATGTTTCGGCTCCGGTCCGCCGAGAATGCCGGTATCCGAGATATAAAGTTTCTTCTCGTCGGGCGAGAAACAGAGCCCGTTCGGCATCGAGAAATCACCGACGACGACGCTGAGCTTGTTGCTTTGCGGGTCGAAGCGATAGACGTTGCGCGGCAATTCCGGCTCAGCGCGGTTGCCTTCGTGGTCGCCGCCGATGCCATAGGTGGGATCGGTGAACCAGATCGTATTGTCGGATTTGACGATGACGCCGTTGGGCGAATTCAGCCGCTTGCCGTTATAGCTGTCGACGACGGTGATGATGCGGCCGTCATATTCGGTGCGGCTGATGCGCCGCCCGCCTTGTTCGCAAGAGACGAGACGGCCCTGGCGGTCGCGGGTGTTACCGTTCGCATAACCTGAGGGATAGCGGAAGATCGTCGTCTCGCGCGTCATCGTGTCGTAGCGCAGGATGCGGTTGTTGGGGATGTCGCTGAACAGCAGGCTGTGCCAGTCGCCGAACCAGACCGGCCCCTCGGTCCAGATGGCGCCGGTGAAAATGCGTTCGATCGAGGTCGTGCCGGCATTGTATTTGGCGAAACGCGGATCGAAAACCTCGAACGCCGGATCGGGATAGATCACGGTCGCCGGATCGTTCCAGTCGCGCGGCGGCGGCATGGTGCCGGCGGGATCGCTTTGCGCCCGCGCTGGCCCGCCGACGGCAAGGCCAGCGAGGCCGACGGCGCCCGCGCCGAGGCCACGCAGAAGGCTGCGTCGTTCTACCGATGACATGGATTTTCCTCCTGGTTGGTTCTCACGAACCTGTTAACCCTACGCCCGTTTAGCAACCGTGAATAGAACGACATATCTCCCCTGCTTTTTGCACATGAGGGGATGGATTTCGCCGCGGAACCATGGCAAAGCGAGCGCTATGAGCACCGGAAACATCGATCTCGAGATCGCGCGCGCAACGCCGCTCCGCCCGATCGCCGACATCGCCGCCCGCCTCGCGATCCCGGCTGAGGCGCTCGAGCCCTATGGGCGCCACAAAGCCAAGATCGGGTTCGATTTCATCGACGGGCTTGCCTCTCGGCCGAACGGCGCGCTGGTCCTCGTCGTCGGCATCAGCCCGACGCCGGCCGGCGAAGGCAAGACCACGACCTCGATCGGCCTCGCCGATGCGCTCAATGCCAGCGGGCGGCGGGCGGTGCTTTGCCTGCGCGAGCCGAGCCTTGGCCCCTGTTTCGGTATGAAGGGCGGCGCGACTGGCGGCGGGCGGGCGCAAATCGCGCCGATGGCGGACATCAACCTCCATTTCACCGGCGATTTTCACGCAATCACCGCCGCGAATAATCTCCTCGCGGCGATGATCGACAACCATCTTTATTGGGGCAACGAAGCCGGCCTCGATCCGCGCCGCATCACCTGGCGCCGCGCCCTCGACGTCAATGACCGCAGCTTGCGCGCGCTGGTCGCCGGCCTCGGCGGCGTCGCCAATGGTTCCCCGATCGAGACCGGGTTCGACATTACCGTCGCCTCGGAAGTGATGGCGGCGTTTTGTCTCGCCGCCGACCGCGCCGATCTTCAAGCCCGCCTCGGGCGGATGATCGTGGGCGCGCGGCGCGATGGCAGTTTCGTCACCGTATCCGATCTCAAAGCCGCTGGCGCCATGGCGGCGCTATTGCGTGAGGCCCTCATGCCCAATCTGGTGCAGACGCTGGAGCACTCCCCGGCTCTGGTCCATGGCGGGCCGTTCGCCAATATCGCGCATGGCTGCAACTCGGCGATCGCGACCCGGCTCGGCTTGAAGCTCGCCGATTTCGTCGTCACCGAAGCCGGCTTCGGCGCCGATCTCGGCGGCGAGAAATTCCTCGACATCAAATGCCCGAGCGCCGGGCTCGCGCCCGATTGCGCGGTGATCGTCGCCAGTCTCCGCGCGCTCAAGATGCATGGCGGGCGGGCCCGCGCCGAACTCGGCCGCGAGGATCCCGCCGCCGTCGCGGCGGGTGCGGCCAATCTGATCCGCCATATCGAGAATATGCGCGGCTTTGGGCTTCCCGTCGTGGTCGCGCTCAACCATTTCCCCGGCGATACCGGGGCGGAGTTCGAGGCACTGCGAGAGGCCTTGGCGCCGCACGCTATCGAGCCGGTGCGCTGCACGCATTGGGCGGAGGGCTCGGCCGGGGCGGCGGCGCTCGCGGAAGCGGTCGCGGCGGCGGTCGCCGGCAAAACCGCGCGCTTTCGCCCGCTCTATGCGCCGGAGATGCCGCTCGCTGAGAAGCTTCGCACCATCGCGACCCGCATTTATCGCGCCGCCGACATCGCGCTCGCCGAGCCGGCCCGCAAACGCTTGGCAGCCTTTGAAGCTGCCGGCTTCGGCCACTTGCCGATCTGTGTCGCGAAAACCCAATATAGTTTCAGCGCCGACCCGACCCTGCTCGGCGCGCCGAGCGGGCATATCCTGCCGATCCGCGAGGTGCGGCTTGCCGCCGGCGCCGGCTTCGTCGTCGCTTTGGCCGGCGAGATCATGACCATGCCCGGCCTTCCCCGCCATCCCGCCGCCGAAGAGATCGGCCTTGACGAGAGCGGTGATATCGTCGGGATTTCCTAACGGCGGCAACGTCACACCAGTCTCCGAGGCCCCTCCCCTGGCATTGGCGGCAAAAATGCGGGATGGAAGGGTATGAGCGATATCGGCCGCCCTCAGGACAGCGTTCGCGCCCACCTGCGCCGGCGAAGGCCGCGCTGATGTGCGGCATCGCCGGGGTGCAAGCGAGCGCCGATGCGCCAGCGCCGGCGCCGCTGCGGCTCGCGCACCTTGCCGCCGCTCTCGCGCATCGCGGGCCGGACGGCATGGGCGAGGAAATCGCCGGCCGCGTCGGGCTCGTGCAGACGCGGCTTGCGATCATCGATCTCGCCGGCGGCCGCCAGCCGCTCCATGCCGGCGCCGCGTCCCTGGTCGCCAATGGCGAGATCTATAATTACCGCGAACTGCATGACGCGCTCAGCCAAGGGCCGCAACCGCCGCGCTTCGCAACCGCGAGCGATTGCGAACCGCCGCTCCATCTCTGGCACAAAGACGGGCTCGGCTTCGTCGGCGCTTTGCGCGGGATGTATGCGATCGCGCTCCATGACCGCGCCGCCCGCCGCCTCGTGCTCGCCCGCGACCCGTTCGGCATCAAGCCGCTCTATCTCGCGCAAGGGGCGGAGGGGCTGGTTTTCGCCTCCGAGCCCGAGGCGCTGCTCGCCGCCGGCGTGGTGGCGCGCGCCATTGCCCCGGAGAGCCGCGAGGAGCTGCTGCAACTCCAATTCACCACCGGCGCGGCGACGATCTATCCCGGCATCCAGCGGGTTTTGCCGGGGGAAATCCTGGTCGCGGCCGACGGGCACGTGATCGAGCGCCGCCACACGCCGGCGCTGCCCGCAGGCGGGCCGGAGGTGATCGACGAGGCGCAAGCACTCGCCCGGCTCGATGCCGCGCTCGCCGACTCCGTCGCGCTGCATCAGCGGAGCGACGTGCCCTACGGCCTCTTTCTCTCCGGCGGGATCGACAGCGCCGCCCTCCTCACCATGATGGCGCGCCTCAACGCCGCGCCGGTGCTCGCTTTCACCGCCGGGTTCGACGTGCCCGGCGCGGCAGACGAGCGCGAGGCGGCGGCAGCGCTCGCCCGCGCCGCCGGCGCCCGGCATGAGACGATGGAAATTTCGCGCGCCATGGTCTGGCGCCATCTCCCCGAAATCGTCGCCGCGATGGACGACCCGGCGGCGGATTTCGCCATCATCCCGACCTGGTTCCTCGGCCGCGCCGCGCGGCAGGCGGTCAAAGTGGTGCTCTCGGGGGAAGGCGGTGATGAGATGTTCGCGGGCTACGGTCGCTATCGCAGCGCCATGCGTCCCTGGTTTCTCGGCGGCCGGGTGATGCGCGGGCGGGGGATTTTCGACCGCGTCCCCGGCGTTCTCCGCGCCCGCTCCGGCGCCTGGCGTGACGGCATCGCCGCCGCCGAGGCCGCCGCCGCCAGCCCCGGCCGCACCCGCCTGATGGCAGCCCAGGCGAGCGACATCGCCGAATGGCTGCCAAACGACCTCCTGCTCAAGCTCGATCGCTGCCTGATGGCGCATGGCGTTGAGGGGCGGACGCCGTTTCTCGATCGCGGCATCGCCGATGCGGTGTTCCGCCTCCCCGACCGGCTGAAAGTTCGCAACGGGATGGGGAAATATCTGCTCCGTGCCTGGTTGGCTTTGCATCAGAAAGCGGCGCGGCCCTTTGCCCGCAAACAAGGCTTCACCGTGCCGGTCGGCGCCTGGATCGCCGAAGACGGCGAGCGCCTCGGCGCCTTGGTCGCGGCATCGCCCGGCATCGCCGAAATCGCCGAACCCGATCGCGTCCGCGCCCTCTTCCGCGCCGCCGGCGGCCGCCACGAGGGACAGGCGGCCTGGACGCTGCTATTCTACGCTCTCTGGCATCGCGCCCATATCCTCGGGGAGACACCCTCGGGCGACGTGTTCTCGGCGCTGGCGGGAGAGTGACAGCAAAAAACGTAAAAGGAATGTTCTTTTTTGAAAAAAAGAACCAAAAAACTTTTATCCGTGGGGCAGTGCCTGCGGCACTGCCCGCTATCGAGGGGCTTCCCGCGCCGAGAAAACAAGGGAAAAGTCTTTTTGCTTCTTTCTCTTCAGAAAAAGAAGTTTTCTTCTTATAGCTTGTAGAAGGACTTGGTTATGCCCGCTCACTACGACCTCGTCATCCGCAACGGAACCTGCGTCCTTCCCTGGGGGATCGAGGAGACCGATATCGGCGTGCGCGATGGCCGCATTGCAGCCCTCGGCGTGCCGGCGAGCGCGGAGACAGACTCGGTGATCGAGGCGCGCGGCTTGCATGTGCTCCCGGGCCTAATTGACGCTCATGTGCATCTGCGCGATCCGGGCGACGCCAGCGTCGAGTCCATCCCGACCGGCACGCGCGCGGCGCTCCTCGGCGGCTTGACGGCGGTGTTCGACATGCCGAACACCGCGCCCCCAGTGGTGGATGCCGAGCGGCTGGCCTGGAAACAGGATTATATTGAGGGCGCCGCCTATTGCGACATGGGGATCTATATCGGCGCGACTCGCGAGAACATCCCCGCGCTTGCCGACCTCGAAGCCGGGCGCGGAGTTTGTGCCATCAAGGTGTTCGCGGCGAGCACCACCGGCGATCTCTTGATCGAGGACGACGCGACGCTCGCCCGCGTCATGCGCGCCGGGCGGCGGCGGATCGCCTATCATAGCGAGGACGAATATCGCCTCCGCGAACGCCGGGCGCTGTTTTCCTCGGGCGATCCTTACGCCCGCCACGCGGAATGGCGCGACCCCGAGACCGCGTTTCTCGGCACCCGGCGGCTGATGGCGCTCGCGCGCGAAACCGGCCGGGCAGCGCATATCGTTCATGTATCGACGGCAGAGGAATTTGCGTATCTCGGCGATTTTCACGACATCACGACCGTCGAGGTGCTGGTCAATCACCTGACGCAGGTGGCGCCGGAATGTTATGAGCGGCTCGGCGCCTATGCCGTCATGAACCCGCCGCTTCGCGAGGCGCGCCATGTCGAGGCGGCGTGGCGCGCGGTGCGCGACGGGCTGGTGGACAGCGTCGGCTCCGATCACGCGCCGCACAGCCGGGCGGCGAAGGCACGCCCCTGGCCGGAAACGGCGGCGGGGCTGACCGGCGTGCAGACGCTGGTGCCGCTGATGCTCGATCACGTGGCGGCGGGAAGGCTCTCGCTCCCGCGCCTCGTGGACGTTCTCGCCGCCGGCCCGGCGCGCGTCTTCGGCGCGGTCGGAAAGGGGCGAATCGCTGCCGGCTACGACGCCGATTTCACCCTCGTCGATCTCGGCGCGCGCCGGCGGATCGAGAACGCCAAGATGGCGACCCCCTGCGGCTGGACCCCGTTTGACGGTATCACCGTCACTGGCTGGCCGGTGATGACGGTGCTGCGCGGCGAGATCGCGATGCGCGACGACGAGGTGCTCGGCCCGCCGCGCGGGCGGCTTGTCAGCTTCCGCTCATGAGCCGCGCGGCTCAGGCCGCCGCGGTCAGCCGCTTGACGAACGCCGAGAGGCGATGGCGGCGCAGCTCCGAGCGCGCCGCCGCCGAATCCGTCATGTAATTGAGCTGGACGACATAGCGCTGGCCGATGAAGGTTTTATGTCCGTGCCAGGCTTCGGCGCTGTTGGGAAAGACAAGCAGCGTCCCATTCACCGGCGGCACCTCGACCGCGAAATCCTCGAGATCGCGGCTTCTGAGTAAGCGAAGGCACCCATCATGCGCGCCCCAGGCCTCACCCTCCGGGTTGAGATAAAGCAACACGGTCACACGCTTAGCCGTTGAATCACAATGAATTTGTCCATCGCGCTCGGTCGATTGGCCGCGCAGGGTGATCATCGTCGGCGCGTCCTTGAGATCGAGCGCGAACTTTTCCGCAATCGCCGCGCGAAAACGCGGCCCGGTGAGTTCGTCGACCAGCGCCCCTGCCCGCGCGCCGAGCGAGAGCGAGCCAATCGGAAACGAGCCACGCTTAGCCATGCGCGGCAGGTCCGCAAACACCCCGGCAAGCGCTGCCTCGGGCACGAAAAACGGCACGACGATGTGCGCGAACGGCTCGGACGCAACCGGGGTCGCCCGCAGACGATCGTAATCGAGGTCGAACATGGCAAACTCGCTCGAAGTGATGATGGCTCACTCATATAGCATGTTTGGCCGCCGGTTCATCCCTTCGCATTGCCACCCGCCGCCGCCGGCGCTATGGCCCGGCGCAGCATGGATGATGAGATGAATCCCCGGACCCGCGAGGGCCCGCTCGCCGCTTATCGCGCAGCCCTCGCGCAAAGCCACCTCGAGACCGACCCCGCGCAGGCACGTGCCGCCGAACGTCTGCAAGAGCTCTGGACGCGGCTTGAGGGCTATGATCCTCAGCCCACCCCCGCCGCAAACGGCTTTCTCTCCCGGTTCCTCCGGCGCAAACCCGTCGACGACGCGGCCGAGCGCCCGCATGGCCTCTATCTCGTCGGCGAGGTCGGGCGCGGCAAATCCATGCTGATGGATATGTTTTTCGAAAGCGCGCCGCTTCCCCGCAAATGGCGCGTGCATTTCCACCGTTTCATGCAGGAGGCCCATCAAAGCGTCCATCGCTGGAAACAAACCCATCCCGACGGCGCCGACCCCATCCCGCCGCTCGCCGATGCCATCGCCGAACGCGCCGCCCTTCTTTGCTTCGACGAATTTCAGGTCAACGACATCGCCGATGCGATGATTCTCGGGCGGCTGTTTGAGGCGCTGTTCGCGCGCGGCGTCGTCGTGGTTGCGACCTCGAATACCCCACCCGATGATCTTTTTCGCGGCCAGCCAGGGCGCGACGCCTTCCTTCCCTTCATCGACCTCATCAAATCCCGCCTCGACATTCTGATCATGGAAGGCGGGCGGGATTGGCGGCGTCGGCGGCTGGAAACCATGGCCGCTTGGCTCGTACCCGCCGATAGGCGCGCGGAAGCCGCCCTCGATGAGATTTTCGCAACCCTCGCCGAAGGCGAATCCCCGCGCCCGACACGCCTTAACGTGATGGGCCGGCGCCTCCTCGTGCCGCTCGCCGCGCGCCGCGTCGCCCGATTCGACTTCGCCGCCCTCTGCGCGACCGCCCTCGGCCCCGGCGATTACCTCGCACTCGCAACCCATTACGAGGCGCTGATCCTCGACGCTGTGCCGCGCCTCTCACCCGACAATTTCGACGAGGCCCGGCGCTTCATCACCCTCATCGATGCGCTCTACGACCACCGGGTCAAGCTTTTCGCCTCGGCGGCCGCAGCACCCGATGCACTCTATCGCGCCGGCGAGGGCGCCAAAGCCTTCGAACGCACCGCCTCACGCCTCACCGAAATGCAAACCCGCGCCTATCTCGCGCTGGCGCATCTCACGTGAAGCAGGGGAGAGAAAAAGGATTCTTTTTTGAAAAAACGAACCAAAAAACTTTTATGCGGGGGTTTCGAGGGAAATCGTCGCCGCTAGCCACTCTTCCTCGGCCGCCGCGATCGCCTCGGTGAGCGCCGCCAAGCGTTTGCTCGCGGCAACGATGTCGGCCGCCGAAGATGCGGCATAAAGCGCCGGATCGGCAAGCCGCGCTTCGATCGCCGCGCGCTCGGCGGCCAATGCCGCAACGCGCGCCTCCGCCGCCTGCTGAAGACGCCGGAGCGGCGCGAGCGCCGCCCGCTCATCGGCCCGATTTTTGCGCAAAAGCCGCGCGCCCCCCGGCTCCGGCGCGCCAGATTGCGGCTCGGCCGCAGTGAGGCTCGCGCGATAGGCAGCAATATCGCCCTCGAACGGCGCAACCCGCCCGCCAGCGACCAGCCACAGCCGATCGGCGATGAGCTCGATCAAATGGGCGTCATGGCTGATCAGCACCACTGCGCCTGGAAACTCCGCGAGCGCGGTGATCAGCGCTTGCCGGGCATCGATGTCGAGATGATTGGTCGGCTCGTCGAGCACCAAAATCTGCGGCCCTTCGCGCGTCGCCAGCGCGAGCGCGAGCCGCGCCCGCTCCCCTCCAGAAAGCTCGCCGACGGGACGTTCCACCCGCTCCGCATCCAGCCCGAACCGCGCGAGATGGGCGCGGAGCACCGTTGCCTGAGCGGCCGGTAAAACCCGCGCGAGATGCGCAAGCGGCGTCTCGGCGAGCGTGAGATCCTCGATTTGATGCTGCGCGAAAAAACCAACGCCAAGCCCGCGCGCCCGCTCCATTTGCCCCGAAAGCGGCGCAAGGCGCCCCGCGAGCAATTTCGCCAGCGTCGATTTGCCATTCCCATTGGCACCGAGGAGCGCGATCCGGTCCTCCATGTCGAGGCGGAGCGAAACCTCCCGCAAAACCGGTCGCCCATCATAGCCCGCACTGACCCGATCGAGCCGTAACAATGGGGGTGAGATCGCGCGCGGGGGCGGAAAATCGAACCGCGCCGGCTCGGCCTCTACCACCGCGATCGTCTCGGGGAGCCGCGCCAATGCCTTGAGCCGCGATTGCGCCTGCCGCGCCTTCGTCGCCTTGGCGCGAAAGCGGGCGACGAAGGCTTCGATCCGCGCCCGCTCGGCCGCGATCCGCGCGCCCGCGCGCGCTTCCTGCGCGCGGCGCTCGGCGGTGATGCGGGCGAAGGCAGTAAATCCGCCGGGCGTCATCGTGATCTTGCCACGCTCGAGATGCGCGATGGCATGCACCGCGCGATCGAGCAGCCCACGATCATGCGAGACGATCAGCGCCGCGCCAGGAAACCGCGCGAGCCAGGATTCGAGCCACATCGCCGCCTCGAGATCGAGGTGATTGGTCGGCTCGTCCAAAAGTAGGAGATCGGGGGCGAGAAACAGCGCCGCAGCGAGCGCGACCCGCATCCGCCAGCCACCGGAGAAATCGGCCATCGGGCGCGCTTGCGCCGCGGCGTCGAAGCCGAGCCCGGCCAAAACCCGCGCCGCCCGTGCCGGCGCGGCCTCTGCGCCGATCGCGCGCAGCCGCTCGTGAATTTCCGCAAGCCGTGCCGGCGCCGCGCCTTCCATCTCGGCGATGAGCGCGAGCCGCTCGCGATCGGCGGCGAGCACGGTCTGGAGCACGCTCCCCTCCCCTGCCGGCGCCTCCTGCTTGACCCAGGCAAGGCGCGCGCGCGCGGCAAGCCGGATCTCGCCGCCATCGGCGCTCAGCTCGCCAGCGATCAGGCGAAGCAGCGTCGATTTTCCCGCGCCGTTGGCCCCGATCAGCCCAACTCGCTGGCCCGCGGCGATGGCGAGGTTCGCGCGGTCGAGCAATCCCCGCCCGGCGATGGCATAGCTGAGATCCGTGATATCGAGCATGCTCATAGGATAAAATTCCGCATCCGCGACTGGCGGCGGCTAGCCCTGCCGCACGCGTTCCGGCGCGGTGCCGTGGGCGGCGGCGATGAAGGCGCGGATCAAAGCGGGATCCTTCTCGCCCGGGTGCCGTTCGACGCCAGAGGAGACATCGACCGCCGGCGCGCCGGTCATCGCGATCGCCTCGGCAACATTGTCCGGCGTCAGACCACCGGCGAGCAGCCATGGGGCGGGCGGCCGCCAGTTACGCAGTAAACGCCAGTCGAAAGCGACCGCGTTGCCGCCGGGGCGCGTTGCGCCGCGCGGCGGGCTAGCGTCCAGCAGCAGAGCATCGGCGCCCTCCGCACGCGCGGGCAAATCGGCGGCGCTTTCTATGCCGACGGCGCGCCAGACGGGGCGGCCGAAGCTGTCGCGCAGCGCGCGGGCCTGCGCGGCAGTGCCATGAATTTGCAGGATATCAAGCGGCAGCACCGCGAGTGTTGCGGCGATTTCGGCGGGCGCGGGATCGACGAAAAGCCCGACCCTGAGCGGCCCACCTTGTTCCCCGCCGCCGGGCGCGCGTGCCGACAATGCCGCGGCATGCGCGGCGCTCACCGCGCGCGGCGAGGGCGGAAAGAAGACGAAGCCGAGCCAATCGGCGCCAGCGGCGACGGCAGCATCCAGCGCCACCGCGCTATTGATGCCGCAAATCTTGACCCGTGCCGCGCCAGCCATCGCCCTCAGCCAGCCGGCGGCAGAAGGGTCGGCCCCTCGGCGAGCCTGGTCTTGAGCGCCAGTATCTCCTGATCGAGAGCTGCGATCCGCGCCTCCGCCCGGCGCGCCCGCCGCCGCGCGCCCAAAGCCGGAAGCCAGGTTGCGAGCGCGCCGAGAAAAAAAGCGACCGCCATCGCCCCGAGGATCCACAGCGCGAGCGGCGCCCGCACGCTCACGCCGGTCGGCCAGAGCCCAACCTCAACCGGCGCGGTGTTCGAGACTACGAACAGCACGATGAGCAAAAGGAGCGGCAGCAAGAGCAGAAAGCGGAGCATCGTGCCTGCCTGTCAGGCGGCGGCCGGCGCGTTGCCGCGATTGACCCGCTCACGCAATTCCTTGCCCGCCTTGAAAAATGGCACCGATTTTTCCTTGACCTCGACCAGCGAGCCGGTGCGCGGGTTGCGCCCCGTTCGCGCCCCGCGATGCTTGACGGTGAAGGCGCCAAAGCCTCGCAGCTCGACCCGCGCGCCTTGCGCCAACGCGCCCGCGATTTCCTTGAAAATCGTATTGACGATCTTCTCGATATCGCTCGCGAAAAGATGCGGGTTGGCCGCCGCGAGCTCAGCGATCAATTCGGATTTCGTCATGTTTCGCGTCCTCGCCCCCCAATCACGCTTGCGAAAAATGCAATGCGCCGCACAGATACCAGGCGATCATTGACCCGGCTCGCCGCGCCGCGGCGCTCATTCACCCGAAGGCTGCCAGAGCGCCCATCCGCCGTCAAGCATAACATCTTGTGAAAACAAGAGTTTCAGTGGAAGCCCGAGAATGCCGAGGCGGCCGCCGAGTTGATCGCCGATAAGGCGCTGAGCAAGGCTGCGGGATTGGACCTCGCGCTCTGGCAGAGTGCTGGGAACCGCGCGGACTTTCTCGAGCCATGCCCGCGCCTCACCATCGCCGCCGAATTCATCAACGAGGCCGAGCGGCAGCGCCTGACGACCGGTATAGGCGCGGCCATCGGCAAGCGCGCGCACCCGCGCCGGGTCCATATGGCGCCCGGCGGCGACCATGCCGACGAACTGCTCGTACATGTCCATGACCAGGGATTGCATGGCGACCCGCCCCTCGGGCGAGAGCGGCTTGGTGAAGCTCGGCTGATCTTTCAGCGGGCCGGAGACGATGGCGTCGGCATTGATGCCGAGCTTGCCGAGAAGGCCGGAGACATCGCCGGTCTCGAGTAAGACCCCGATCGATCCGGTCAGCGTCGCCGGGCTGCAAAAAATCCGCGCCGCCGGCACCGCGATCATATAGCCGGCGGAGGCAGCGACGCCATCCATCACCGCGACCACCGGCTTTTTTGCCGCAACCCGGGCGATGGCATCATGCAATTGCTCACCGCCGGCGACCGAGCCCCCGGGGCTATCGATCTCCACCACCAAGGCGGAAGCCAGCGGGTCGCTGGCGAGCGCATCGAGGGCCCGCGTGAGGTCGCGGTCCTCAGTGATCACGCCACGCACGAAAAGCCGCGCGACATAGGGGCGGCCGATCCCCGGCGAGCCACCGGCGAGCCCGGCGAGGGCGAGCACGACCACGAGCACGGCGAAAATCCGCCAAAACGCCAGGCGACGCTTGAGTCGCCGCCTGTCAAGGAGGAGATCGGTCTCGAGACTCATCGGCTCGCCCGCCGTCTCGCGTCAGTCGGTCTCTTGCTGCGCCTGCTGGTTGCGCCGGCGGATTGCAGCCCCGAGGATATCACCGAGGGAGGCGCCCGAGTCGGAGGAGCCGAAATCGGCCATCGCCTGCTTCTCCTCGTCCACTTCCTTACCCTTGATGGTGAGGCTGAGCTTGCGCGCGGCGCGATCGACCGCGGTCACCTTGGCGTCGACCTTTTCGCCGACGGCAAAACGCTCCGGCCGCTGATCGCCTTTGTCGCGGGCCAGTTCGGCGCGGCGGATGAAGCCGGTCAGGACCTCGTCCACTTTCACCTCGATGCCGTTGGCCTGCACCTGCGTCACGACGCAGGTGACGATATCGCCCTTGTGGACGCGCTCGAGCACGTTCGCCGCCGGATCGTCCTGCAGTTGCTTGATCCCGAGGCTGATGCGTTCCTTCTCGACATCGACGTCGAGAACCTTGGCGCGCACGACATCACCCTTGTTGTATTTACCGATCGCGACCTCGCCCGGCTCGTCCCAGGAGATGTCGGACATATGCACCATGCCGTCGAGATCGGCGGTGAGGCCGATGAAGAGGCCGAATTCAGTGATGTTGCGCACCTCGCCCTCGACCGTCGAGCCGATCGGATGCTGGTCGAGGAAGACCTCCCACGGGTTGCCCTGAACCTGCTTGAGGCCAAGCGAAATGCGCCGCTTGCTGGCATCGACGTCGAGCACCATGACCTCGACTTCCTGGCTGGTCGCGACGATCTTGCCGGGATGGACGTTCTTCTTCGTCCACGACATTTCCGAGACATGCACCAAGCCCTCGACCCCGGGCTCGAGTTCGACGAAGGCGCCGTAATCGGTGATATTGGTGACGCGGCCGGTGAATTTCGTCCCCGGCGGGTATTTCGCCGCGATCCCCTCCCACGGGTCGGCCTCGAGCTGCTTCATGCCGAGGCTGATGCGCTGGGTTTCGGGGTTGAAGCGGATCACCTGCACGCGCACCGGCTGGCCGATCTGCAGCGCCTCGGCGGGGTGGTTGATGCGCCGCCAGGCGATATCGGTGACATGGAGCAAGCCATCGACGCCGCCCAAATCGACGAAGGCGCCGTAATCGGTGATGTTTTTCACGACACCGTCGATGATCATGCCTTCCTTGAGGCCCTGGATCAGCTCGCTCCGCTGTTCGGCGCGTGTCTCTTCGAGCACGGCGCGGCGCGAGACGACGATGTTGCCACGCGCGCGGTCCATTTTCAGGATTTGGAAGGGCTGGGGCGTGCCCATCAGCGGGGTCACGTCGCGCACCGGACGAATATCGACCTGGCTCCCCGGCAGGAACGCGATCGCGCCGCCGAGATCGACGGTGAAGCCGCCCTTCACCCGGCCATAAATGCTCCCCATCACCCGCTGGTTGGCGGCGAACGCCTTCTCGATATTGGTCCAGGATTCTTCCCGCCGCGCCTTCTCGCGCGAGAGCACGATGGCGCCGTCGCGGTCCTCGTAGCGCTCGACGAAGAGTTCGACGGTGTCGCCGGGCTTGACCTCCGGCGCCATGCCGGGCGGGGCGAATTCCTTGAGCGGCACCCGCCCCTCACTTTTGAGCCCGACATCGACGATCGCGAATTCATCGGTCAGGCGCAGCACGCGCCCGGTGATGACCGAGCCCTCGAAGCCGGCATCGCGGCCAAGGGTCTGATCGAGCATGGCGGCAAAATCCTCGCCCCCGGCGTCGCGGACGGGAGCGGAAACGGCAGTCGCAGTAGAAGCCATCGGAATGGGTCGATCCTTATGTGGCGCGGGACGGCGCGGCCGTCCGGTCCTGGTATGCGCGTCCCTTAGGCGGACACGTCTTGCCCAAGCATCCTGCAGGGGCCAATGAAAAACCTGACTGAGCGGAGCAAGCAACCCGACGCGCGGCCAAAGCTTCGCCTGCGCGACCGCGTGGAGACATACGCCAAACCCCTCTCGAGTCAAGTGAAACCCGCCGAGACCGCCGTTTTTTCAGCGTGATCCGCGACCGCAACCCCAGCCGCGCCGCGCGATGATGGCGAGCGCGGCGGCAAATACCTCATCGGCATCGAGCGCCGAGCTATCGAGCATCACCGCATCCGCCGCCGGGCGAAGGGGCGCGATGGCGCGCGCCGCGTCATCGGCGTCACGCGCCGCGAGATCGGCGGTGATCGCCGCGAGATCGGCGGGGTCTGCGCCACGCTCGCGCCAGCGCCGCGCGGCACGCGCCGCGAGTGTCGCTGTGACGAAGAGCTTCACCGGCGCCTCCGGCAGCACGACGGTGCCGATGTCGCGGCCATCGAGCACGGCGCCCTCTCTTTGCGCGAATCGGCGCTGAAAGGCGAGTAAGGCCGCGCGCACCAGCGCCTGTCCGGCAACCATACTCGCCGCGCGGTCGACGGCCGCGGTGCGGAGATCATCGCGCCCGAGATCGCCGGCGGTGAGGGCGCGCGCGGCAGCGGCGGCGGCCTCCTGATCGGCGGGATCACGCCCGGCATCGAGCACACGCCGGGCGACGGCGCGATAAAGCAGCCCGGTATCGAGGTAGGGGAGCCCGAAATGCGCCGCCAAACGGCGGGCGAGCGTCCCCTTCCCCGCTGCTGCCGGCCCATCGATGGCGATGATCAGCGGCTTCGCCCCAGCGCCCCCGTCGGTGCTCATCGGCACGCTCACCGGCACGCTCACTGGGATGCCATCGCCGCGCCGAGCCCGTTCATCAGGGCGGCGAAGCCGGGAAAACTGGTTTCGATGAAACGCGCATCGTCGATCGCGACCGGCGCGGCGCTCGCGAGACCAAGCACCAGCGCGCTCATGGCGATGCGATGATCCATCCCGGTCGCGACCATCCCCCCGCCCGGCGGCGGCGCGCCGGTGCCGTGGATGATGAGATCGTCATCCTCGATCTCGACCCGAACGCCATTGCCGGCAAGCAACGCCGCCGTTGCGGCAAGCCGGTCGCTTTCCTTGACGCGCAATTCAGCAAGCCCGCGGAGCCGCGTGGTGCCGCGCGCACAGGCGGCGGCGACGGCGAGAATAGGGTATTCGTCGATCATGCTCGGGGCGCGCTCTGGCGGCACATCGACGGCCCGGAGTGCCGCGTGATTGACCACGAGATCGCCGACCGGCTCGCCGCCGCTGATCCGGCGTTCCTCGATCACGATCGCCGCGCCCATCTCATCAAGCGTCGTAAAAAGGCCGGTACGCAACGGGTTGAGCCCGACGCCAGGCAAGCGGATCGCTGAGCCCGGCACCAAAAGCGCCGCGACCAGCGGAAAGGCCGCCGAGGAAGGATCGCCCGGTACGACGACATCGGCCGCGCGCAATTCGGGCTGGCCGGCGAGTTCGATCACCCGCCCCTCCCGGCCATCGTCCACCGCAACGCCGGCCCCGAAATGGCGCAGCATATTTTCCGAATGATCCCGCGTCGCCACTGGCTCCTCGACCATGGTGACGCCGCGTGCGTTGAGGCCGGCAAGCAGGATCGCCGATTTCACCTGCGCCGAGGCGACCGGCAGGCGATAGCGGATTGGCAGCGCCTGGCCGGTGCCCTCGATGGCAAGCGGCATCCGCCCGCCTTCGCGCGCGGCAAATCGCGCCCCGCCAAGGGCAAGCGGCGTCATCACCCGGCGCATTGGCCGCTGGCGGAGACTGGCATCACCGGTGAGGACGGAGAAAATCGGGTGGCTCGCGAGGATTCCGGCAAGCAGCCGCGCCGCGGTGCCGGAATTGCCCATATCGAGAACGTCCGCCGGCTCGCAGAGGCCGCCGATGCCACGCCCGGCAACCCGCCAGGCGCCCTCACCCTCGCGTGTCACCATGGCCCCGAGCGCCCGCATCGCCGCAGCCGTGCGTAAAACATCCTCGCCCTCGAGCAAGCCGGTGATCCGGCTCTCACCGATCGCAAGCGCGCCGAGCATCAAAGCGCGGTGGCTGATCGACTTGTCGCCAGGGACCAGCGCCACGCCGCTCAGGCCACGCGCCGGGCGCCGCGCCAGCATTTTCGCAGCCCCAACCTCTGCCGCCGCCATCGCCGCCACGCCCTGTCCCCTTTTTGCCCGTACCTTGGAAAGCGGCGCGATAGCATGGCGCTCGGCGATTTGACAGAGGCGCGCGGGAATGGCATGGGGCGCGCCCAATTGGCGTTCCCCCAATTGGCGTTTTGACGAGGCCCCTGATGGTGAAGCCTGAACTCGGCAGCAAGCGCGTTTGCGTGCAATGTGGTGCCCGATTTTATGATCTCATGAAGCAGCCGGCGATCTGCCCGAAATGCGGCGCCGAGCAGCCGCCCGAGCAGCCACGTCTTCGCCGCCCGCCGAGCGCGGTCGTGCCTGAGGAGTCGCGCGCGAAGAAAGTGCCGCAACTCGAGGATGCCGATCTCGAGGATATCGAGGTGGTGGAGGGTGATGACGTGATCGAAGACACCGCCGATCTCGAGGAGGACGCCGATGCCATCGAAGCCGACATCGAGGTCGAGCCCGACAGCGACGAGGCCGACCGCTTATAACCCCCAGCGCGGGTAACCCCCAGCGCGGGCGGCTATAGGCGGCGGCTACAGCAGGCCTTCGCGGCGCAGGCTGACCCATTTGCCGTTGCCGACCACGACATGGTCGTGGAGCGTGATGGCCAGAACCCGCGCCGCCTCGCGCACCTCGTTCGTCATCTCGACATCTTCCGGCGAGGGTGTCGGGTCGCCGCTCGGGTGATTATGGACGAGGATGAGCGCGGAGGCGTGCAGCTCTAAGGCGCGCTTGACCACCTCGCGCGGATAAACCGGGGTGTGGTTGACGGTGCCGCGCGCTTGCACCTCGTCGGCGAGCAAGTGATTGCGGTTGTCGAGAAACAACACCCGGAACTGCTCCACCCGCTCACGCGCGAGCACGGCGTTGAGATAATCCATCAGCCTATCCCAATTATTGAGCACCGGACGCGAGAGCACCTCGGCGCGCGCCAGCCGCAACGCCGCCGCTTGCACAAGCTTGATCGCGGCGACGCCATGCATGCCAAGCCCCGGGGTCGCGAAAAGATCCCGCTGCGAGGCGGCAAGCACGGCGGCGAAACTGCCGAATTGGTTGATGATCGCTTTGGCGAGGGGCTTGGTATCGCCACGCGGCTGGGCGAAAAACAGCAGCATCTCCAGCAATTCGTAATCGGCGAGCGCCTCGGCGCCACGCCCGATGAGTTTCTCGCGCAGCCGTGCGCGATGGCCATGCGGCCCGGTGCTCGGGAAAGGAAGCTCTACCGGTGCCGCGCCGTCGGCGTTCGCGGGCGCCTCCTCCGCCGCTTGCACCGGCGCGGCATCGACAGCGATGGGGCGGGCGAGAAATTCCGCGACATGATTGGCTGCTTCGGCGAATCCGGGAAGTGCCCGGAGCGGCCGCGCCGGAGGCACGCTCACGCCGCCGGCTGACGGCGTTACCGCCCAACTATCGGCGCCGGTCGCGGGATCGGGGAACGGCGCCGCCGGGCCCACGCGCTGCTCGGCAAAGCCGGGGGCAAAACCGGGGGCAAAACTGGAGTCGAGGCCAGCCCCTGGCATCAGATCACGCTTGGCGAAACGCGCGATCTTTCGCTTACGACTCCCTTCTTGCCATAGCCAGGACAACCGAAACGGCAATTCCCCCTCCGCCACCTTGCGCTTATGGCATAGGGAAAATTAATATTTCAACTTATGAGTGCGTTTTCTCCTACATTTTCACCGATTATTAACGATTATTCTCCAGCGCTCCCGCCGCTGGCGAAGGCGTTGAAGGTGATCAGCGTATAGGTGTCCTTGACCCCTTGCAGTTTTTGAATCTGCTCGGTGACAAAGAGGCCGACATCCTGGCCCGGATCGAGATAGAATTTACCGAGAAGATCATACTGCCCCGAGGTGGAATAAAGCTCCGAAAGCTGCGCGATGTTGTCCGCGGCCTCACGCGCGACGCGATACGCTTCCCCCATCTCGCATTTGATCATCACGAAAATCGCCCGCATGTCTCACACTCCTTACGCTCAGCGCATTTGCCGCATCGGTCCGCACCAGCATAGCCGAAAACCGCGCGAGGCGATGCCCCGAGGTGACGGCGCGGCGGGAAGCGCCTATCCTCGCGCGCGCAAGACGGCTCAGGGAGACTCGACGAATGGAATTGGCGCAAGCCCGCAAGGCCCGCACCTCACCCCGCCCCGGTGGGCGGATTCTCGCTGATGCGCTGGTCGCCCATGGCATCGACCATGTATTCGCCGTCCCCGGCGAGAGTTATCTCGATGTGCTGGAAGGGCTTTACGCCGTGCGCGAGCGGCTCAAGCTGATCACCTGCCGCTTTGAGGCCGGCGCTGTCGATATGGCGGAAGCCTTTGCCAAGCTCACCGGCCGCCCGGCCGCCGCCATGGTAACGCGCGGGCCCGGCGCCTGTCACGGCGCGATCGGCGTTCATGTCGCGCGCCAAGACAGCACGCCACTGCTGCTCTTCATCGGCCAGATCCCGTTTTCGGAAACCGACCGCGAGAGTTTTCAGGAAATCGATTACCGCGCGATGTTCGGCCCAATCGCCAAATGGGTGACGCAGATCGACGACGCGAAGCGCATTCCCGAAATCGTCGCCCACGCCTATGATGTCGCAACACGCGGCCGCCCCGGCCCGGTGGTCATCGCGCTGTCGGAGGAGATGCAGCGCGACGTGGTGGAGGTCGCGGATCTCGCGCCAGCACTCGTCAGCCGCCCCCATCCCGATCCCGCCGCGCTCGCCACATTCCGTGACCTCTTGGCGAGAGCGCAAAAACCGCTCGCCATTCTCGGCGGCTCATGCTGGAGCGAGGCGGCGCGGAGCGCGGTGCGTGAGTTTTTGCTGCAAAACGATATTCCCGTTGCCGTCAGCTTCCGCCGCCAGCAGCTCTATGACATGACGCGCGCCAATTTCGTTGGCGATCTCGGTGTCGGCAGCGATCCGGCGCTGGTTGCGAAATTGCGCGAGGCTGATCTCATTCTCGCGCTTGGCACGCGGCTTTCGGAAGCGGTCACGCAGGGCTACACGCTCTTTGATCTCGCCGGCGCAACCCCGATCGTGCATGTCTATCCCGAGGCGGAGGAGATCGGCCGCGTGTTTCGCCCGAAACTCGGCATCGTAAGTGACCTCGACGTTTTTGCCCGCGCCCTCGCGACACTTTCCCCGCTCACGCCGCGTTGGGGTGAGTGGCGGGCCGAACTCCGCGCCTTGCGCGAGGCGGCGAGCGCCGTGGTCGATTATCCTGGCAAACTCAATCTCGCGCGCGTTTTACACGAATTGCAGGCGATGCTGCCGCCAGAGGCCATTCTTACCGGGGATGCGGGAAATTTCGCAGGCTGGGTCGCGCGGTTTTTGAATTTCTCAGACCACCAGCGCTTCATCGGCCCGACCAATGGGGCGATGGGCTATGGCGTGCCGGCGGCGATCGCGGCGAAAATCGCCTTTCCCGATCGCCTCGTCGTCGGCTTCGTCGGCGATGGCGGATTTTTGATGACTGGCCAGGAAATCGCAACTGCGTTTCATCATGGTGTCGCACCCATCATCCTCGTCTTCAACAATCAGATGTATGGCACGATCCGCATGCACCAGGAAAAAGCCTTCCCCGGTCATGTCTCCGGCACAACGCTCACCAATCCCGATTTCGCCAAATTCATCGAGGCCTTCGGCGGCCATGGCGAGACCGTCGCCGCGACCGAGGATTTCGCGCCGGCCTTCCGCCGCGCCGCGGCAAGCGGGCGCCCGGCGGTCATCGAACTCGTCCAGGATCCCGAGCAAATCACCTCGCGCGCAAGCCTCGCCGATCTTCGCGCGGCACGCTCTGCCTCTTTCGCCCACAGCGCGAAACGCAAGCCCCCGGCACGCGTCTATCCCAAGCACAGCAAAGCACGATGAATAGCCTCACGTTTTTGTTCGGGTTTTTACTCGCCCTGCCATTCGCGGTCGCGAACGCGCAGCCCGCGCTCGTCATCTATGAAAATGACTACACGCTGCGCGACGTCGCCTTCGAAAACGGCGAGCATATGGCGACGCTTCGTCTGCACTACACCACCATCGGCCTTCCGCTGCGCGACCGCGAGGGGCATGTGCTGAACGCCGTTTTACTGCTGCATGGGACCACCGGCACCGGTAAGAATTTTCTCGCGCCAACGCTCGCCAATAATCTTTTTGGCCCCGATCAGCCGTTGGATACGCGAAAATATTTCGTGATCCTTCCTGATGGCATCGGTGCTGGTGGCTCGAGCAAACCCTCTGATGGCCTGCACGCGCATTTCCCGCATTATGGCTACAATGATCAGGTCGAGCTGCAATACCGCCTGATCAACGACGTGTTTGCGGCGCCGCATCTCCGCCTCGTTCTCGGCACCTCGATGGGCGGGATGCAGACCTGGCTCTGGGGCGAACGCCACCCTGGCTTTATGGATGCGCTGGTGCCTATCGGCTCGATGCCGATCGCCATCAGCGGCCGCAACATGCTTTGGCGCGAAATGGTGATCCGCACCATTCGCGACGATCCGGGCTGGCTTGGCGGCGAATATGACCGCGCCAAACCGCCGCATCTTTGGCTGGAGACGGCGGCACCGCTTTTCGCGCTGATGACCGGCAATGCCGAGCGCCTGCAACTCGCCGCGCCGACACGAGGCGATTCAATCGCCCTATTCAACCGCCTTGTCGCCGAGGGCGGGAAATGGGACGCAAACGATATGCTTTACACCTGGGAAAGCTCCTACGATTACAATCCCTGGCCAGATCTGGAAAAAATCACAGCGCCTTTGCTCGCGATCAATTTCGCTGACGATTTGATCAACCCGCCCGATCTCGACGTCATGGCGCCGGCGATGAAGCGCGTCAAACAGGGGCAATATTTGCTGATCCCGCCGGGCACGACCTATGGCCACCAGACCTTAAATTACGCCGATATCTGGGGCCACTATGTTGGCGAGTTCCTTGCCAAACACTGATATTTTAGACTGAACTTCCTCCGTCGAAAACTTCAACCCGCTGATCCAGCGCGGTAATTCCTGTGCTGGCGGGGTGCTACTGGCTACAAGTCACGCTGAGGAGGTCGA
>JAJYXY010000135.1 GCA_021801465.1 Pseudomonadota bacterium
CGAGGCGACGGCGGCGTTTCGCGCGGCGCTGGCGGCGAGCCCGGATTTTCGCCTCGACCCTGCGGCCGAGGACGCGCTTTCGTGCGATGTCGTGAGCTTTCTGCCCGGCAATGCCGCTAAGCGCCTGGTTTTTCCCGGCTGGGGGGATGCGGCGGCGCAGGTTGCGGCGATGATTAGCGACCGCCAAAGCGGCGCGACGCGGCTCATCGTCGTCGGCAATGCGACGCTTACACTCGGCGGGGCATGGCAACCTGCCGGTCTATTTCGAAGGCAAGGCCGTCGCCTTCTATCTTCGGATGGGCGTCGCCGGACAGTAAGGCGGCGGGCGCGCAGTCTTCACGTTTTTGTTACTTCTGTCAAAATTTAATGAATCTCGCAATTCCGTGTGCTATGTCTTCGGAACGTTCCGGTGCATGTGACATCGGGCGGGTTTTCACGCAAGAGCACGGAAGAAGGATGCAAGACGATGAGACAATTCGTTCGCGCCGCCCTCGCCACAACGCTGCTCAGCGGGCTCGCGGCCGGCGCGGCGCCGGCCTGGGCCGATCCAGTTTGGGATGTCGGCGGCACCATTGCCGTCAGCGGCACCAATGCGCCCGATAATTTCGCCCAGTATGTGACCCTGGGCGTAGGGTCGACCACGATCGACAACGGCGCGCTGACGCTGACGCAGTCGATCGTCAATGCGGCGGGCGGCGCCGAGTGGTTTGTGCTCAATTATCAAACGACCAGCGGTGGGGCTATCGCCGGCTCTGTTGCCGGCACATGGGAATTGGCCGCCGAGGTGCCGCTGGCGGCACCGGCCAATTCGCTAGGGTTCTATCTTGATTGGGGGGTTAACGGCACGCTGGATTCGCCGACCTCAGGGATTGCCGGCGGCGGCGTGTCGACAAACCCGATTACCGGGACCGGTTCGGTCATGTATAATTCGTCCGCGTGCGCCTACGCGAGTTGCGGTTACATAAATACTAGCACCAATACGGTCAATTTCTTCGCCTATCTTTCGCCTTACTCGCAACTTTCGAGCGACGGGATCGACACTTCGACCGCGAATGAGTTTCAGATCGCTGTCGAGATGGTGCCGTTACAGCCGGCGAACGTCCCCGAGCCGGCTTCGCTCGCGCTCCTTGGCGCTGGGGTGGTTGGGCTGTTTGGTGTGACACGCCGGCGGGCGCGCGGCTGAAGAGCGGCCGGGGGATGGGGGCGCTTGCGCTTGGGTTGATCCTGTTCCTCGGCGCGCATTCGGCGAAGATTTTTGCCGCGCGTTGGCGTGAGGGGGTGATTGCGCGCCTCGGGCCGGTGGGTTGGCGGGTGGGCCATTCGGTGGTGTCGCTCGCCGGGTTTTTGCTGATCGTGTTCGGGTTTGCGCACGCGGGCGGGCTCGCGCCGCTTTATGCGCCGCCGCTCGCGCTGCGCCATCTCAATGCGCTTTTTACCCTGATCGCCTTCATCCTGGTTGCCGCAGCCTATGTGCCGGGCAATCACCTCAAGGCGGCGATCGGGCACCCGATGGTGGCGGGGGTGAAGCTGTGGGCGCTTGGCCATTTATTGGCCAACGGCACGCCGCGCGATGTTCTGCTGTTCGGCGCGTTTCTGCTTTGGGCGGTGGTGGATTTTGCCGCGGCGCGGCGGCGCGACCGGGCGGCGGCGGTTGCCTATCCGGCGGGCGGGCTCGCGGGAGATGCGGGGGCGGCGGCGGTGGGCATTGCTGCGTGGGCGCTGTTTGCCTTCTACCTCCACCTCCGCTGGATCGGCGTCGCGCCCTTCGGCTGAGCGCGCCTCAAGCGCGGCGGCGGCGGAGGAAGGCAAGGCCGGCGAGTGGTGCCGCGAGGAGGGCCATGGTCGCGGGCTCGGGCACTGACTGCTGGAGCGAAATCGTGCCGGCGCTGATCGCATAAATGGAATCGGCCGGGCCGCCAAAGCCGCCGGTGACGGTGATGTCGCTGGTTGCGAGCGTTGCGATTTCGGTCGCCGCGATACTGCCATCGAGCGGCAAATTCGCCGTCGGCGGGCTCACTGTATAAGGCAGCGCTGCGGTCTGGAGCTCGATCGCAAATTCGAGGGAACTATTGCTAAAGAAGCCGACTGCGATCGCGGGCGATGTTCCGCTGCTCGGCCCTTGCAAGGTTCCCATGATGACATCGGCACTGATGCCACTCATGGACGTGGAAAAACTCGTGCTGCCGTCGGTGAAGCTGGCGGCGAGCGGTGTCACGCCGATCGCGCTCACGCTCGTGCCGCCATTGGTGAGATAGGCCGCGACCGCCGAGGGGAGGGTGAGTTGGAGGGCAAAATTCGCCGAGGAGAAGGGGGAATTTGGCGGCGCCGGGAGATTGGCGAAGCTGCCATTGAAGCTCAGCGTGTCGTCGGGCGCGCCGGGAACGGCAAGCCCCTGCGCTTGCTGGGCCAGGGCCAGGGTCGGCACGAGGGTCGGCACGAGGGTCGGCATGGCGGCAAGGGCGCACGCGAGGGCGGCCGCAAGGCGGCGCGGGGTCGGCATGGGTGTTCTCCAACAGCGAAACATTAACCGGCAGTTAATGATTGATCGGGGGCGGCGTCAATCTTTTTTTGCACCGATTGCGAAAAAAAACCCGCCGCGGCGGGCGGCGGGCTGTTCTCGGGCCGGGCGCCGCGGTTCAGGCGCGGCGGCGGCGGAGGAAGGCGAGGCCGGCGAGCGGCGCGGCAAGGAGGGCCATGGTCGCCGGCTCGGGCACGCTGTTTTGCGCGGTGATCGTGCCGCTGCCGGTAAGGCCTGGATCGGCGACGGCGGTCGGCACAAAATAGCTCGCATCGCCGCTGGTCACAGTGAATGCCCCGAGGGTGAAGGTGCCCGTTCCCGAACCGACGATGCCGGTTGCACCAGAGATCGTGTAAAGCGGTGCCGTGGTCTCGAGGGTGACGGAATAATTGTCGCCGCCGGTCAACAGATTGCTGACGTCGAGGCCGAATGCGGGGTTGGTCGTGCTACCGTAAAAAAACGCCGTCGCGTTGGCGCCGGTGAAGCTCTCGGTCTGGCCGCCATTGGTGTAGGTGCCGGAGACGGCGATCGCGAATTCATCACTTGGGGCGATCCGATCGAAAAACGCGTTAGGGTAGACGAAAGTGACCGCGGAGGGGAGAGCGAATTGCAGCGTGAAGGCGGTTGCGGCGAAGGGCTGCGCGATCGGGGTGGGCAAGGCGCTATAATTGCCGGAGAAGGTCAAGATATCGGTGGTGGCGCTGGATACAGGGACCGCGTCTGGCAGCTCAGCGGCGACGAGCGCAAAGGCGGGGCTCGCGGCAAGGCTGGCGGCGAGAAGGGTTGCGAGAGCGGCGAGACGGCGCACGAGACACCTCATGTGTTGGGATGTTTTGGGAATTTTTTTTACTGGGGATTATGGAGCAGCGTTAACGCCTGATTAACCTAGGCGCGGGACACAGTCAATCAATCTGAGATGGCCATTGCGCGGATGGACGAGCCCCGGCGGGCCCGCCGCGCCGGGCGCGGCGGGGTAAAGGCGGGTCAGGCGCGGCGGCGGCGGATCAGGCCGAGGGTGGCGAGGGGTGCGGCGAGAAGGGCCATGGTCGCCGGCTCGGGCACGCTCCCCGCTGGCGCTTGCTGGCCGCTGATCGTCAGCACCGGGTTGGAGATTGGTGGGTCGTTATTGACGACAGCGTTAGCGGAGGAGAGGTTATAAGTTCCGGTGTTGAATTGATAGAGAACCCCGGTGTCGCCGAGCCCGTCGCTATTCGCGGTCGCGGTGAAGAGCGCATTTGCCGCGTT
>JAJYXY010000208.1 GCA_021801465.1 Pseudomonadota bacterium
CAGGAGATAGTCAAAACTCTGGTCCGAGACGCGCGGCACCAGACTCGCGCCGAGAAAGCCGGCGAGATGGCATTGCGAGCATTGGGCGGAATTGGCGACGGTCTGGGCGCGCTCGGCAATGGCCGCGCCGGCGGGTTTTTGGCCAAGATTGGGCCATGGCTTTTTCGAGAAATACTCGGCGAGCGCCATCATGTCATCGCGCGACATGTCGGCGACCATCGGCGCCATCATCTCGCTCGCGCGCGCACCGCGCTTGAAATCACGCAATTCGATATAGAGATAGCCAGCGTTCTGGCCCCAGATCACCGGCACTTTCGGGTCCACCGGCACGCCGTTCTCGCCGTGGCAGGAGGCGCAAAGCGTCGCCTTTTCGGCGATACCGTCGGCGTGGGCGGTGGCAATGACAGCAAGAAAAGAAAAAATCGCGAAGATCCAGGTCGGCATCGGCAGCCATTTCGTTTCATTGACAGAAAAACGGGCGAAACCCTTGCCGGTCCCGCCCGCCTGATCGTCAGGGCAGGAGATCAATCAAGGGTGAAGGCGATGATGTTGTTGCCACGCTTGGAATCGACCTGGGCATTACCGCCGGCGCCGACGACGATGTATTCGCGGCCTTCGACGGTATAACCGCTCGGCGGGGCATTCACCCCGGCGCCAGCCTGGAAGCGCCAGAGTTCGGCGCCGCTCGCTGAATCATAGGCCTTGAAGAAGCCGTTGCTCTCGCCCGTGAAAACGAGGCCGCCGGCGGTTGCCAGAATGCCGCCGATCATCGGCTGCGCGGTCTTCACCTGCCAGCGGATTTTGCCGGTGTTGTAGTCCACCGCGGTGACGTTGCCCCATTGCTCCTCCTCCGGGATGACGGTGAAGGCGCCGCCGAGCCAGAGCTTGTCGCCGCCAGGGTAAGACGCCGATTTGACGGAATAATGCATCGGCTGATGGAGATTGATCGCGTAGGCGAGGTTGAGCGTCGGATCGACCGCCATCGGCGACCATTCGACGCCGCCATTGGCACCCGGCAGCATGCGCGTGCCAACCCCGGGGGTGGGCAGCGCGAACATGTTTTCCTGCGGCACCATCGCCTCCGAGAAGCGGATCAGATGGCAATCCTTGCGGTCGTTGACGTAAACGAAGCCGGTTTTGCCGGCGTGCAGCACCGCCGGCACCATCGCGCCGGTTTCGCTCTTGGCGTCGGCGAGAACGGTCGGGCTGGTCGCGTCGAGATCCCAAACATCGTGCGGGACGTATTGGAAATGGCAAACATATTTGCCGGTATCGAGATCAACGGCGACCAGACTGTCGGTATAGAGATTATCACCCGGACGCGGCGCGCCATCGAGATCGGGCGAGGGATTGCCGACCACGAAATAGATCCGCCGGTTGGCGAGGTCGACGGAGGGGTTCTGCCATACGCCGCCGCCGAGCGTCTTGGCGGGATCGCCGAGCTTGGCGAGCGCCGCTTTTTCAGCGTCGATATCGCGATGCAGATCCTGTCCGGTTGCGTCCTTGGTCGCCCAAACGCCGACCGTGTTATCGGGGATGGTGCTGAAGGTCCAAATCAGTTTCCCGGTCTTGGCGTCGAACGCCTTGACGAAGCCGCGGATGCCGTATTCGCCGCCATTGGTGCCGATGAGGATTTTGCCGTCGACCGCCGTCGGCGCCATGGTTTCGCTATAGCCGAGTTCGGGATCGGCGATATCGCTCTGCCAGGCAACCTTGCCAGTCTTGGCGTCGAGAGCGACGAGTTTACTGTCCAGCGTCGCGAGATAAACCATGTTGCCATAGACGGCGACGCCGCGATTATTCGGCCCGCAGCAATAGACGGTGATCGCGCCGAGTGGCTGCTTATAGTGCCAAAGTTCGGCGCCGGTGCGGGCGTCGAGCGCATAGACATGATCAAAGGCGGTGGTGACGTACATCACGCCGTCAACGACGATCGGCGAGGTCTCCTGAGTCTCTTTAACTTCGGTTTGGAAAATCCACGCCGGATGGAGATGGCGCACGTTCATGGTGTTGATCTGACGATTGGGGAAATAACGCTTTTGCGTGTAATCGCCATTCGTCATGAGAAAATTATTGGCGTCCTGACCGGCGTGATTGAGAAGATCCTGAGTTGCCGTGGTCATATTGCCATACAGCGTGCCCCGGTTGACCTCATCAGCGCGGGCGCCGGTGCCCCAACTGGCGCCCAAGGCGAGCAGGGCAGCCAAAGCCACCCCCCCGGAAATGCGTGGGTTTCCGATCGACATGTTTCCTCCTCCGTTGCCGCGCGTTGATTATTCCATGATACAAGCACAACGCCAGCGCGAGAGGAACAGATACTTTTCGATCGAACAATAGTTTCAGTCGATCGCGGCGTGGACGAGATTGCTGATGCGGTCGAGCCGCGCCGAGTGCCAGGGGTCGGGGGCAACGAAATTGGTGACATAGGCGAAGGAGACGCCGCTCGCCGGATCGCCCCAGCAATAGGAGCTACCGACCCCGCCATGGCCGAAGCAAGCGGGGTGGGCGAGGCTGCCGAGGCCACGGATCAGCGGCTGCAGCCCGCGCGAATGGGGGCCGAGGCCGCGATGCATGCTGATGCCGGCCATCCCGTCATCGCCGCGTTCGCCGGTGAAGTCGCGGGTGACGAACGCGACCAAGCGGGGTGAGAACAGACGCACATCATTGAGCCGGCCGCCGCCGAGCATCATCTGGTAAAACGCCGCCATGGCGCGGGCGGTGCCGTACCCGCCGCTTCCCGGCAGACCGGCGGCGCGGAACGCGGCGGTGTTTTCGCCCGGCACCTCGCTGCCTTCCGGGCCATGGATATCGGCGCAGCGCCCCTGATGTTTTTCTGGCACACCGACGAAAAGCTCGTCGCCGAGGCCGAGCGGCGCGATCACCCGGTCACGGATTTCGTCGCGGTAATCGCGCCCCGTCACCGCTTCGATTACCATCGCGAGGGTGAAATGCGCGCTTCTCCCATGGTAGTGAACGCGCGATCCTGGTGTCCATTCCAGCGAAAAATCGCAGACATCGGCGCGCATCCGGGCGTGATCAGCCCAGGCCTCGCGCGAGACATTGGCTGATGGGAAGCCCGCTTGGTGGGTTGCGACCTGAAACAAGGTGATCGCGTCTTTGCCGCGGGCGGCGAACTCGGGAATATACTCGGCGACCGGGTCATTGATGGCGATCGCCCCTTCCTCGATCAGGCTCCATATCGCCGCCATGGTGAGGATCTTGGTGTTGGAAAATAGCAGCCAGAGCGTATCGTCGCGCGCGGCTTGCCGGCTCGGCGCGAGGCTGGCGTTGCCATAGGTTTTGCACAGCGCGAGCCTTCCGTGGCGGGCGAGGGCGATTTGTGCGCCGGGATAGCGGCCTTCGGCGATGTGGCGGGTGATCAGCGCGTCGAGCCGCGCGAGCGGGGCGGCGGCGAAGCCGAGCTCGGCCGGATCGGCTTTCGTCAGCGGAAAGTCTTTCATCAGGCTTTTCTCCCTTCATAGTCAAAGTCCCGGTTCCAGCGGTGCCACAGGCACTGCCACGGGACAAAAGTTTTTTGGTTCTTTTTTTCCAAAAAAGAACGACTTTTCGTTTATCACGCTTTTCCTCGCCCTCCAGAGCCATGCCCGCTCATTTCCGCCCCGACATCGGGCGCGAGGCGGGCGGCGAAGATCAGGCCGAGGCCGGAGGCCGCGGCGACGGCGAGAAAGGCCCAGGAAAAATCGCCGAGTGTTGGCGCCTCGTGCCCGCCGACGGCCCGA
>JAJYXY010000285.1 GCA_021801465.1 Pseudomonadota bacterium
GAGAAGCCGGCCCAGAAGAAGGTCGGGCCGATCGCCCGTCATTAGTTGATGGTAATCGTCTGATTTTGCGCAGAGCCGCGAGACCGGCCGCCGCCATCAGGCCCGCCGCAAGATGGCGCTCGCGCGGGCCGCAGGGGCCGCAACCAGGCGCGGGGCGATTTTGGCACGGCAGGCGGGATCGTCGGTGAGCGCGAAATCCGCCCGGCTCTGGCGACAAAGCGGGGAGTAAAACGGATCATCCGCGACGCCGAGCGCGCCTAGGTGCGCGCGAAACCGTGCGGCGAGGGCGGGCGGGATCGCAGGCGCCGCGCCCCCTTGATGGACCAGGGGATGGATGCCCGAGGCGAGCACGCGCAAGCCGCCAGCGCGCAGGCTTAGCGTCAATGCCGCCGCCTCGAGCGGGCCGAACGCCGGCGAAAACCCGCCAAGCGCGGCGAAAACATCGCGCCGCAAAAGAAGCGCCGCACGCGAGGCCGCGGCGACATCGCGAACCAGCGTGAGCCGCCCGCCAGGGCCGGGATTGCGCACCCGCCCCGACTGGCTCGGCAAAAACCCCTCATCGCCGGCCAGCGCCGGCAACACCACGCCATCGGCGCTGATGACGAGGCCCATCTCGCGCACCTGCCCCGAGGGTGTGAGCAAAAGCGGCACGGCCGCGCCGACATCCGGCCGCGCCGCAAGCGAAAGCAGATGCGCAAGCCACGCCCCGCCCTCGGGCAGCGCGATGTCCTCGTCGAGAAAGAGCAGGAATTCCGGCCCCGGCCCCGGTGGTGGGTGCGCCGCGATGTCAACGGAAAGCGCCGCAAGCGCCGCCCGCAACGCCTCTCCCCGCCCCGTTGCGCAATCCCCGATCACCGCGACCAATGCGGCCTTCGGCGCCGGCCAGTCGAGACGGCATTGGCCCTCGGTCAGGCCGGCGCGCACACGCGCGGGAAGGCCGAGGGCGGCGAGATGGCGCGTAATCGCACGCTTGCGCGCCGCCATGACGCGCGCGCCATCGAGGATTGCGGCGCGGCCGAGGCCATGGCGGCGGGCGAGATAGAGCACGCGCGGCAGATGGGCGATGGTCTTGGCGCCGGCGATGCCGCGGAGGACGAAATCGAACTCCTCCGCCCCCAAAAGCGCCGGGTCCGGCGGCGCGAGCGTTGCCGCGAGGCGGCGCGCGATCGCGAGCGGGCGTGGCAGCGCCGCGCGGGCGAGGAACGCATCATGCGAGAAGGCGCCGCCGAGTGCGACCTCCTCGATCTCGTCCAGCGTCTCGGCCGCAAACGCCGCATCGGCGAAGACGAGATCGGCACCGCTCTCGCGCCCTGCCTGCAATAATTGAAACACCGCGTCTGGGGCGAGGGCGTCGTCGTGATCGAGAAAAGCGATGTGGCTTCCCTGCGCTGCCGCAATGCCACGGGCGAGCGCGCGGGCAAATCCCTCGTTCTTCGGCGCAGAGAGCACCCGCACTCGCGGATCGGCGGCGGCGACGCGGAGAGCGGCGGCAATCGCGGGATCGGTCGAGCCGTCATCGACGCAAATCAGCTCGAACGCATCAGCGCGCTGGGCAAAGACACTGGCGAGCGCCTCCTCGAGCCAGGCAAGACGCGGGTTGAAGACCGGCATCACCAGCGACAGCATGAGCCCCGCAAGCCTTTGCGCCCGTGCGGCCTTGAAACGAGCCGCGGGCGCGGCGGGCAATGGCGTCGCTTGCGCCGTGAGAAAGGCGGCGATCGCCGGGTTGGGCCGCGCCTCACGCGGCGAACCATCGAGGACGGCATCGGCCGCGGCCAGCCGGGCAAAAAACGGGCTTTGTCGCAACGCCGCCTGATTGAGGGGAAGCGGCAGGCGAAACCCCGCCGCCTCACCGGGAAAGCCCGCGGCGGCGACATCGGGGCGGGGAAGATCGGCGCGCCCGGCGGCAATCACCCGCCCGTCCTGGACGATCTCGATCGTGAGCGGCTGCTTCGGATCGGCGAGATTGACCGCCCAGCCGAGAGCGACACCATTCTCGATGCCATCGAAATAGCCGGCGAACCCGGCCAGGCTTGGCGCGGCGAGCGGGCTTCCAACCAGCGCGAGCCCGCTTTCGGCAAGCGTGATGCGGAGCGCGCGCGGCATCGCCCCAGGGGCCAGCGCCCGCGCGCGATAGGGCAGCCGAAACCCGGCCCTCCCCACGCCGATCCCGACCGAGGCGAGGTCGGGCCGCGGCTCATCGGCCAGGGCACGGGCGATCTCCACCCCATCCTCCGCGAGGATGACGACGAGCGGGCGCCCCGTTGCTGCGAGATCGGCGGCCCAGCCGCGAACGACGCCGGCTTCGACCCCCTCGACATAGCCGGCCACGCCAAGATCGGTCGCGCCCAAGATGATCTCCGCCGACGGGGGCGCCCCGGCAACCGCCAATCCGAGCGGGATCGGCGGCCCCAGTGGCACCAATCTTTGGATTGGGAGCGAAAACCGGTAAATCCCCGCCGCATCCCGGGTTGCAAAGCCGCGCGCGTAGGTCGCACCACCGCCCGTCAGCGTCACATAAAGCGCAGGGTCGAGCGCAACGGCGAGGCTGAAAGCGCCGTCGACCCGGCGCTCCCGGTACGCAAGCCCGTGCCAACGCAAGCGATAGAACGGCGCGAGCGGAAATGGCGCGGCCAGCACGCTCTCGCCGCTATCGAGGCGCAGAAGATCGAGGAAATGCGCGAGCCTATGCCCCGGTAACGGCAAGGTGAGGCGCCAGTCGCCCGCCCCCTCCCCGCTTTCCAGCGCGATCGTCCCGATCATCGTGCCATCGAGCAAAACGCCGAGCCTCGGGATCGGCGGATCGCCGAGCAAAGCCCCCGGCACCACGCCTATGACCCGCCGATCGGCGCCAAGGCGCAAACGCGTCGCACTCATCCGCCCGGCTTACCCGCTTTGCCCGCCTTGGCCGCAACCGCGAAGCTCGCCAAAAGATCGCCGAGATGGCCGATCTCCTCGAGCCGCAACCCCTCCGGCGGCGCCAGCCGCTTGCCACCGCGCGCAAGACGAAGCGGCAGGCAGGCGCTGGCGAAGCCGAGCTTTGCCGCCTCGCGGAGACGCGCCTCCGCTTGCGCCACCTGGCGGATTTCACCCGAAAGCCCGACCTCGCCGAAATAAACCGTATCCGGGCGGGTCGGCGTCTCGCTCGCGGCCGAAACCAGCGCCGCGGCGACGGCGAGATCGGCCGCCGGCTCGTTGATCCGAAGGCCACCGGCGATATTGAGATGGACGTCATTGCCCGAGAGACGCAGCCCGCACCGGCTCTCCAGCACCGCAAGCAGCATCGCAAGCCGCCCGGCATCCCAGCCGAGCACCGCCCGCCGCGGCGTGCCGCCGGCATTGGGGGCGAGCAGCGCCTGGACTTCGAGCAACACCGGGCGCGTGCCCTCGATCCCGGCGAACACCGCGGAGCCTGCGATATGCCCGCGCCGCTCGGCGAGAAATAACGCCGAGGGGTTGGTAACCTCGGCGAGACCATGATCGGTCATTTCGAACACGCCGATCTCGTCGGTCGCGCCGAAACGGTTTTTCACGCCGCGCAAAATCCGAAACTGGTGGCCGCGCTCGCCCTCGAAATAAAGCACGGCGTCAACCATGTGCTCGAGCACGCGTGGCCCGGCGATCGCGCCATCCTTGGTGACATGCCCGACCAGAACGAGCGCGAAACCGAGCGTCTTGGCAAGGCGCACCAGCTCGAACCCGGCGGCGCGAACCTGCGTCAGCGTTCCCGGCACG
>JAJYXY010000089.1 GCA_021801465.1 Pseudomonadota bacterium
GCTGTAGATGCCGAATTCCGGCGCAAAAATCGGGCGCTCGGATAACAGCTTGAGGGTGAGCGTCGAGCCAAGGGAGGAGACCCCATCACCGATCTCCGCCGCCCCGGTGGCAAGAAACGCCGCACAGCCATCCGTCGTGCCCGCAACGATGCGGGCTGCCGGGTCGAAGCCGAGCGCCCGCCCAAACGGGCCGACCGTGCCGAGCACGGTGCCCGGCGCCACCACCCGCGGCCAGGGAAATCCCGGCCCGGTGAGATCCGCAAGCCAGCCCGGCCAACACCGCTCACGCGGGTCATAGCCCGTCTTCAGCGCATTATTCTCATCGGTTACGGCAAAATCACCGAAAAGCTGCCCGGTGATCCAATCGGCCTCGTGCAGCACCTGGGCAACCGCGGGATTTTCACGCAACGCGAGATATTTGGCGAGCGCGGAGGCGGGGCCACGCGCCGCCGTATCCGCCGGGGCGCAGGCATCGATACGCGCAAGCCATTCACCCGGCGCCGGATCGTTATAAAGGGCGAGCGGCGCCACCGGCGCCCCAGCCGCATCGATGGCGAGCACACTCCCCGACGTGCCATCGACCGCGACCGCCGCAATCATATCCAGCGGCCCGAGAGCCGCCAGCGCCCGCCACGTCGCCTCCGCCAACGCCGCGCCATCCCGCCGCAACGGCGCGGCAAGCGCGGCCGTGCCAAACCCCACAACCTCCCCGCGATCATCAATCACCGCCGCGCGCACGCCAGAGGTGCCGAGATCGATGCCGAGCGCGCGCCCGCTCATGCGCGCGATGCGGCGAGCGTGCGGCGGTACTGCTCGGCCTCCCAGCCCAGCAATTCCCGCTCGTACTCCGCTCGCAGCGGGCGTAGCGCCCAAACCGGATCGACGCGGGCCAAAACATCGGCAAGGCACCGCGCGAGCGGCGCAACGCCGGGCGACGCATCACGACGGAGCAAAACACCCCTTCCCGCCACCACCACCATCGGCGGCGCCCCCTCCCCCGCCGGCAGCGGCTGATCGGGCGCAAGCTCGACTACGCCAGGGCCGAGGAAAATCACGTGATCGGGGTAAAAGGAGCCCTCTCGCGCCAGCGCAAGCATCGTCCGGTCGGTCGCGAGCGCCTGCGCCTCCACGGGCGCAGGGGCATAGGCGCTCCCTGCCGCAAGCCGCGCGAGTGCGGCCATATCGGCCACAGGCGCCCGGCGCACCGGACGCCGGAGCCGCGCTGCAACGCGCGCAAGCAGCGCGTATGCCGCCGCCGGATCGTCCGCGCCCACCACCAAGCCGTGATTGCCGAGCACCAGAATATCGGTCCCGGGCCGGAGCCGCGCCGCGATAGCCCGCGTAAGCGGCGCCCCGGGGCGCACGTAGGGCACGAACGCCCACGCAAGCCCCGCCAATGGCGCGGCGAGCGCTGCCTCGGCATCGGCGCGGATCGCAAAGGCGATGGTTTCCACGCAATGGACATGAAAAACCACGCGATGCGGCAAAACCGCGTGCATCGTGGTCTCGATGGAGGGGCGCAAACCCGTAGGATTTTCCTCGCTGATGACGAACGCCTGCGCTGTCTCGGCGCGCGGATCGCCGGCCGCGAGCGCTGCCAGAAGCGGTGCGATGCGCACCGGCACCATAATCGCCCGGCGCTCAGCCTCGGCAAGCCAAGCGCCCGAGGCCTTGACCCACAAAACATCCCCTCGCTTGAGCGACGTATTGCCGCCGGCCCCTTGCACCAACGCGGGATCCGCGCCAATCCGCGCCGAGTGCGCAAGAAGCGTGCGATAGACCTGATCTTCCGCGATGTTGCTCATGCTTTCTCCGCCATCCAAGCAGAAAAACGCGCGATTTCCGCCTCACTCATGTGCAAATGATGCTTGGTGCGCCGCGCGAGAATATCTTCTGGAACCCGCGCCCATTCCGTGCGCATGAGAAAATCCGCCTCGCGAGCATAGAGCTTGCCGCCGAAAAAGCGCCCGAGATCATCGAGCGATGACGCGCCGGCAAGCAATTCCTCGGCGCGTGTGCCATAAAGCCGCGCGTAATGCCGCGCGAGCGCCGGCGGCAGGAAGCCATGACGCGCTTCGAATCCGGCCAAAAACTGCGCAAAATCCGCCCCTGGCATGTCACCGCCGGGGAGTGGCGCCGATTTCGTCCAAGGCCCGCCCAGATTTGGCAAAAACGGCTTGAGCTTCTCCAAGACATGTTCGGCGAGCTTACGATAGGTGGTGATTTTGCCGCCAAAGACCGAAAGCAGCGGCGCCTCGCCTGCCGGCCGATCGATATCGAACACGTAATCACGCGTCACCGCCGAAGGATTGGCCGCCCGGTCGTCATAAAGCGGCCGCACGCCCGAAAACACGTACCGGACGTCCGCTTTGGTGAGTTGGTGACGCATGAAGCGGTTGACCGCACGCAGGAGATACGCGATTTCATCGTCAGCGATGGAAACCGCTTCCGCCTCACCGTCGAAGGGAATATCGGTGGTGCCGATGAGGCAAAGATCATCCTCGTAGGGATTGACGAAAATCACCCGTTTGTCGTCGTTTTGCAGGAGATAGGCCTGCGGGCCGGACCAGAATTTCGGAACCACGATGTGGCTCCCTTTGACGAGGCGCACGCGCCGCTGGGCATTCGAGCCGATCACACCAAACAAAACGCGCTCGACCCAAGGCCCCGCAGCGTTAACCAAGGCCCGCGCGCGGACAATGGTCTCGTCCCCATCCTCATCGCGCAGCGCAACCTGCCACAGCCCCTCGACGCGGCGGGCGGACACCGCCTCCGTGCGCGTCGCAATCACGGCGCCTTTCGCCGCCGCATCGAGCGCGTTGAGCACGACGAGGCGCGAATCTTCCACCCAGCAATCGGAATACTCGAACGCCGTGCGAAACGCCGCGTTGATCGCCTCGCCCTCCGGGGCACGATGCAGATCGAGCCTGCGCGTTGGCGGCAAACGCTCGCGCCCGCCGAGATGATCATAAAGAAACAGCCCGAGCCGGATCATCCACGCGGGGCGCTGCGCACGGCTATGCGGAAGAACGAAGCGCATTGGCCAGACGATGTGCGGCGCGAGCGCGAGCAGCACTTCGCGTTCGATCAATGCTTCGCGCACCAAGCGGAATTCATAATATTCGAGATAGCGCAAGCCCCCATGAATGAGCTTGCCCGAGCGCGACGACGTGCCCTCGCCAAGATCGCCCTTCTCGCAGAGAAAAACGCTCAGGCCGCGGCCGGCCGCATCGCGCGCGATGCCGGCGCCATTGATACCGCCGCCAATGACGAGGAGGTCGAACGGCGCCGTCATGCCTCGCCAGAGCGCTCGCGCACCCCATACGTCGTAAACTTCGCTGCGGTCTCGGCGATATCCGCATCTCCGAGCAAAACCGGGCCGCCGATCAGCAGACTATGATAATATTGCCGCGCGATGGTCTCCAACTCCACGGCCCGCCACATCCCTTTGGCGAGCGTCTCGCCGAGCGCGATCATGCCGTGATTGGCAAGGAGGCAGGCCAGCCTTCCCTCGAGCGCGACCAGCGCATGCTCAGAAAGTGCCTTGGTGCCGAAGGTCGCATAGGGGGCACAGCGTACATTGGTCCCGCCAAAGGCGGCAATCATATAGTGGCAGGCGGGAATTTCACGCCTGGTGATCGCAAGCGTCGTGCAAAATGTCGGATGACTATGGACGACGGCATTGATCTCCGGGCGGGCACGC
>JAJYXY010000266.1 GCA_021801465.1 Pseudomonadota bacterium
CCGATGGCCCGCACCGTCGAGGATTGCGCGATTTTGCTCGGCGCCATGGCTGGGTTCGATCCCAAGGACAGCACTTCCGCCGATCGCCCGGTGCCAGACTTCGCCGCCGCCTGTGGGGAGGGCGTCAAGAGGCTCAAGATCGGCTTCGTGTCGGGTCTCCCGATTCCCAACATGCCGGGGGCGGATGCAGATGCAGACGTTATCGCCCGCATGCTCGACGATGCGGATAAGTGGCTTTGCCGCGACGACGACGGCGCAACCCGGGTGGATGTTACCCTTCCGCTTTTGCAACACGCGCTCCCCACCTACTATATCATCGCCCCGGCCGAGGCATCCTCCAACCTCGCGCGTTACGACGGCGTGCGTTTTGGGCGCCGCGCGGACGGTGCCGATCTGATCGAGATGTATGAACGCACCCGCGCCGAAGGTTTCGGCGATGAGGTCAAGCGCCGCATCCTGATCGGAACCTATGTGCTCTCGGCCGGCTATTATGATGCCTATTATCTTCGCGCGCAGAAAATCCGCCGGCTTATTTACGAGGATTTTCGAAAGGCGTTCGAGACCTGCGACGTGATCGTTTTGCCCACGGCGCCGACGGTCGCCTTTGCACAAAACGAAAAAATCGAAGACCCGCGTCTCATGTATCTCAACGATATTTACACGGTCCCGGTCAATCTTGCGGGGCTGCCGGCGATTTCGGTGCCCGTGACAGTGACGCCCGACCATGCCGCCGGCGGCGGGCTGCCGCTCGGCTTGCAGGTGATCGGCAGACCGTTCGAGGAGGAAACGGTGTTTGCGGTTGCGGCGGCGATCGAGAAGGCGGCGAGATTTTCGGCGCTGCCGGCGCTCCGTGCGGGGGCGGCGCGATGAGCTACGTGATCGAGGGCAAAACCGGCCCGTGGGAACTCGTGATCGGGCTTGAAGTCCACGCCCAGGTGATCTCGAAGGCCAAACTTTTTAGCGGCGCCGCGACCGCGTTTGGCGCTGCGCCAAACAGCCAGGTGAGTTTCGTCGATGCCGCGTTTCCCGGCATGTTGCCGGTGATCAACCGCGAATGCGTCGCCCAGGCGGTCCGCACCGGGCTCGGGCTCAACGCCGAAATCCATCTCGAAAGCCGGTTCGACCGCAAGAATTATTTTTATGCCGATCTCCCCGCCGGCTATCAGATCAGCCAGTATCAACACCCGATCGTCGGGCGCGGCGTGATCGAAATCGAACTCGCCGACGGCACGGTGCGCGAAATCGGCATCACCCGCCTCCATCTCGAGCAGGATGCCGGCAAATCGCTGCATGATCAGCATCCGGCGAAAACCTATATCGATCTCAACCGTGCCGGCGTTGCGCTGATGGAAATCGTGAGCGAGCCCGATTTGCGCAGCCCCGAGGAAGCCGGCGCTTACCTGCGCAAGCTTCGCACCATTTTGCGCTATCTCGGCACCTGCGATGGCAACATGGATGAGGGCTCGATGCGCGCCGACGTCAATGTTTCGGTGCGCCGCGCCGGCGAGGATTTCCGCACCCGTTGCGAGGTCAAGAACGTGAACTCGGTGCGCTTCGTCATGCAGGCGATCGAAGCGGAAGCGCGGCGCCAGATCGCGGTTTGGGAGGAAGGCGGCGTCGTTTCGCAGGAAACCCGCCTGTTCGAGCCCGGGCGCGGCATCACGCGGAGCATGCGGAGCAAGGAAGACGCGCATGATTACCGCTATTTCCCCGACCCCGATCTGCTGCCGCTGGTGCTCGATCCCGCCTGGGTCGAGGCGCTGCGCCGGGATTTGCCGGAGCTGCCGGACGCGAAAAAGCAGCGTTTCATCAAAGATTACGGGCTTCCCGCCTATGACGCCGGGGTCTTGGTCGCTGAGCAGGCGAGCGCCGATTATTTCGAGGCGGTGGCGCGCGGGCGCGATGGCAAATTCGCCGCGAACTGGGTGATCGGCGATCTTTTCGCGGCCTTGAATCGCACCGGGCGGACGATCGAGACCTCGCCGGTCTCGGCGTTGGCACTCGGGCAACTCCTCGATCTGATCTCAGACGGCACGATCAATGGCCGCATCGCCAAAGACGTGTTCGAGGAGATGGTCGAGAGCGGCGCCGCGCCCGGCGAGATCGTCGAGCGCAAAAATCTTCGCCAGGTGACCGATACCGGTGCGATCGAGCGGGCGATCGCCGCCGTGCTCGCGGCCAATGCCGACAAGGTCGCCGAATACAAGGCGGGCAAGGAGAAATTATTCGGCTTTTTCGTCGGCCAGGTGATGAAGGCGATGGCGGGGAAGGGCAATCCCGCGCTCGTCAACGACGTGCTTCGCCGCCTGCTCGGCTGACGCGCCGGCCATGGCGCGCGCGGCTCGGCTCGCCCTTTGTGGGATCGAGGCGCTGGCGGCGGCGCTGGTCATCCTCGAGGTCGTAATCCTTTTTGCCGGCGTCGTGGCGCGCTACGGCTTCGATAGCCCCTTGCTGTGGTCGGACGAACTCGCCGGCGCCCTCTTTTTGTGGCTTGCCATGCTCGGCGCCGCGATCGCGCTCTGGCGGGGCGAGCATATGCGGCTTGCGACCCTCGTTGGCCGCGCGCCGCCCGCGCTTCGCGACCGGCTCGAGGCACTCGCCAATGCCATCGTCATGGTGTTCGTGCTCGAAATCATTCGCCCCGCCTATGCCTACATGATCACCCAATGGCCGGTGAGCAGCCCGGCGCTGGCATTTTCCGATGGCCTCCGCGTCGCCGCCCTCGTCGTCGGCGCGGCGCTGATGCTGGTGATCGCGGCCTTTCGCCTGTTCGCGGCCGGCGGCTTTCGCGGCGGGCTTGCGGCGCTCGCGATGACGGGCGTGGTCGCCTTCGCGCTCACCCTGCTTGAGCCGCTGTTTCTTCGTCTCGGCAACGGCAATCTGGTGCTCTTCTTCGTCGGCCTGGTCGGCTTCGCGGTTGCGATCGGCGTGCCGATCGCGTTTGCCTTCGGTACCGCGACCTTGAGCTATCTCGCGCTCACCACCCATATCCCGCTCGGCATCGTCGTCAGCCGGATGGATGGCGGCATGTCGGGGATGGTGCTGCTCGCGGTGCCGCTGTTCATTTTTCTCGGCCTTCTAATCGAGATGACGGGGCTCGCGCGCGCGATGATCGATTTCCTCGCCGGCCTTCTCGGTCATGTCCGGGGCGGCCTCGCTTACGTGCTGATCGTCGCGATGTATCTGGTTTCGGGGATTTCCGGCTCGAAAGCCGCCGACATGGCGGCGGTGGCGCCGGCTTTGTTTCCCGAAATGCGTGCGCGCGGCGCGCGGCCGGGCCAACTCGTCGCCCTCCTCGCCGCCTCGGGGGCGATGGCCGAGACCATTCCGCCGAGCCTGGTTCTGATCACCATCGGGTCAGTGACCGGGGTTTCCATCGCCGGCCTTTTCAATGGCGGCGTGCTGCCCGCAGCCCTCGGCGCGCTCGGCCTTGCCCTGGTGGTGTTTTTCGAGGCGCGGCGCGAACCGTTTGTCGCCGCGCCGCAGGTCTCGAAACGCGAGGTCGCCCGCCGTTTCCTGATCGCCTTGCCGGCGCTGGTGCTGCCGTTTCTGATCCGCGCCGCGGTGGTGGACGGCATCGCGACCGCGACCGAGGTTTCGACCGTCGGCGTCGTCTATGTCGTGCTCGCCGGGCTGTTCTTTTATCGCCAATTCGCGTGGCGCCGGCTCGGCGCCATTCTCGTCGAAACCGCGTCCCTTTCG
>JAJYXY010000247.1 GCA_021801465.1 Pseudomonadota bacterium
CGCCCGCTCGATGCCCAGGCATGGGTTGTCCGCCCGCATCTCCCATTTGACCGCGAGGCTCATCATCCGGCTCAGCACCGCCACGGCGCGGTTTGCCCGGTATGGCGTCCGCGAGACCAAGGATCGGTGCATCCGCTCGATATCGGCATGGCGAAGGTCCGCAACCTTCTTGGCGCCGAGGGCGGGGCGGATGATTTGCGCGATCAGCGAGGCGTAGTCCCGCTGCGTTGCCGGGCGCTTCCGGGGCAAATATTCCGCCGCGAAACGGTCGGCGAGGTCGTTCACGGTCGGCGCGAGGCGGGCCTTGTGCCGCTCGGCCATGGGATCGGCGCCGGCGTCGATCTCGCGGCGCAGTTCCGCGGCACGGGCGCGAGCGGCGCGGACGGTCCAGGCGCTCGCATCGCCGATGGTAAGGCGCCGCTCGATGCCACCCGCACGATAATTGAGCACCCAGGACCGCGCCCCGGCCGAGGTCACGCGCACGCCAAGGCCGCGCATCCCCGGGTCATAATAGATGCGGTTGCCGCGCTCGGGCACGGGGAGATCACGAACGGCCCGATCAGTGAACGGCGCAGCAGGTTTTTCATCCGCGGTTGCCCCACTGATTTTCGATCTTTGCGCATGCCCCTCGGTCGCCTGCGCCTTCCCCTGGTCGTTCGTTGTCATATTGCACCAAACATCGTGTCCGGACCGTGTCCGCACGAAATATGCACTTTTATGCAAAATCGCGCAACGCCTTTCTGTGGGTTTCCGCTGTATGCGGCTTTTTGCCTAGGTTTCAGCGCCCGCAGCGTTCGGACACGCGGGCTCGTGTCCGCGTGGAATAAGACTCTTAATCAGCGGGCCGTAGGTTCGAGTCCTACTGCGCCCACCAATGAAATCAATGGGTTAGAGCGCCCGATAGGGCCGGATTGATTACCGAAAAAATTCTGGGCATCGCTGGGGCATCACAAACGGCCCGACAGGAACCGCGTATCGGCACGCATCTCGCGGCCATCTCGCCGCTATCTCGCGCCGGTGTGACGCCATATCCTCGCCGCCGGCAGAGGTCAGCCACTATCGAGCGCGGCCTGCAGCGGATCAGGCCAGCATCCGCGATGGAAGCATTGCCGGGACCAGCCGCGCACGTCTCACCGGACGGGATCACCCATCGAGGGTCGATCATCACGACGCCTATCCTGCGCGCCAAGGATGCGCTCACGACCCCTCTGACCGCGCCTCAAGCGCACGCAGGCGAGCGTCCATATCCGCAAGCTCAAGAGACTTCTGCGCAGCTTCCACCAAGCCTATGAGCGGCGCGGCGTCGGTCGGTGTGATTTCGGCAGACGACACGGCCTCGCTGATGCGACCGATCGCGGCAACGCATTCCTGCGGCGTGCGCAGCGGACCGATATCGACGCGCACGGGTCGCGACTTCGGCGGCGCGATCCCCAACGAGGTGATGGCTTTGGCGGCGGCGAGGTCGCCTTCTTCCATCTTCTGGCCGAGCACTTCGAGCGCGCGCGGCGTGAGACGTGCGAGCAAAGCCGCCACTTCGAGATCAGAGCGGGAGCGGCCGCCGGGGTTAGGACAAACGCCGGGTTTCCATCGTCCCCGTTCATCGCGGATCACCTCAACGGCCCTGTTCTCAGGATTGGGATTGGTCATTTTATCACCTTTTCAAGCGCCTCGATGCGCCGGCGCAGTTCGGCGGTGCGAGCAGCATCAGCGGCACGCTCAGCGGCCGCCACGCGAGCCTCCGCGTCTTGGCGGCGAGCCTCGGCAGCGTCATGCGCGGCGAGCCATCGGCGCATATCATGATCAGGCGGCAACGCCTCGATCTCGGCTCGCAGTTGATCCGCCAGTTCGGCGGCGAGGCGCAAGCTATCGCGGATAGTCACGGGCATTTCCTTTTCATGGGTGAGCGGTTCGCGCAATTTGCCAGGCCAGCGCACGGAGTTCCGCAGCGAGTTCATCCTTCGCCTCATGGAATCTCTCGGGGTCGCGGCGGTCTGGCGCCGGCAGGCGGCGAGCGGCTTCGGCGAGGTCGAGCAGGCGCCCGGAGATGCCGGCGCGGGGCGGCTCACGGGGCACAAGGCGGCCGCTCACGGCGTCACCTCCCGCGAGCAGTTCCAACAGAGATCGGGCGGCGGCGGCCCCTTCCATGACGGTGAGCACCAGATACCGCGCCCGCAGCCCCGGCAGGCCAGCGCACCAGGCACCCCGGCCAAGGGCGAGGCAACCAGCGTCAGACCCGCCACGGCCCGCTTGTGCGCCTCCAGGGCGGCCATCGGCGCGGTTTCCTCGGCCATGATCGCTTGCCGCTCGATATCCTCGCCGCTGGTGGCGTCGATCGCCCGCTGGCGGATCAGGTCGAGCCGGCGCATGGCCTCGGCTCGGAAATAGGTCAGCGCCTTGCCATGGGCGGTGATCGTCTGCGCCGGGCAGCGCTCGGCCTCGGCGAGCAGGGTGGCGGCGAGGGCTTCAATCTCATCGGCGGTGGGGGCGGGGAGCGGCGGCGGGAGGGGTTCAGGCGCCTTTTCTGCGCCTATACCCCCTTTGACACAATTGACACAGTTGACAAAACCCCCCTTGCCGGCACCCACCCCCCGACTTGTGTCAATAGAGTCAATTGTGTCACGGGGGGATAAGCGCGAAAGCGTGCACTCCACCGGCTCATCGCGGCGCCTCCGTGATGGCGGGATTGACGGCATACCGTGCGGCGGGGCGACCCAATATGCCGGCACGGCCAGGTGCCTTTAGCCAGCCTGCTTCGATCAATTCGGCGCATGCGGCATGGATTGGTTCGGCAGAGGTTAGACCCGGCAGCCGCACCTCGCGTTGCATGGTGCGAACGTGCACCACGGCGGGCCGAGTTTTCCATATCCACCTGGCCAGCGTCGCGGCGCGGCGCTGGTCTGGCGTGGCAGCAGCGTCGCCATAGACGCGCGCGGCCGTGGCCATGAAGTAATCCGAGGTGAGATCGCAGGCGTCGAGGAAAGCCCCTTCGGGGATCGCATCCGGCGGCGGCGTCATGCCGCCTTCTGCGCACCAACGAAGGAATACGAGAACCAGCGCTAAACGGATCGCTACGCCCCGCGCTTTGCCGTAGGCGGATCGCAGGAGCCCGCCGGCTTCTTCTTGTTTGCCCTGCATTTCGCGGGCAAATTCCTCAAGCGCCGGTAGCGCGGTCTCGGTCAGGGGAACATAGATCGGCATAGCAGGCGCGTCTCCATGCGCCGGCCGGAGGTCGAGCAGCCGCAGCCGGTCGAGCGCCTCGATCGCGAATTGCACGCCAGGTGCACGGCGCGATAGACGAAATTCCAGAGGGTTAGGCCAGGTCCACAGGAAGCGCGCGAGCAGCCCATCGTCCGCCTCTCGGAACAGTTCGGCCAGTTTTTCAGGTTGGATTGAGCCATGAACGGAAACGGCGAGGCGGGGAATGATCAAAGGCTCAGGGAGCTTGACGCGTTCAACGCGATATGGGCGGCCGCCATAGGCTTCGATCCAAAACGCCCGGCCGGCATCGTTGTATTGATTGAGGGATAACAACCAGCCGGCGATCTCATCGCGCATGACGACGACGCCCTTTGGCGCGGCATCGGCGAGGATGGCGCCAAGCCGTAAATTCGCGCGCAATAGTGACCCCCTGAGGGGTGGTTTTCGCGTCCAATAATGACCCCCCTTTAACGCTGTGTGGCAGCCTCCCTTCCTTTGTCCGG
>JAJYXY010000248.1 GCA_021801465.1 Pseudomonadota bacterium
GCAGTTCGACGGAGCCCATCTCGCGCAGATACATGCGCACGGGATCATCGGTACGCCCGACGCTTTCTTCGTCGACATTGCCGCCGGGTTCCTCGGCCTCGTCTTCTTCGCGCTCGGGTTTGGCGACGGGATCAGCGTCCTCGGCTTCCTCGGCTTCGATCACCTGAATGCCCATCTCGTTGAGCTGGGCCATCACGTCCTCGATCTGCTCGGAGCTATTCTGGTCCGGCGGCAGAACGGCATTCAGCTCATCGAAGCTGATATGGCCGCGCTCCTTGCCGCGCGCGATCATGCGCTTGACCGCGGCGGACTGAATATCGAGAAGATTGGTCTCAAGATCGGCCTCGGCGACCGGCGCCTCGGCGACGGTGGATTTGATTGCCATCAGAACAAACACTCCCCGCAACGACGCGGCCCTGGGATACGCCCCGCTAGCCGACGTAAAAACTCTTGATAACTCATGCCTCACCAAGACCAAGCGCGTCTGCGCCCACCCCGGGCTTCACGCTTCCCGGTTTCCGCGCGCGCCCGGACTCGACCCACGCGTTCTTGACCCACGCGTTACGGCGTCGCCCCATCCCCGGCGCGCTCGCCGTCGAGCAAATCGTTCTCGCCGGCGTTGAGGCGATTTTGTGCCTCGCGCAAAGCGAGCAAGCGCCGTTGCAAGCGGAGATTTGGCGCCGCAGCGAATTCCCGCTGCACTGCGGCCAATTCCTCGGCCAGCCGTTCGCGATGCGAAAAGCCGAAAAAATGCCACCACCCCTCTGCCACTTCCGCCAACGGCGCCCCGGGCGCGGCAAAGCTTTGCGCAGCCGCACGCGCCTCGCCCACCTGCTCGCCAAGCCCGATCTCGGCGAGATGGTCGATGAGGGCAGCCGAGTCAAGCGCTTCAGGCAAAATGAATGCCTGTTCCTGGCCTAATTTTTCCGCCCGCGCGGCACGATGCGCCCAGGCCAGCATGGCTTCACGCAATCTCGCCAACGCCGGCGAGAGGGTAAGGCTGCACAGCGCCTCCTCGACATCGAGCATCAGCGCCGGATGATGCAGGAGGATGGCCAGGAGAACCCGCTCGCGCTGCTGATCGCCGGGCCGGGGTGCAGCGCGAAGCGGCGGCGCCGTCGCCGCGCCATGGGCGCCAAATCCGGCCCCGCGCGTGGGGCGCATGCCAGCGCCCGCGCGGCGCCCGCGCGGCGCCGATGGCGTGCGGAATTCGGCAAAGAAGCGATCGCGCAATGCCCGGCGATATTCCCATTGGAGGCTGCGATGACCGATGCTCTCCGCCGCCGCCATCAAGGCGTCGAAAAACCCGCTCCGGCTCTCGGGCGTCGCGCCGGGGAACTGGGCGCGGGTGAGCGCATAGAGCGCATCGAGCAAAGGTTGGCGGCGGGCCAGCGCCTCGGTGCGGAACCCGGCGGCGCCGGCGCGGCCGAGCAGGCTGTCGGGGTCCTCGCCCGGCGGCAGCGGCACGATCTCGAGGCTGCGCTCGGGGGTGATCAGCGGCAGCGCGAGGCTAATGGCGCGGAGCGCCGCCCGCGCCCCGGCCTCATCGCCATCGAAACAGAGAAGCGGCACTGGCGATGCCTGCCACAGGGTTTCGAGATGCTCGATGCCGAGTGCCGTGCCAAGCGGCGCCAGCGCGCCGGGAAACCCGGCCTGGTCGAGGGCGATCACATCCATATAGCCCTCGACCACCAGGATTTCGCCGCCGGCGCGGCTGGCCGGCGCGGCACGATCGAGATTGTAAAGCGTGCGGCGCTTGGAAAAGACCGCCGTTTCCGGCCCGTTGAGATATTTCGGCGCGCTGGTCTGGCTGTCATCGAGGCGCCGGCCGCCGAAGCTCACGATCCGCCCGCGGCGGTCACCGATCGGGAAGATCAGCCGACCCGTGAAAAATTCGCGCGACGGCTGGCCGTCTTCAGCCGGGCGGAGAAGGCCGGCCTCGATCATCGCTGCCGGCGTGATCCCGTCACGCGCGAGATCGGCGGTCAAGGCCCCGCGCCCCGGCGCGAAGCCGAGACGAAAGCGCCGGGCCGTCGCCTCGCTCACGCCGCGCCGAGCGAGATAGGCGCGCGCGCCAGCGCCTTCGGGAAGCCACAAACGACGTTCAAAGCTCTCAGTGGCGCGTTCGAGCACGGCGAGGCTGTCGCGCGCCGCGCGCGCATTTGCCGCCTCGTCGGGCCCCTCCTCCGGCACCGCGAGCCCGGCCTCGCCGGCGAGGCCGCGCACTGCCTCGATGAAGCTCTGCCCCTCGGCCTGCATCACATAGCTGATCGCATCGCCATGGGCGCCGCAGCCGAAGCAATGGTAATGATCGTCATAGACGTAGAAGGACGGCGTTTTCTCGCCGTGGAACGGGCAGCAGCCCTTCCATTGCCGCCCCGAGCGGGCAAGGCGCACCCGCCGCCCGATCAGCGCCGGAAGCGGCGTGCGGGCGCGGAGTTCTTCCAGAAATCCCGGCGGCAGCGCCATTAGAAGAGGCCCTTTCGGCCTGATCGAATGAGATTTTTCTTCCCACGTCGACGTCCGCTATTGTCATGGGAAATCATTTCCCACATAATCCCGACATGGCCCTCACCGTCGAAGATCTCATCGCCCGCCTCGGCGGCGCCGAAGCCGCCGCCGAGCGGCTCGGCGTCGGCACCGAGGCCCTGCGCAAATGGCGCCAGGCGCGGAGCATCCCGGCGCGGCATTGGCCGGCGCTGCTTGCCGCGACCGGGCTCGCCCTCGCCGATCTCCCCGGCGCCCCATCTTGGAGTGACCCCATGCCCACCGCCGACCACCCTCCCGAGGGCGCGACCGCCGCCCTCGTGCTCGCCGATGGCGCAGTCTTTTGGGGACGTGGCTTCGGCGCCACGACCACTGACACGCCGCCGCTCGGCGAGGTTTGCTTCAATACCGGCATGACCGGCTATCAGGAGACGCTCACCGATCCCTCCTATGCCGGCCAGATCATCACCTTCACTTTTCCCCATATCGGCAATGTCGGCGTCAATGGCGAGGATGTCGAGGCCTCGACGATCGCCGCCCGCGGCCTGGTTCTCCACGCCGACATCACCGCGCCGGCGAATTGGCGGGCAACCCAGGGGCTCGGCGAATGGCTCGCCGCGCGCGGCGTGACCGGCATCGCCGGCATCGATACGCGGGCGCTGACCCTTCGCATCCGCGACCAAGGGGCACCGAGCGGCATACTCGCTTATCCCGCCGATGGCCGCTTCGATCTCGCAGCGCTTCGTGATGCCGCGCGCGCCTGGCCCGGGCTCGAGGGGATGGATCTCGCCGGCACCGTATCCTGCACCCAGAGCTATGAATGGGCCGAGACCATTTGGGCTTGGGGCCAAGGCTATGGCCGCCAGACCGCGCCGCGGCATCATGTCGTCGCGGTCGATTACGGGGCAAAACGCAACATCCTTCGCGAACTCGCCGCCGCCGGCTGCCGCGTCACCGTGGTGCCGGCGACGAGCAGCGCCGACGACATTCTCCGCCATCGCCCGGACGGGGTCTTTCTCTCGAACGGCCCCGGCGATCCAGCGGCAACGGCCGCATACGCGGTTCCGGCGATCCGCGGCGTGCTCGCGGCTGGGCTGCCGCTCTTTGGGATCTGTCTCGGCCATCAGCTCCTCGCCCTCGCCCTCGGCGGGCGCACCTACAAGATGGCGCGCGGCCATCGCGGCGCCAACCAGCCGGTCAAGGATCTCGCG
>JAJYXY010000060.1 GCA_021801465.1 Pseudomonadota bacterium
AGCGCGCCGCCTTGGCTTTCCAACGCCAGACGGCTGCCGGAGGGCAGACGAAGCCACGCGCCGGCGTGGTGAGCGGTGCGGTCGATCACCACATCGCCCTCGACCATGAAGAGCTCGACGCCGTGCGGCCAGGTCTCGGCGGCGCCGGCATGGCCGGGGGCGAGGCGCAGCATCACCACACGCTCCCACGGCGCCTCGAACAGCACAGCTTCCTGCCGGCCCTGGCCGAGGTCGCGCCAGAGCGCGGGATCGCGTGTATCGAGCCGCACAGCCGCGGTCTCCTCCGGCGGCATTTGGCGGAGCTTGACAAAAATCACCGCGCCCGGCGCGCTGGCCGGCGTGTGGCGCGAGCCGGGGGGGTTGCGGACATAGAAGCCGGCAGGAAAATCCCCGCTCTCGTCAGAGAACACGCCCTCCAGCACCAGGAACTCCTCGCCGGCGCCATGGGTGTGGGGGGAAAAAGCCGAGCCCGGCGCGTAGCGCACGAGCGAGGTGGCGCGGGCCACTTCGTCACCATCGCGCTCCAGCATCCGCCGCTCTACACCGGCCATAGGCGAGGCGACCCAGGCGAGTGCGGCGCTATCGACTGTTGCGGGGCGGGAGAGATCGGCGTGAAGCTGCATGGCGGGGCCTCGAGCGAGAGGGTTGATCGCCCACCATACCGCGCCATCTGCCGATGGTGAACGCGCCCCCCTTTGCCCGCCGCATACCGCGCCGTGCCGGTTTCTTGGTCGGCTCCAGCACTCAATCCAAGCGTCGCAGCACCACCATCGGCAGCATGACCAGCCGGTATTGCGGCGGACGGTATGGCCCCCGCAGCCGGTTGGCGATCTCCCAGATTTTACCGGCGATTTCTTTATGGCAATGAGTTTTTAGAGGTGGGGAATATTGGAATTTGCAAGGCTGCGGGTTCTGGGCGGAAAAACCTTGCAAAACGATTAGAGCATTGCGCGGTCGTTGCGATCGTGATGCAATGTGCATCCTGCGCGTGGCACCTGCCGACTGATTATCGAACAGAGGGTGACGAGACGCCTGCGCGCCGCTAAAACCCCGCGCCATGGCTGAAACCCCTCCCCTCTCGCGTTATGCCGTCAAGGAAATTTTCTTCACCCTCCAGGGTGAAGGGGTGCAGGCCGGGCGGGCCGCGGTGTTTTGCCGGTTTGCCGGCTGCAATCTCTGGTCCGGCCGCGCGCAGGACCGGGCGGGCGCCGTTTGCCGGTTTTGTGACACCGACTTCGTCGGCACCGATGGCGAGGGCGGCGGCGTCTTCGCCGGCGCCGAGGCGCTGGCCGCCGCCATCGCCGCGCGCTGGCGGGCGGGACGCGAGGGGCGGTTCGTGGTGCTGACCGGCGGTGAGCCGCTGCTCCAAGTCGATCCCGCGCTGATCGCGGCGCTGCATCGGGAAAACTTCACCATCGCGATCGAAACCAACGGCACCCTCCCCGCCCCGCCCGGAATCGATTGGGTTTGCGTGAGCCCGAAAGCCGCGGCACCGCTGGTCCTCGATCATGGCGATGAGCTGAAGCTCGTCTATCCGCAGGCCGAAGCGCCGCCCGAGCGCTTTCTCGGCCTCGCCTTCCGCCATTTCCTGCTCCAACCGATGGACGGGCCAGACCGCGCCCGCCATACCGAAGCGGCGATCGCCTATATCGCGGCGCATCCACGCTGGCGGCTCTCGCTGCAGACCCATAAATTCATCGGCATTCCCTGATGTTCCAGCTCACCAAAGAATTCCGTTTCGAGGCCGCGCATACGCTGGTACGGACGATCGAGACCGAGGCCAGCCGGCGCGTCCATGGCCATTCCTACCGCGCCGAGGTGACGATCGGCGGCGAGATCGGAGACAATGGCATGCTGGTCGATCTCGGCCTGTTCGCCCAAGCGCTGGCGCGGGTGCGCGAGCGCCTCGATCACCATTTTCTCGATGAAATCCCCGAACTCGCGCCGGCGACGTTGGAGCGGCTCGCCCTCTTCGTCTGGCGGCATTTGGCGCCCGAATTTCCCGGTCTCGTCAGCGTCGCGATCTGCCGGGACTCGCTCGGCGAGCGCTGCCTCTACCGGCCGGGGTGATGGCCGCGCAGCCGTTTCCGCCTCTCCCCGCCGGCGCGGTGATCCTCCAAGTGCTGCCGGCGCTCAATACCGGCGGCGTCGAGCGCGGCACGCTCGAGATGACGGCGGCGATCGCGCGCGCCGGCGGCGTCGCCCTGGTCGCTTCCGCCGGCGGGCGGCTGGTCGCGGCGATCGAGGCGGCCGGCGGGCATCACATCACGCTGCCGCTCACCCGCAAATCGCCGTTCGCGATCTGGCGCAACGCCGCCCTTCTTGCCGAGATCGTCGCCAGCGAGCGCGTCGCCCTGATCCATGCCCGCTCGCGCGCCCCGGCCTGGTCGGCCTGGCTTGCCGGCAGCCGCGCCGCGACCCGCTTCATCACCACCTATCACGGCGCTTACACCGAGAATTTCCCCGGCAAACGCGCCTATAACAGCGTCATGGCGCGCGGCGAGCGGGTGATCGCGATCAGCGACTTCATCGCCACCCTCATCCTCGAGCGCTATCGGATCGAGCCTTGGCGGCTGCGCGTCATCCCGCGCGGTGTCGATCCGGCGATGTTCGATCCGGCGACGCTCGCCGACCCGCCCGGTCTCGCCCGTCAGCGTGCGCTCGCCGAAGGCTGGGGATTGCCGCCCGGCCGGCCGGTGCTTCTGCTGCCCGGGCGGCTCAGCGCCTGGAAAGGGCACGCGGTCGCGATCGCGGCGCTGGCGCGGCTCGCTCCCGATCCGGTTTTGGTCTTCGCCGGCGGCGATCCACGCGGCCGGCTCGCCCACGCCTTGCGCCGCGCAGCACATCGGCTCGGGGTCGAGAAACGGGTCATCTTCGCCGGCGATTGCGCCGACATGCCCGCCGCCTACGCCCTCGCCGACGCCGTCATCAATGCCTCCACCCGCCCCGAAGCCTTCGGCCGCACGGTGATCGAGGCGCAAGCGATGGCGCGGCCGGTCATCGCTGCCGATCATGGCGGCGCGCGCGAAACCATCCGCGCCGGCGAGACCGGCTGGCTGGTCACGCCTGGTGACCCGGCGGCGCTGGCGGCAGCGGTTGGCGAGGCCCTCGCGCTTTCACCGGCCGATCGCGCGGCGCTCGGCGCGCGGGCACGCGCGGCGATCCTCGCGCGCTTCACGACGGCGGCGATGCAGGCGGCAACCCTCGCCGTCTATGCGGAATTGCTGCGATGAGCCGCATCCTCGTCATCCGGCTCGGCGCCCTCGGCGATTTCATCCAAAGTTTTCCGCCGTTTGCCGCGATTCGCGGCCATCACGCCGCCGATCACATCACCCTCCTCACCACCGCGCCGTTTGCGGCGCTGGCCGCGCGCGCGCCGTGGTTTGACGCGATCCGTCTCGACCCGCGCCCGGCCTGGTGGAACCTTCGCGGGCTGCGTGCGCTGCGCCGCCAGCTGCGTGGTTTCGATCTGGTTTATGATTTACAGACCTCAGCGCGGAGCAGCCGCTATTTCTGGCTCGCCGGGCGGCCGCGCTGGTCTGGCATCGCCCCTGGCTGCGCCCTGCCGCACGCCAATCCGCGGCGTGACTTCATGCACACGAGCGAGCGCCAGCGCGAGCAATTGGCGATGGCCGGAATAAGCACGTTTCCAGCACCCGAACTCGCCTGGCTGACC
>JAJYXY010000143.1 GCA_021801465.1 Pseudomonadota bacterium
GGAGCGGAGCCCGAGAGTTTCTATACCGTAATAATGACAGGCGACCGCGAGATCGCGCTGGGCATGGATCGCGCCCTTCGGCCGGCCGGTCGAGCCGGAGGAATAAAGCCAATAGCACTCATCCTCGGGGCCGCGGGCGGCGGGATCGAGGGTTGCCGCCGCCGCCGCCATCAGCGCCGGCAGGGCCGTGCCATCGCCCCGGGTCGGCAACACCAACGCAGGCTGGTGCCGGGCCGCGCGCAGCCCGGCGGTGATCTCGCCGGCGAGTTCCGGCGAGTGGGCCAGCGCATCGGCGGCCGAATCGTCGATCATCCAGGCGTAATCAGCAGCGCGCAGCAGGGTGTTGACCGGGACCGGCACGATCCCGGCGCGGATCGCGCCCCAGAACAGATAGAAGAACGCCGGCTCGTCGTGCACCACCATCAGCAGCCGGCCGCCGCGCGGCACCCCGAGCGCCAGCAGCGCATTGCCGGCCCGTGCGACGCGCTCGGCGAGCATCGCGTAGGTGATTTCCTCGTGCTCGGTGCGGATGGCGATGGCCGCGCCGCGACCTTCGGTGAGACGACGGTCGATGAACGCGGCGGCGGCGTTGAACCGGGGCGCGAAGTCAAGCCGGCTCGCGCCCGGCGCGGGGGTCACGAGAACGCTATGATCCTGCATCTTTCTCTCCTCTGCTGGGGCGCCGGCTTGGCCTCCCGGCTTGACCCCCCGGCTTGGCGCTGCCGCAAAATCGTGCTCCAATACGGCAATTGGCTGGCATTTCGCGCGCGATCCCGGGAGTTGACATGGCACGACGAAGTACGACGCCACCGCCGCCGGCCTCCGGCGAGGATCTGACCATCCGCCCGGCAACCCTCGCCGATGTCGCAGGCGTAATCGCGCTCGATGCGGAGGTCACCGGTCTGCGCAAGGCCGCGTATTGGCAAGACATGTTCGAGCGTTTCGGCACCCGCCGGCGCGATCAGCGCTTTTTTCTGGTCGCAGGCGAGCCCCAACGCATCGATGGCTTCATCATCGGTGAAGTGCGCGCCTGGGAGTTTGGCTCGCCGCCGAGTGGCTGGATATTCGCCGTGCAGGTGCGCCCGCGGCTTCGCGTGCGCGGCCTCGGCGCGCGCCTGTTCGCTGCCGTCTGCGCGCGCTTTCGCGCGGCCGACGTCGAGCGGGTCCGCACCATGGTCGCGCGCGACAATACGGTGGTCCACGCCTTCTTCCGCAGCCAGGGCATGATGGCCGGCCCGTTCATCGAATTGGAAATGCGTCTTGACTGAGCGCTCGTTGTTTTCGCCCGCGCGCCGGGTGACGCCAGCATGAAACTGCAGAAAGCGACCGCGTTCGCGCTTTATGCGGTGCTCGAACTCGCCGCCGAGCCGGGGCGTCAGCGCACCGCGGTGGAGATCGCCGAGAAATATGGCATCTCCGCCCACCATCTCGCCAAGGTGCTGCGCGATCTCGGTCGCGCCGGCCTCGTGGACGCGGTGCGCGGCGTCGGCGGCGGCTATCGCTTCGCCGGCAATGCCAAGCGTTTGACCCTGATGGACGTGATCAGCTTGTTCGAGGAGACCAGCGCCGAGGCGGAGGAACCGATGTCGCCGGGCGAGGGCCAGGACATCGCCGCCGGGCTGCGCTTCTTGCTCGCCGAACTCGATGCCCAGATCGGGGCGACGCTGCGCTCGATCAGCCTTTCCACCATGCTGAAACTGATCGCGCGGCGCCCCTGGGAGGGTGTTGCCGAGATCAAGCCGACGCGTCGGACGCAAACCGCGCGGCGCGCCCGTTGAGACGACGGCGGTGCGCGGAGGGGGGGGCGGATTACTGCGCATGGCGCCGCTCGAACCCACGGCGACGTTCGCCGGAGAGGGTGTCGGATCGGAGGCCCCGGGTCGGCGTTGCCGGGATCACGATCGTGCGGGTGAAGGCGGCGCGGGTGATCAGGAGGGCCTTCATGCCCCAGCCTGAGAGCAGAACCAGCGCGCCACCCGCCATGGCAAGGGCGGCGACGATCGGGACCTGATCAAGAAAAATCGGCGTGACCAGGGCGGCGGCGATCAGGCCGAGACCCGCGCGGTGCAGCGCACGAAGACGCCGCGCGGTGGGTGCCGCGAACACCGCAAGACTAGCCGCCGCGCCCGCCTCCCGCGCGAGAGCGCTGCGATAGAAGCGCCATGCCACCTCACGCGCGAGCCCAGCGGCCAAGGCGAGGCCGAGCGCGACGTCGCCCCGCGGCCCGACGATGAGCGCGAGGGCGCAGCCCTCGGCGAGACCGGCGGCGAGGATCAGCGCCACGATCTCCTGCTGCCGCCACGCCGGAATCCCGCGCGCGGCGCGCAGGATACGGGCTTGGCAATAGAGAAATCCGACCGCCAGCACCGCCGTGATCACCGCCAGAGCGGGGGCGGAAACCGCCGCTGCGACCACGCCAAGCGGGATCACCGCGCAAGCGACGATCCCCTCGCGCGTCATCCATGAGGTGCGGGGATGAAAGAAAACGTGAAGCGCGCGCCAGGGTTTGCCGATCTCGAGCCAGACCAGCGCGAGCCCTGCTGCGATCAAGGCAACGCCGAGCACCAGTGTCGCGCGAAACGAAGCGCCGCTGGCCGCGGCCACGGCGGCGGCAACGATCAGCCCGGACCCCGTGCCGCCGCCGATGAAATTCCCCGCCGCGCGCACGTCCCAATAGCGCTGGCGCCGGGAAGCGGTGCTGGCACCGGCGCGCCGCCGGCCGGTTGCGAACAGTTCGCTCATAGCGTTCCCTTGTCCCAGATATAGTAAAAGCCAGGCTCGGTCCCTTCGCGTTCCTGAAGACGGAACCAGCGGTTTTCCGCGAGCAGCGCGGCGATCGGCCCGCTCTCGTCTTCGATGTCGCCGAAGCTGAGCGCACCGGAGATGCACGCATTGACGCAAAGCGGTGTCGCTTCCGGATCCCGCCCGGGCACAAGGCCGCGGGCGGTGCCGGCGTCGATGCGGCCGGCACAGAAGGTGCATTTGCTGGCGACCCCAACCGCGCTTTTGTTAAGGCGCGCCGCTTCGGCCTCGGTTGGCATCTCGCCGAACGCATAACGCGGCTGATCGATGAGGCTGCGCGCGTCATACGGGCAGGCCATGATGCAATAGCTGCAACCAATGCAGAGATCGTCATCGATGGTGATGATGCCGTCTTCGCGCTGCTTGGTCGCCGTCGATGGACAAACCTCAAGGCAGGGCGGGTTGGCGCAATGTTGGCAGCCGAACGGAACGAACACCCGGCTGACTTCGGGATAGGTGCCGGCCTCGAGATCGAGCACGCGCCGCCATTGCACCCCGGGGGGCGTTGCGTTGCCTTCCTTGCAGGCCGCGGTGCAGGTCTGGCAGCCGACGCAGCGGCGGAGATCGGCGACCATCACATAGCGGGTCATGCCGCACCTGCCAGCGCCGGCGGCGCGATTTTGCGAACCGCAACGCGCACCACATCGGCGCCCGAGCCAGTGGCGTCGGTCAAGGCGAGCGACAGCGGTATGATCCGATTGAGCGAGGGAAAAGCGAGATCCTTGGCGAACGGGGTTTTCCAGTGCGCGAACTGGCCGGGAATGACCACCGTGTCCGGCCGGCATCCCTGCACCAAGCAAGCTTGGCCGGTCGTTGCGCCGGTTGGCGAGCGCACCTCGACCCAGTCGCGATCGGCGATGCCGAGGCGA
>JAJYXY010000068.1 GCA_021801465.1 Pseudomonadota bacterium
AGAAAACGGCATGCCTGGCGGCGGAGAAATGTCGATGTGCATAGTCATGTCGATCGCCGGGCTTTTGTGTGGCAGATTGACCCGCAATGAGAGGGCAAACGTCCCCGGTTCAGGGGCACGAAGGGTGATCCAAAACGCGACATTTATCGGCGCCGGCAAGGTGGGGATGCCGATCCCGCCGCTATAGACGCCGATCAGGATATCCTTGCCGCTTTGCTCGCGCCGCACATCGTCGCAGAGCAGGACGGTTTCGATCTTCGGGTCAGGCGGCATTGGGAACGCGCTGCCATGTGGCGTTTGGCGCCGTCGTCGTGGTGGCGGGGGGCGTGTTCGGGCCAGGGCCGGCGGAAAATTTGATCGTCCGCGACGCGACGGGCGGGGTCTCGTGGAAGAAATTCCGTCCCTCGCCTGGAGGCGCTTTGATCCGTCGCGCCGCGACGTCCATCTCATAGCCGAGGGCCGCGAGAAACGCGGCAACGGTGCGAAGTTCCATATTCTCCCCGCCCGAGAGCTTGCGCGTGACAAAACCTTTGTCGCGTCCGAGCCGGCGGGCGAGTTCGGCGCGGGTGATGGTGCCGAATTGGCTCTCCGCCGCCAGGGCGCGGGCCAATTCGCGCGCGACATGCGCGGTGAGGCGCGCATAAACGCGCTGCCCTTCGGCATCCAGTGGTTCGCGTTTGCCGCTCATTGGTAAGTCTCCATAGCGAATGACGAAATTGCGGTGAACTCTGGAAGGGCGCGGCATGCGCGATACCAGGCGGCGCTCTTCAACGTGCCTCCCTTCGCGGGGTTGAACGCACCCTTTGGCTGCACGTCGAGCACGACCAGCACCGTTTTGCTCAGAAACATCGCCCCGGCGCGCACGCTCCGCGTTTTGAGAAGGAAGAGCCTTTGCCCGCGCTTCTCAAAATCACGCCCGCTGACGAGCGCCGTCCCAGCACAGAAATCATCGAGCAGAACCATGATCTGCTCGCGCGGGATCGGCCTGGGATTTTCGCCGAAAGGGGCATCGGGGAGGGCCTCGATCTGATTCTCACATGGGGGGCGGAGATAGACGTAACCCTCCGGCTGTTGGTCGAAGCGGAGCCGTGGCCGATAGCGCACGAGGCTGCCCTTGCGACGCATTATGTCAAGTGTTGTGTTAAAAGTCAACGCTTGGACCCCTGCCCAGGCCCCGCACCGAGATCGCCGGGCGCGAAACGAGGCTAATCACGCCAAGCGCCGCCGGCAATCCGCCAAAACCTTGCGCCGAGCCATTTTTTGTGTTTGGAGAGGGGGGATGAGAGCCAAACGCATTCTGCGCCCCCTTCTGCCCGGCGCGATGGCGACGCTTCTGGCGCTTGCCCTGCACGCGCCCGGCGCCAAAGCGCAAGAGCCGCCGGCGAGCGGCGGCAAGCCCGCCGCCGCCAAGCGCATCAGCCCGCGCCTCGGGGCATTGCGCCGCGCCCGCACCCGTTCATCTAACAATGCGCCGGAAATTGGCACCGCTTCCTGGTACGGCCCCGGATTTCACGGCAAACGCACCGCGAGCGGCCGCGATTTCGACGCCGCAGCGCTGAGCGCCGCCCATCCCTGGCTCCCACTCGGCACCAAGGTGCGCGTCCAACTGGTCGGGAGCGACCGCTTCGTCGACGTCACCATCACCGACCGCACCGGCAAAACCACCCGCGTGATCGACCTCTCCCCCGCCGCCGCGCGCAAACTCGGCATCCTGAGCCGCGGCACCGCACAAGTGGCGGTTGAACCGCTCTGAGCATGCGCGGCCTCCCCGCGGCGCTCGCTTGCCTCGCGCTCGCCGGCTGCACGACGATCGGCAAACAACTCAGCACCCAAACCTACGACCAACGCTACACCGGCGAAATCCAGCCGATGGGCGGCATCGCCTGCACAGACTCGATGCCCGCAACCCTCACCACCCGCGCCGCCGACCTCAGCGTCGTGTTCACGCCCAATGACGGCGCGCTGGTCATCCGCGGCAGCATGAGCCGCGAGGGCCAGGTGCTCGCGCGCCTCAACACCGCCCCGCCCAACCGCCCGCCCTACCTGCTCTCGCTCGAGGGGCGGGTCGAAAACGGGATGTTCAGCGGCGTCTATCAAACCCCGCAATGCGCTTGGAAAGTGGCGCTTTACCCCGCCCAATCGCCGCCGCACCACTATGTCGATCCGAAAAACGCGCTCGGGATTCCGGGGAATTGAGGCAAAATAAAAGGCGGCCCGATGACCGGAACCGCCCTTTCTCCAACGAGAAGGATAATCGCCCAATCGGATGGGTCTCGCCGCCAGCCCGAAAGCCGCCGGCGCCCAATTTTATGTTCGGGCCGCCTGAGTTCTAGGCGGTCTTGGGGATTTGTCAAGGGAAGGGGTCGCGGAAAAAGAGAGGGAAAAATGTTCTTTTTTGAAAAAAAGAACCAAAAAACTTTTCTCCGATCGCGCTTGCTGGCCCCGCGCGCCCGTGGCTAGCATGAGCGCGATAGCAACGGAGGAAAACACCATGGCCGCACACACCATCAAACCACTCGTCACCGCCATCGCCATCAATACCGGCGGGCGCAACGGACATTCCGAGACCACCGACCACTCGGTCAGCGTCAACCTCTCCGTGCGTAAGGAAATGGGCGGGCCGGGCCTCCCTAATACCACGACACCCGAACACCTCTTCGCCGCCGGCTACGCCGCCTGCTTCGGCGGCGCCCTCGAATTCGTCGCGAGCCAGCATAAAAAGAACGTCGCGGGCGCGGTGGTCACGTGTGAGACCGCCGTCGGCCCGCGCGAAGGCGGCGGCTTCGGCATCGCCGTCAAAATTCACGTGAAAGTGCCAACCCTCCCCACCGCCGAAGCCCGCGCCCTGGTCGAGGAAACCCACGAAAAAATCTGCCCCTACAGCCACGCAACACGCGGTAATATCGACCTCACGCTCGAAACCGAAGGCACCTGACACAAAGCGGCGGCGCACGCGGGGTGACACCGAAGTGACACAAAAAAGTGATTGACGAAGAGAGACGAAGTGCGTTAATGACTAATTAATGTTTACTTATCTCAACGTCTGGCCGTCCAGTACCGTTCCGGTGTCTGCAACCTGAGGTCAACCCGCGCTCTCAAGGTAAGGAGGAGTCTCATGCGCCGTCTCGTTCTCGCCGCCGCCCTCGCCACGACAGCATCCCTCGCCGCGCCCCACGCCTGGGCAGATGCGGTCGCTATTCCCGATTATACCTTCACGCTTACCGGGAGCTTCAGCCAGGGTTCTGGGCCGCTCAGCGGCACGCAGCCCTTCGGAACCGGCTCGTTCACCTTGACCATGACCGCTCCCTCGCAAAGCCAGACGCCATTTCCGTATGACTACGCGCTCAGCAGTGTCTATTTGATCTCTGGCTCCGGCAACGACGTGGGCAGCTACACCGTCAACGGCGGCACGCAGACTTTCGGCGGCGCCACCATCGACGTCCAGGGCACCTCGCCCGATACGTTCGAGATCACGGGGTCTATCGGGAGCTACCCGATCTCGGTCTCCTTCGGCGTCAACGCGGCAAGTGCGCTCTTCACCGCGACCGCGAATAGCGACGGGCTCGGCGACACCGGGGTTCTCTATCAATTCAACACCGGAACTTATAACCTCTCCTCCGCCAACGCCGTCGTCAATAACGACCCACCAATCTCCAACCCG
>JAJYXY010000310.1 GCA_021801465.1 Pseudomonadota bacterium
CGACGTAATTCGCATTGAGGATTGCGATCTCGCTCGCGTGTTTGAGGCCGGCGGCGCCCATCATGCGGATATAGGCGTAGGCGATGGTGAGGATCAGGGCGCTGCCGAAAGGCGCGGCGGCGACCGGGCCATAGCCGGATGCCGGCCCGGCATCGACTGACAAAGGGTGGTTCGGCAGATGTGGCGCGAGGTGGGCGGCGACCGCGATCGGCCCGACCCCGGGGCCGCCGCCGCCATGCGGGATGGTGAACGTCTTGTGGAGATTGAGGTGGCAGACATCGGCGCCGATCGCGCCCGGGCTGGTCAGGCCAAGCTGGGCGTTGAGATTGGCGCCGTCCATGTAAACCTGCCCGCCGGCCTCGTGCACGCGGGCGCAGATCTCGCGAATGCCGGCCTCGAACACGCCATGGGTGCTCGGGTAGGTGACCATCAGCGCGGCCAGGCGCGGGCCGTGCGCTGCGATCTTGGCGCGAAGATCGCCGAGATCGATATTGCCATGGGCGTCGCAGCCGACGACGACGACGCGATAGCCGGCCATCACCGCGCTCGCCGGGTTGGTGCCGTGGGCGCTCGCCGGGATCAAGCAGACATCACGCCCGCCCTCGCCGCGCGCCGCGTGATAGGCGCGGATGGCGAGAAGCCCCGCGAACTCGCCCTGCGCCCCGGAATTGGGCTGGAGCGAGACCGACGCCATGCCGGTCGCGGCGGCGAGCCAGACGGCGAGGCGGCGGATCAGGATGAGATAGCCGATGCTCTGGTCCTCGGGCTGGAAGGGGTGGATATCGGCGAAGCCGGGCCAGGACAGGGCCATCATCTCGGCGGCGGCATTCAATTTCATGGTGCAGGAGCCGAGCGGGATCATGCCGCGATCGAGGGCGATATCCTTGTCGGCGAGGCGGCGGAGATAGCGCAGCATCGCATGCTCGCTCTGGTGGTGATGGAACACCGGATGGGTGAGGATCGGCGTTCGCGGCGGCAACGCAGGCGCGGGCGTGGGCCCGAGCGTTGCCCCGAAGGCGTCGGCGAGGCGGGCAAGTTCCCCCTCCGTCACCGTCTCATCGAGCGCGATCGCGACGCCATCGGCGAGCGGGCGGAGATCGAAACCCGCCTCGCACCCGCGCGCGAGCAAGGCGCGGGCATCGCCGGTGATCGCGATGGTATCGAAGAACGCGGGATGGCGGGGGGGAAAGCCCGCGCGCGCGAGCGCCTCGGCGAGGCGGCGGGCCATGCCGTGGACGCGGCCGGCGATCCGGCGCAGCCCCTCCGGCCCGTGCCACATCGCATAGAAAGCCGCGATATTGGCGAGCAGAACCTGCGCCGTGCAGATGTTCGAGGTCGCTTTCTCGCGCCGGATATGCTGCTCGCGGGTCTGAAGCGCGAGGCGGAGCGCGGGCTGCCCTTCCGCATCGACCGAGACCCCGACCAAGCGGCCAGGCATCTGGCGGCGGAAAGCGGCGCGGGTCGCGAAGAAGGCGGCATGCGGGCCACCGAACCCCATCGGCACGCCAAAGCGCTGCGCCGAGCCGACGACGACATCCGCTCCCATCTCGCCCGGCGGGGTGAGAAGGACGAGGGCCAGCGGGTCGGCGGCAACGATGGCGAGCGCGCCGGCGGCGTGGGCGGCGGCGATCTCGGGGGCGAGATCGCGGAGCGCCCCGGTGGTGCCGGGATATTGCAAGACCACGGCGAATGGCCGCGCCGCTTTGATCGCCGCGGCATCGCCGGGGGCGACATCGATCAGCGTCCAGCCATGGGGTGCGGCGCGCGTTGCCAGCACGGCGCGGGTCTGGGGGTGGAGATCGGCGGCAACAGCGATCGCGGCCGCATCCTTCGCGCTCGCGACCGCATGTGCCATCGCGACCGCTTCCGCCGCCGCCGTCGCCTCGTCGAGCAGCGAAGCGTTGGCGATCTCCATCCCCGTGAGATCGATGATCATCGTCTGAAAGGCGAGCAGCGCTTCCAGTCGGCCTTGCGAAATTTCCGGCTGGTAGGGGGTGTAGGCGGTGTACCAAGCGGGATTTTCGAGCACGTTGCGCTGGATCACCGGCGGCATGTGCGTCCCGTGATAGCCCTGGCCGATCAGGGGTTTGCGCCCGCCGTTGCGGGCGGCGAGGGCGGCGAGTTCGGCGAGCACGCCGGCCTCGTCGAGCGGCGCGGGAAGCCCTTGTCCGCTTTCTCTGCGGATCTCGCCGGGGATGGTCTCGGCGATCAGATCATCGAGGGTCGCGACATTGATGGCCGCCAGCATCGCGGCCTGATCCGCGGCATTGGTCGCGATATGGCGGCGGGCGAAATCGGAGTCGGAAATCGGCTTGGGCATGGGCGCCTCTGTCGTCAGAGTGTTGCGACCAAGGCGCTATAGGCGGCCTCGTCGAGGAGGGTTGCGAAATCATCCGGGTTGGCCGGGGTGAGGCGGAAGAACCAGCCTTCGCCCTCGGGCGCGCGGTTGACCAGTGTCGGATCCTCGACGATGGCGCCATTCACCGCGGCGATGGTGCCGGCGAGCGGGGCATAGACGTCGGACGCCGCTTTGACGCTTTCGACGACGGCACAAGCCTCGCCGGCGGCAACCGCGCGGCCGGGTTCGGGGAGTTCGATGAACACGAGATCGCCGAGCGCGGTTTGCGCATGGTCGGTGATGCCGACGGTGAGGGTGTCGCCGTCACGGCGCACCCATTCATGATCCTTGGTATAGCGGGTCTCGGTCATGGTTTCCTCAACTGGCGTAACGATGGGGAAGGAAGGGGAGGGGGACGACGCTGGCCGCCAGGGCGCGCTCGCGCACCGAGACGGCGAGCGCAGTGCCGGGTGTCGCGAAGGCGGCGGCGACATAGCCCATGGCGATCGGTGCGGAGAGCGTCGGACTAAAACTGCCGGAGGTGACGCGGCCGATCTCGCGCCCGTCGGCGAGGATCGCAGCCCCGGTTCGCACCGGCGCCCGGCCTTCGAGGCGGAGGCCAATGCGCTTGCGCGCCGGGCCGGCTTGCCACTCGGCCGCGATCGCGGCGCCGCCGGGAAAATCCCAAGCCTCGCGCCGGCGCTTGGCGATCGTCCAGGCCAGGTTTGCTGCGATCGGCGTCGTGGTCTCGTCGATATCCTGGCCGTAAAGGCAGAGCCCCGCTTCGAGCCTGAGCAGATCGCGCGCGCCGAGCCCGGCCGGCAGCACGCCGGGCAGCGCGAGGAGCGTCCGCGCCAATCCCTCCGCCGCCGCCGCCGGGAGCGAAATCTCGACCCCATCCTCGCCGGTATAGCCCGAGCGTGAGACAAGGCAGGGGATGCCGGCGATCGCGCATTCCCGGACCGCCATGAAGTGCAGATCGGCGAGAGCGGGGGCGAGGGGGGCGAGCAGCGTCATTGCTTTCGGCCCCTGGAAAGCGAGCAGCGCGCGTTCGGGATGCGGGGTGAGTGTCACGTCGGGCGGCAGATGGGCGGTGATGTGGGCAAAATCCGCCGCTTTGCGTGCCGCATTGACGATCAGGAACAGATCATCCTCGGCGAGCCGCGCGACCATCAGATCATCGAGAATGCCACCCGCCGCATTGGTCAGCAGCGTATAGCGTTGCCGCCCTGGCGCGAGGCCGGCGATATCACCCGGCACCAGCCGCTCGAGGGCCGCCGCCGCCGCCACGCCGCGCAAGTCCGCCTGGCCCATATGC
>JAJYXY010000069.1 GCA_021801465.1 Pseudomonadota bacterium
CTGTTTCCCGATGCGCCGACGCCGATCCTCGATCTCTCGACCGGGATCAACCCCTATCCTTACAAGGCGCCGGCGCTTCCCGAGACGCATCTCACCCGGCTTCCCGAGCCCGAAGCCCTGGCGGCGCTGGAAGCGGCGGCGGCGCGGGCCTATGGCCTCGCGGCGGGCGAAGCGGTCGCAGCCCCGGGCTCGCAAGCGCTGATCGGGCTGTTGCCGCGGCTCCTCCCCCGGGCGGAAGTCGCGGTGCTCGCGCCGACCTATGCCGAGCACGCATTCGCCTGGCGGCAAGCCGGGCATCGGGTGCGCGAGGTCGCGAGCCTCAGGGAGGCACAGGCGGCGGAAATAGTGGTGCTCTGCAACCCCAACAACCCTGACGGGCGGGTGATCACCGCCGCCGACCTCAGCGCTTTCGCAGCACCCCTGGCGGCACGCGGCGGCCTTCTCGTGGTGGACGAAGCCTTCGCCGATTTCGCGCCGGACGGGGTTTCCGTGGTGCCGCGGCTGCCCGCGCGCGGCGTCATCGTGCTGCGCTCGTTCGGCAAGGCGAGCGGGCTCGCCGGGCTCCGGCTCGGCTTCGCGCTCGCCCCGGCGGACCTCGCATCGCGGCTCCGCGCCGCGCTCGGGCCCTGGCCGGTCAGCGGTGCGGCGATCACGATCGGGGCCGCGATGCTCGACGATGCCGCCTGGCGCGCGGCGATGGCGGCGCGGCTCACCGAGGATGCAACGCGGCTCGATACCGCGCTCGCCGCCGCCGGCCTTGCCCCGCGCGGCGGCACCGCGCTGTTTCGCCTGGTCGAAAGCGAAGACGCGGCTGCGGTGTTCGCGCGCCTCGGCGCCGCCGGTATCCTGGTCCGCCGCTTTCCCGCCCATCCGCGCTGGCTCCGCTTCGGCCTCCCCGGCGCGGCATTGCCCCGTCTGATCACGGCGCTCGCGGGAATCAGGAAAAATGTTCTTTTTTGAAAAAAAGAACCAAAAAACTTCTCTCCGTTGGGCAGCGCCTGCGGCGCTGCCCGGTCACGCCGTCGCCGCGTCCGCCATCAGGCGAAGCGCGGTCGCGAACGCGGTTTCGACGGTGAGCGCGCTCATGTCTTCCGACTCCCCGAGCGCCCAATCGGCGAAGCGACCGGCCGGGGCCATTTCGGCGGCGCGATCGCGGGTTGCGGCGCACAGCCCGACCGTCGGCACCCCGGCGGCGGCGGCGAGATGCATGAGGCCGCTATCATTGCCGACATAAAGGGCACAGCGCTGCAAGCAGGCGGCGGCCTCGGGCAGGCTGAGCTGGCCACGGAGATCGATCGCCTCGGGAAGGAGGGTGAGAAGCGGCGCCGCCATCGCCCGCTCAGCCTCGCCCGGCCCCGCGAACACCGCCGCCACCGCGCCCGGCAGTTTTTCCGAGACAAGGCGCCGGAACAGCGCCGCGAAATGCGTCGCCGGCCAGGCTTTCGGCGGCCAGTTCGCGGTCGGCCCCAAGCCGATCACCGGGCGATCGGCGGGCAAAAACGCCGCGGCGTGAGCGCGGTCGGCATCATTCACCCAAACGACCGGCAGCGGCGCCGGGCGGATCCCGAGGGCTGCGGCGAATTGCTCGTGCTTGCGCCCCAACGAGCGCCGCGGCTTGAGCACGCGCTTGCGCGCCCAGAGGAAGTAAGCCGTCATCGAGCGGCGGAAATCGACCACCAGATCCCAATGCGTGCCCACCACCTGCCGCCAAAGGTCGAGCCAATGGAGATCATAGCGGCGTTTATCGAAGATAATGGTGCGCTCACGGTTCGGCATGCGCTCGAACACCCCGGCCGCGACCCCGCCGCAGGCGATGGTGATGCGGGCCTCGGGGTAGGTGCGGATCAGATAATCGAGCACATTGGTGGTGATCACCGCATCGCCGATGCGGTTGGCCGAAATGAACAGGATGCGCATCAGCGCGGGCCGGGGCAGAAGCAGCGTGGTTCGGTTGCCATGCCCCGGCCATAAGCCGCCGCCGGGGCAAACGCAACGCCCGCCCCGCCGGCGCCGAAACGGCGCTACTGGAAAGGATAATAGCGGAAGCTCAGGATATACATCTGTTCGTTGACGGTCGGCGCGCCGCCGATGCCGCGAAAATCGCCGCGGCGGATATATTCATATTGCGGGCCGACGAGGAAGACGCCGACATTGTTGCCCTCGAGGAAACGCCACCAGGCGCCGACGGTGACTTCGGTGGACGAGGCGAAATTGGCAACGCACGGCGTGCCGAGCTGAATGTCACAGCCGGCATTGGAATAAAGCGGGTTGCCATAGCCATAGGCTTTGCCGTTGGCATTGAAGCTCTCCGCTGAGACCTGTTCGCGGCCGAGATAAGAGTAGATATCGATCGCATCGGTGGGATGGCCGATGGCGCCGAGCAGGAACGTCGCCGCCGGCAAGGGCTTGGCGGCGCCGTTGGGGCCGATCGTCGCATCGGGCAAGCCGGAGGACGTATAACGCCCCATCCCGTAACCCCACGACTCCGTGGTGTATACGTCGAGCTTCTGGTCGAAGAGGGAATAGAGCGCGGTGCCGCCGATGCCGCCCATCCCAACCACGTGGTTCTGCCCGCCGTCGCCGAGCGTGGTGCGGGTCTGAGCGGAACGCGCAACACCATAGACCTCGTAATGCCCGCCAAAGCCCGGATCGGCGGTGGCCTTGAGCACGGCATCGGGCGTCAACTCGTTGGTGTAGCTGGTGCCCGAATAGAACGTCGGCCCGCCCGGGAAGTAATAGCTGGTGGTTCCCGGCGCCCCCGTCCCGTTCGGCCCGAGCGCATAGACCGTCTCGGGGCTTTCGATGGCGAGACCGACATTGAAGACGTTATCGTCTAAACTCTTGACCAAGCGGAGACCGAAATTCCGGTTCCATTGGAAGCCGACCACGTATTGCGCGTCAGGATCGATCGGGATCAGCTCTTGGCGCGGCACCATCCCCACCTTGAACGGCACCACGAGCGACCAGATCTCGCCAAACGCCGCATGAAGCCCGAGGTCGGAATCATCGACCTGCGCATAATAGAGGCGCCAGCGCGGCGTGTAGGAATTGCTCTGGATCGCGTTGGCGGTGGGCGGGGCGGAAAGGAAATCGCCCTCGAGATAGGCGGCGACCGAAATCGAATCCGAAATATTCCCCTGCGCGAGTGCCGCCCAGCGGCTCTGACGCGCATCACCCCGTATTTCCGACATATAATATTCCGGGTTGTTCGGCAGCGGAATGGCGGTGCCGAACCCCGAATTGATGCCGGTGGTTTCCGCATGATCGCGGTAGATGAGCGGCGCTTCGACATAGCCGCCGAGCGTCAGCGCAAGGCCGCCGACTCGTAACGAATAGCCGGGGGCCATCTGGGTCAGGATCGCCGGGCTCGCGGATGAGAGCGAATCAGAGCCCGGCGGCGGCGGCACGGAGGTGATCGGCACTTGATCGGAGAAGGCTGGCGGCGGCGTCAGGTTGACGTTGGTGCCGCCGGCCGCCGGCGGCGCGATATTGGGCGGCACTTGCTGGGGCACCAGCGGCGGTGGCGCCCCCCCTTGTGCCTGAAGCGTGCCGGCGGCGAGCGGCGCGGTGGCAAGCCCCATCGCGGCCGCGGTGCCTGGCCCGCCGCCGGGCGCGATGGCGGCGTTGCTCGGGGCGGCATTTTCCGCG
>JAJYXY010000224.1 GCA_021801465.1 Pseudomonadota bacterium
TTGATATGGACCAGAATGCGGTGCGGGATCGGACAGTCGCGAAAGGCGGCGAGGGTGCCATCTTCGCCGCCGACGCTGATATGGCCCATGCGGCGGCCGGTCTTGCTGCCGATCCCAGCGCGGATCATTTCATCGTCGCGCCACAGCGTGCCGTCGAAGAAAAGGGCATCGGCGCCGCCAGGCGTGCTGGGATCGAGGCGGGCGAGGAGCGGTGGGGTGACGCGGGCGCAGCCGGGGATGAAAAAAAGCCGCTTCGCGCCATCGCTGATCATGGCGCCGACGGTTTCCTCGCCCTCGATGATCGCCGGCGCCTCGCCGGGACGTTCGAGATAGAGCGGCACCTTGCCCGGGACCGCAAACAGGGTCAGCGCAAGTCCGCTCGGCCGGCCATCCGCGAGCCGGAGCGGCCGCGGCATGTCGAGGGCGACCGCCTCGCGTGCCACGACATCGCGCGCCAGAACCTCGAAAATCGGGTTTTCATCGAGCACGCCGAGAACGCTCCCGGTGGCATAGATGGTGAACGCCTCACGCTCGCGGAGGTTGAGCAGGCCGGCGATGGCGTCGACATTGCCGTCGGTCAGCACGACCCCGGCGATCGGGGTCGAGCGGAGCCCGTGCCGCGGGTGCAGAAACGGCGCCCGTTCGATTTGGGCGCGAAGATCAGGGGTGGCATTGAGAATGAACCAATGATCGCCATCGGCGGAGACGGCGACCGAGGCCTGATTTCGCGGTTTTGCCGCGGGGTCACCCGCGCGTGCGCGCCGGCAGCCTTCGGCGTTTGAATTCCATTGTGGGAAACCACCACCCGCTGCCGCACCAAGGATAACGGCTCGCATCGTTTCCCCTTTTTGTTTTTCTGAACGTCAAGACAAATAAAAAACGCCGCCGAAAACATTTTCCGGCGGCGTTTTCATGGAAGTTACTTCGCTTCGGCGCAAGCGTAGCTGTTGATCTCGGCGCCAAGGGCGATTTCGACGATTTTCGGGGATTTCCAGGCCATGGTGTTGCCTCCTAAAAAGAAAGATCTTCTGGGTTCGCTTCTGCGGCGGTCCAGGTTGAGCACGTAAAAAACACTCTCGACGCCAAACCACCAGATCGATACGGCGCCCGGTTCTGGGCAAACCATCCGACCTAGGAATTTGTTTAATCTAGTTGCCGCCGCCTCGCAAACGGATTTTCTCGATCACCCTTATCGAAAAGCCGATCAGAAAACCATGCCCAGGGCCAGAATTGGCGCGCCGAGAGGGAAGGGCCTCGCCTCGCATTACGACAAAATAAATATTACGAAATGCCGCGCGCTTGCCAGACAGAGAGGACAGCGTCTAAGTGGCGAAAAATGGATAAGCCCACGTGATCGAAAAACTGGAATATCTCCTGGCTTTGGCGCGGGAGCGGCATTTCGGCCATGCTGCCGAAATTTGCGGCGTGACGCAGCCGACCTTGTCGGCCGGCATCAAACAGCTCGAGGAGACCCTCGGTGTGCTTTTGGTCCAGCGCGGCTCGCGCTTTCTCGGCTTCACCCCGGAAGGCGAGCGCACACTGGATTGGGCGCGGCGCATCGTCGCCGATACCCGCGCCATGCGCCAGGAAATCCGCGCGCTCAAACAGGGGCTCGCCGGTACTCTCAAAATCGCCGTCATCCCGACGGCGCTCGCCATGGTGGCACAACTCACCACCCCCTATCGCGAGCGCCATCCCGGCGTCACCTTCACCATCCTCTCCTCGACCTCGATCGCGACGCTGGCGCTCCTCGAAAATCTCGAGGTCGATGCCGGGATCACCTATCTCGATAATGAGCCGCTCGGGCGGGTGCGCACGGTGCCGCTTTATCACGAGCGCTATTGCCTGATCACCGCGCCGCAGGCGCCGCTTGGCGACCGCGCAAAAGTGTCGTGGGAGGAAGTCGCGCAGATACCGCTCTGTCTCCTGACGCCGGACATGCAGAACCGGCGCATCCTCGACCGGATGCTGCGTCTGACTGGCCGGCCGGCGATGCCGACGCTCGAATCGAACTCGATGGTGGTGCTGTGGTCGCATGTCCGCACCGGCCATTGGGCGAGCGTGATGCCGATCAAGCTCGCCGCCATGCTCGGGCTCAGCGACGCAGTAAGGGCGATCCCGATCGAAGGCGGGCCACCGAGCCCGATGGTCGGCCTCGTCGTGCCCTATCGCGAACCGATGACGCCCTTGACCGCGGCGCTCGTGACCCAGGCGCAGATCATCGCCCCAACCCTCGAGTCCTGACCGCTGCGCGGTATCGCGCGCGCGACGCCGTTTTTATGCGGCCATGAGAACCAATCCTTAATTGCGATGTTCTATCGCGTCACGAAATCGCGGGCTTGATCGCCGCGGCTTACATGCGCATGTGACCTAGAGCAAATCGCCTGGAACATGAGGTTGGTGATATGATGGATTTTGCGGCGAGCCACGGCCACGCAAATCCGGTGTCCAAGCAGGCGCCGTTTGACGTCGAAGAGGCGCGAAACTTGATTGCCGCCGAGGCTGGCCGCGAAGGCGGTCTGTTGCCGGCGCTGCATGCCTTGATGGCGGCGTTCGGCTGGGTGCCCGAAGCGGCGGAGCCGCTGCTCGCCGACGCGTTCAATCTTTCGCGCGCCGAGATCAAGGGTGTGATCGGCTTCTATCACGATTTCCGGCGTGCGCCTGCCGGTCGGCATGTGCTGAAGCTCTGCCGCGCCGAGGCGTGCCAGTCGATGAAGGGTGCGACGCTTGCCGCCGATCTCTTGGCGCGGCTCGGCCTTGCCTGGGGCGAAACCACCGGCGATGGCGCGCTCACCATCGAGCCGGTTTATTGTCTCGGTCTCTGCGCCATGCCGCCGGCGGCGCTTTTCGACGGCGCCCCGATCGGCAGGCTAGATGACAAACGCCTCGCCGACCTCATCGCCGAGGCGCGCGGCGTGGAGCAGCCGGCGTGAGCGCCCGGATCTTCCTGCCACGCGATGCCGGCGCGCTGGCCCTCGGCGCCGATACCGTCGCGGCGGCGCTTGCGCGCGAGGCGCAAGCGCGCGGGATCGCGCTCGAAATCGTGCGCACCGGCTCGCGCGGACTTTACTGGCTGGAGCCGATGCTCGAGGTCGCGACCCCGTCCGGCCGCATCGCCTATGGCCCGATCGCGGCCGACGAGGTCGCATCGCTCTTCGCCGCCGAGTTTCTCGCCGGGGCTGCGCATCCGAAACGCCTTGGCCGGCCGGAGGAGATTCCCTATCTCAAGCGCCAGACCCGGCTCACCTTCGCGCGTACCGGCATCGTCGATCCCGCTTCGGCCGAGGATTATGCCGCGCATGGCGGCTGGCTCGGGCTTGCGCGGGCGTTTGCGCTCGGCCCCGCCGCGACCATCGAGGAGGTTGTCGCTTCGGGCCTGCGCGGGCGCGGCGGCGCCGGTTTTCCGACCGGGATCAAATGGCGCACCGCCGCCGGCGCCAAAGCCGCGCGCAAATACATCGTCTGCAACGCCGATGAAGGCGATTCCGGCACGTTCGCTGACCGCATGATCATGGAAGGCGATCCTTTCGTGCTGATCGAGGGGATGCTGATCGCGGGCTACGCGGTCGGCGCGAGCAAAGCCTATCTCTATACGCGTTCG
>JAJYXY010000079.1 GCA_021801465.1 Pseudomonadota bacterium
CAATCTCCATAACGCGCGACGCGCGAGGACACCGCTGGTCGCCATTATCGGCGATCAGGCGACCTATCACCGCCCGCTCGATGCGCCGCTGACCGCCGATACCGAGGGCTGGGCGCGGCCGGTCTCCGGGTTTGTGCGCACCGCGACCGCGGCGGCCGAGGTCGGGCGATGTGCCGCGGCGGCGGTGCAAGCGGCGCTGACCGCGCCGGGCCAGATCGCGAGCCTGATCCTGCCCGCCGATACCGCCTGGGACGAAGGCGGGATCGTCGCCGCGCCGCTCCCTGTCCCGCCGCCGGCCGCGGTCGATCCTGGCGCCGTGCACCATGCCGCGCGGGTGTTGCGCCGGGGCGAGCCGGCGATGCTGCTGCTCGGCGGCAAAGCCCTCCTTGCCGCCCCGCTCGCGGATGCGGCACGGATCGCGGCGGCGAGCGGCGCACGTTTGCTCGCGCAGCAGCAAAATAGCCTTGTTGCGCGCGGGCGCGGGCGGGTCGCGATCGGGCGCATCCCGTACCCGCTCGATCAGGCGCTGGCGGCGCTGGCTGGCATCCGCCATCTGATCCTGGTTGGGGCAACCCCGCCGGTCTCCTTTTTCGCCTATCCCGGCCGGCCGAACCGGCTCACGCCGCCCGATTGCGAAATCCATGTCCTCGCCCGCCCCGAGCAGGATGGGCCGGCGGCGCTCGCGGCGCTCGCAGACGAACTCGGCGCCAAGGCCGCGCCAGCGGCGGCCGATTTTGCGCCGCTTTCGCCAGTACGCGGGGCGCTGACGCCGGAAAGCGGGGCTGAGACCATTCTCGCCCACCTTCCCGAAAACGCGGTGGTGATCGACGAGGCGGGGAGTTTCGGGCGCGGGATTTTCGCGCAATCCCATCGCGCCGCCCCGCATGACTGGCTGCAATTGACGGGCGGCGCGATCGGCGATGGCCTGCCGATGGCGGTGGGGGCGGCGATTGGAGCGCCGGGCCGGCGGGTGATCTCGCTGCAGGCGGATGGCTCGGCGATGTACACCCTGCAAGCGCTCTGGACCCAGGCGCGCGAGCAGCTCAATGTCACCACCATCGTTTTCGCCAACCGCCGCTATGCCATCCTGCTCGGGGAATTGGCCAATGTCGGCGCTAATCCCGGGCCGCGCGCGCTCGGCATGATGAGCCTCGACGACCCCGATCTCGACTGGGTAAAACTCGCCGGTGGCATGGGGGTGGAGGCAGCAGCGGCCGCGGATGGCGCAGGGCTTGCCGATCTTCTCACCTATGCGGCAACCCGGCGAGGGCCGTTTCTGATCGCGCTTGCGGTGCCTTAGAGCGGCTCGCGTCGGGAGGGCGCGGTCACGGGCCGAACCTTCCGCCGCAGTTTCGGCATCACGGCTCGGCAATCCCGAGCCCGGCGCGAAATCGCTGGGTGAGGAACGCGCCGTCACGCGGCGGGAGAACACGCGGCTTCTCACCTGGCGCGATGCGGATGACGGCGAAAAGCGGTCCATCCCGGTGGATCGCGCGGGCGAGCTGATCGAGACCGGCCTCGTCGGCGATGGTCGAGGTATTTTCCCAGCCGCAGCCTTTGGCGATGGCGGCGAGGTTGACGCCGTGCGCGGTGTGGCTCAATTGCGCGCCAGTTTCGCCGTAGCGCCGGTTATCGAGCACGACGATCGCGAGATTGCGGGCGCCGGCGACGGCAATGGTTGCCAAGGCGCCGAGGCCCATCAGCATCTCGCCATCGCCAGTGACCACCAGGACACGCCGCTCCGGCTGCGCGAGCGCAAGACCAAGGCCGACCATCGCCGCCCCGCCCATCGCGCCCCAGAGATAGAAATTCTCCACCCGGTCGCCGCACGCCGCGACATCATAAGACGCCGAGCCGAGCCCGGTGACGACGAGAAGATCGGGCCGCCCGGCGAGGAGAGCCGCGATGGCGTCGCGGCGGTCTAGTTCGGCGCTCATGGCGTGGCTCCTTGGGTGACGAATTGCTTGGCCCCGATCAGGCGCTGGGAGAGCAACACGGCGACGCTGACCCGGCTATCGTAAGCGAGATCGGCGGCGGCGGCGACCATCGGCGCCACTTCCTCGGTGGCGGTCGCGCGATGAGTGATGACGCCAGCGGCACGCAGCACCGCTTCCGTCGCCTGCCCCATCGGCACTTGCCAGGGATTGAACTCCCCCCATTCGCCGCGCATCGTCACCAGCATCAACAGCGGCGCCCGGCAATTCGTCGGAAGGGAAAGCATGTTGATGCAGTTGCCCACCCCCGAGGATTGCATCAAAAGCGCGGCGCGAACCCCGCCGAGCCAAGCGCCAGCCGCGAGCGCGATCCCTTCCTCCTCCGTCGTCAAAACGATGGTGTTGAGTGACGGGTCTTCATGCGCGCGGGTGATCAGCCGGGCATGCCCGGCGTCCGGGACATAGGCGATCTGGCGCACCGCGGCGCGCTTGAGGGCTGCGAAAACTTGATCGGGCCAGTCTGGCGTGTTCATGACATGACGTCTCCCCAATGGCGTGAATTTGCCCCCGTGGCCGGCGTGCGGCAAGCTTGCGCCTTGGCCATGGGCGGCATAAAAAGAAGAGATGTTCTTTTTTGAAAAAAAGAACCAAAAAACTTTTGTCATTGTGTTTGAGGGGTGATGCTGCTGGCATTGCTCCAACGGAGAAAAGTCTTTTTGCTTCTTTTTCTGAAGTCAAAAGAAGTTTTTCTTGTGATAGATGCTGTGTTTTTTGTTGATTGCCATCGATGCCGGGGGAAATCATGACGCCGAGCGACGCCGCCTTGCCGCATGCTGAAATTCGCGAAGAAGTGAAAAAGCTTTGCGCCCGCTTCCCCGGCGAATACTGGCGCAAGCTTGACGCCGCGCGCGCCTATCCGAGCGAATTCGTCGCCGCGCTCACCGAGGCCGGCTATCTCTCGGTGCTGATCCCCGAGGAATATGGCGGTGCCGGCCTCGGCCTCGGCGCTGCCTCGGCAATTCTCGAGACCATCCATGCCGAGGGCGCCAACGGCGCTGCCTGTCATGCCCAGATGTACACCATGGGCACCGTGCTCCGCCACGGCACGGAAGCGCAGAAGCGCCGCTACCTGCCGGAAATCGCCGCCGGGCGCCTGCGGCTTCAGGCTTTTGGTGTCACCGAGCCGACCAGCGGCACCGATACCGGCGCACTCCGCACCACGGCGCGGCGGGAAGGTGATCGCTACATCGTCAACGGCCAAAAAGTCTGGACCAGCCGCGCCGAGCATTCCGATCTCATGCTGCTGCTCGCGAGAACCCAAAAGCGCGAAGAAGGCCGCAAGAAAACCGACGGGCTTTCGGTCTTTCTCGTCGATATGCGCGAAGTGCTCGGCCGCGGCCTCACCATCCGCCCGATCCGCACGATGATGAACCATAATTCCTGCGAGGTGTTTTTCGACAACATGGAAATCCCCGCCGACAGCCTGATCGGCGTCGAGGGCAAGGGGTTCCGCTACATTCTTGACGGCATGAATGCCGAACGGCTGCTGATCGCCTCCGAATCGATCGGTGATGCCAAATGGTTCACCGCGCGCTCGGTCGCCTATGCTAATGAGCGGCGGGTGTTCGACCGCCCGATCGGCCAGAACCAGGGCGTGCAGTTCCCG
>JAJYXY010000309.1 GCA_021801465.1 Pseudomonadota bacterium
AGCTTCTACACGCTAACGCCCGGTGTTTCGCTCTCGGTCGCAGGATTAGGCGTCCTCGGCGCCGCCGAACTCATCGATGCCGCCGGTGGGACGTATGCCGGGCAATTCACCCTCGCCGGCGGCGGCACGCTCGACCCGGACGGCACCACGCTGACCCTTTCCGGCGCCGCCTCGCTCGATGGCGCGATCACCGGCGCCGGCACCGTGATCGTCAGCGGTGCGGGGGAAGCGAGCGGGCTTGCCCTCGTCGGCGGCGCCGTTCTCAGCGATACCGGCACCTTGCTGCTCGACGGCGCCGCCTCGATCGGCAGCGCGAGCAGCACCGGCCAGCTCCTCGTCGGCGCGGCGGGCACCCTCGCGATCACCGCCGACGCCGCGCTCACCGGCTATAATGCCGGCGCGATCAGCAATGCCGGGCTGGTCGAAAAACTCGCCGGGCTCGGCGCCAGCACGCTCTCCGGCGGCATCGGCAATAGCGGCACGCTGCTCGCCGCCCGCGGCACCATCGATGTCACCGGGACGCTCACCAACAACGCGCTGATCGAGGCGGTGGGCGGCACCATCGTGCTCGCCAACGGCCTTGCGGCAACCGGCGCGGGAAGCGGCCTCGTCAAAATCGGCGCCGGCGGTGGCATCGTGCTCGATGGCGCGCTCGCCAGCTCGCAAATCATCGATTTCACCGCCGCCTCGGGCGAGCTTTCGCTCGCATCGCCCGGCCAGGTCTTCGGCGCCATCGAGGGATTCGCGAGCGGCGACGTCATCGATCTCAGCAACGCCACCTACAGCACCGGCGACACGCTGAGCTTTACCAACCACACGCTCAGCGTGAGCGACGCCGGTTCGCCGGTCGCCTCGCTTACGCTGCAAGGGACCTATAGCGCGAGCCAGTTCCAGCTCGCGAGCGATGGCGCGAGCGGCACCGATATCACCCTCACGCTGCCCTGTTTTGCCAGCGGCACGCGGATCGAAACCCCGGCCGGGCCGGTTCCTGTCGAGGCGCTGGCGGTCGGGGACCGGGTAACACTCGCCCGCGGCGGGACGGCCGCGATCGTCTGGATCGGCTGGCGTGAGATCGATTGCCGGCGCCACAAATACCCCGCCCGCGTGCGCCCGGTGCGCATCAGCGCCGGCGCTTTCGCGGAAAACCTGCCGCGCCGCGATGTCGTGCTCTCCCCCGATCACGCGGTGTTCGTGGACGGCGTGCTGATCCCGATCAAATTCCTCGTCAATGGCCGCACCATCCGCGAGGAAACGGTGCCTTCGGTGCGCTATTTCCATATCGAACTCGCCCGCCACGACGTGCTGCTGAGCGAGGGGCTGGCGGTCGAGAGCTATCTCGATACCGGCAACCGCGGCGATTTCGCCAATGCCGCGACGGCGCCGGCGGGGTCAGCGCGCGGCGCCCAGGCGCGCTGCGCGCCGCTCTGCCGCGCGGGGAAGACGCTTGCCGCGATCCATGGCCGCCTCGCGCGCCGGGCTTTTGCCACTCAGCCCAAAGACACCGCGACGGCGCGGAGACCGGCGGCAAGAACCGCGCGCAAATCGGCCAAGGCGAGCGCGATGCAGCCCGCCGTCGGCGCGAAATCGGCGGTCGCGACATGGAGGAAAATCGCCGAGCCGCGGCCCGGGCGCGGCGGGTCATCGTTCCAGCCGAGCACGCCCACGATGTCATAAAGCCCATCGGCGCGCCAAAGTTCCTCATGGCGGGCGGGATGGGGCAGGCGGATCAAGCGGTTATAGGCTGGGTCGGCGGGATCGTCGCACCAGCCATCCGCGGGCGCGATCGGCTCGCGCGGCACCACACTCCGCGGGATCGCGACGCGATCGGCGCGATAGAGCACGCGGCGAAGCGGCAAGAGCCCGGCCGGTGTCGCGCCATCGCCTTCGACTTTCTCGGCCCGCACGCCGCCCCGCCCGAGTGCGGCGCGATATCTCTCGCCGGCGAACCGAAAAACCCCATCCGGCCCGACCGTCGCGATGCCCTCTTCGCCGCTCATGGCGCCTCCTCGTAACGCCGGGCACGAAGCGCCTGCGCCAGCGTCCCCTCATCAAGGGTCTCCAGCGTGCCGCCCATCGGCAGCCCTTGCGCGAGGCGGCTCACCGCGACCCCGTGCGGGCGAAGCCGATCTGCGAGCCAGTGCATGGTGCTCGCGCCCTCGACGGTTGCCGGCAAGGCAAGAATGATCTCCCTGATCCCGCCCGCCTCGAGGCGGGCGAGCAGCGGCGCGAGGCGCAAATCCTCCGGCCCGACGCCGCCGAGCGCCGAAAGCAGCCCGCCCAACACATGATAGCGGCCACGAAACACCCCGCCCCGCTCCATCGCCCAGAGATCCCCCACCCCTTCGACGACGCAGACGAGACCCGACTCCCGGCCCGAATCGGCGCAGATCGCACACGGATCGACGCTGTCGAGATTGCCGCACACCCGACATTGCCGAACCGCCGCCCCCGCCGCCGCCAAGGCCGCGGCCAACGGCACAAGACGCGCCTCCGGCTCCCGCAACAGCCACAACGCCGCCCGCCGCGCACTCCGCGGACCAAGCCCGGGAAGCCGGCCAAACAACGCAATCAAACGCTCGATCTCAGGTCCGCCCAAGATCAGAATCCGGAAGAATTTAGAAAAGATCTTCTTTTTCTGAAGAAAAAGAAGCAAAAAGACTTTTGTCCTGGTTTCTCGAGGCGGCAACTTCCTGGGAAGGGCAGTGCCGTAGGCGCTGCCCCACGGACAAACGTTTTTTGGTTCTTTTTTTCAAAAAAGAACAAGTCTTCTTGCCTTCTAAAACGGCAATTTCATGCCGGGCGGCAGGGTGATGCCGCCGGTAAGCGCCTGCATTTCGTTGGCGGTGATGGTTTCGAGGCGGCGTTTGGCGTCGGCGTGGGCGGCGATGATGAGGTCTTCGAGCACTTCCAGCTCGGCGGGGTCGGCGAGTTTAGGATCGATTTTGAGGCGTTTCATCTCGCCTTTGCCGCTCAGCGTCACCCGCACCATGCCGGCGCCGGATTCGCCCTCGATGTCCATCGCTTCCAGTTTCGCCTGCATGTCTTGCATTTTCTGCTGCATTTGCGAGGCCTGTTTCATCAGGCCGGCGAGATTTTTCATGTGTCGAACTCCTCGGGGAAAGTCTCGGTGTCGTCCTCGCCGGGCCCAGGGTCGGCCTCGGGCGCGGGCGCCTCGGCGGGCAGGCCGTAGACGTCGAGGCCAGCGGTATGCACCTCTTCGACGCGGGCGCCGGGGAAGGTGGTCAGGATGGCTTGCACCAGCGGATGGCGGGTGGCCGCCTCGCGCCGCGCCGCCTCCGCTGAGCGCCCTTGTTCGGCGAGCGTCGGCTCGCCGGGCGCGTCTGAAAGCACGATCGTCCAGCGCTGCGCCGTCGCCTCACCGAGCACGGCGGCGAAGCGGGCGGCGAGGTCGCGCGGCAGATCGGCTTCGGGGCGCAGCTCGATCACCGGCGGCGCGTAGCGGACGAGATGAACGCCGTGCAGGAGGTGCGCGTGCAGCGTCGCCTCACGCGCCGCGGCGACCAGTGCCACCACCTCGCGGAAGCTGCCCGGCAGCCGCGCGGCGATCACGCCACCACCAACCACGGCGCGGGCATTG
>JAJYXY010000099.1 GCA_021801465.1 Pseudomonadota bacterium
CGCGATAGCGGGTGCCAGCGAGCAGCGCGCCCATGTCGAGCGCGAAAATGGTCGCCTTGGTCAACACTTCCGGCACGTCGCCCTCGACGATGCGCTTGGCGAGGCCCTCGGCGATGGCGGTTTTGCCGACGCCGGGATCACCGACATAGAGCGGATTGTTCTTGGTCCGCCGGCAGAGAATCTGGATCGTGCGCTCGATCTCCAATTCACGGCCGATCAGCGGGTCGATCTTGCCGGCGAGCGCTTTCTTGTTGAGGTTGACGCAATAATTGGAGAGCGCGTCCTGGCCGCGCTTGGTGTGTTTTTCCTCGCGCTCGCCCTCACCCGGGGTATGCGGCTCGCCACCGGCGGCGCCCTGCACCGGGCGCGGGTTCGAGCGGCCGGGCGCCTTGGCGATGCCGTGACTGATGAAATTGACCGCATCCAGCCGCGTCATGTCCTGCAGTTGCAGGAAATAGACGGCATGGCTCTCGCGCTCGCTAAACAGCGCGACGAGGACATTGGCGCCAGTCACCTCGTCGCGGCCCGAGGATTGGACATGGATCGCGGCGCGCTGCACCACGCGCTGAAAGCCGGCGGTCGGCTTCGGGTCGCCGCGCCGGTCGGTGACCAGGCCCGAAAGATCCTTGTCGAGGAATTCGATCAGATCGGCGCGCAGCTTATCGAGATCGACCCCGCAGGCGCGGAGCACCGTCGCCGCATCGCTGTCATCGGCGAGGCTGAGCAAAAGATGCTCGAGCGTCGCGTATTCATGACGCCGCTCGCTAGCGAAAGAGAGCGCCCGGTGCAGGGTTTGTTCCAGATTTCGTGAGAGCATGCTCGATCAACGCTCCTTCGCTCGCCGCGGCGGTGCCGTTCGGCCCAATTTTCACCCTTGAACATGGCCCTTTCGCCGCGCTCAGGGGAGACTACACACGAAAATATTTCCAGACCATGACCGGCGTGGAAAATTTTTCGTGCTCGCCGACCGCCACGCCATTCCCTTGCGCCCAGCCGGAATTTTCAGTCAGCCTTTTCAGTCGGTCACTCTTTCTCGATCGTGCATTGTAGCGGATGCTGATTTTGGCGCGCCAGATCCATGACCTGCGTGACCTTGGTCTCCGCCACCTCATACGTGTAGACGCCACAAACGCCGACCCCGCGACGATGAACATGCAGCATGATGCGCGTCGCCTCGTCGCGCGATTTTTGAAAAAATCGCTCGAGAACATGCACGACGAATTCCATCGGCGTGTAATCATCGTTCAACATCAGAACTTTATACATCGCCGGCTTGCGCGTTTTGGGGCGCGCGCGGACCACCACGCCGGTCGTCGGTCCCTCTGGATTGCCGCCTCGCTTGTCGTTCTCGCTCATCACCGCTTACCTGAATAATCTTTCGGATCGGCCCAGCCCTCGCCGAACCGCAGTTTTGGCTGGCTGCCCCGCCCGGCGCGTACCGCAGCGCGCGCATGCATGTCGCACCCAGAATACCAACCCTCTCCAAACTAGGATATCGGAATCCAAGGGCGAGGGGAAAGCCCCTCATTTTCGCCCGGTTGCATGAAAAAAAAGCCTCCATGCGCGGGGGCGAGACCAAAGATAATGGATTTCGGAATAGGTATCGTATGCCCGTGCCCCCGGCCAGACGGCGCGGAACATCCAGCCGAGTAGGCCCAGCGCCGATCGGAGCAGCCAAAGCCCCGAAGGCTCGGGCGGCACGCTGTCGGCAGAATGCTTGTCGAGGGAATGTCCGACGTGGGTGAAGCGCGCGCTATCACCGGGGTGTTGCCGGTGCCGACCCCCAGCGACGCATTCCTGGGCGATCAGCCGGTCGCCGCAGACGGTCTCGCGCGGGCGGGGCCGGGGCTCGGCACCGTGACGCCGATCATATCCCCCTCGCGCACCAGCGCGGCGAGCGCCGCCTCGTCCCAGCCATCGGTGCCGTCGGGGCGGGAGGGAAGCACCATCCAACGGTAATCGGCGGTCGAATCGACCACCACGATCTCCGTGTCCGGCGCGAGCATGGTGCCCCACTCGGCGATCACCCCCCTCGGATCGCGCACCGCCCGCGCCCGATAGGCCGCCGATTTGAACCAAAATGGCGGATAACCGAGAACTGCGCGGGGATAGCAGCTGCACAGGGTGCAAACGACGAGATGGTGCAGCCCCGGGCGATTTTCCAAAACCCCGAGCGGCGGCGCCCCCAGCATCGGGATGCCGAGCGCCTCCGCCGCCCGCGTGCCATCGGCGAGCATCAGCGCGCGATAGGTGGGATCGACCCAGGCGCGCGCCACCATCCGCGCCCCTTGCGCGGGTGATGCGGCATCGGTTGCGGCGATGCGCGCGGCAAGCTCGGCCTCGCGCACGACCCCCTTGGCGGCGAGCACGTCGAGGAGGGCGGCGAACAGGGCCTCGGCCGGGGTTGCCAGCAGATCGGGCGGGGTGGTCATCGCGCCTCCAGCCAATGGCCGAAAATCTCGACCAGCAAGACATCGGCGCTCCGTGGCGGCGGCCAGAGCGTGTTCGGGTCGAAGCGCACGTGATAGAGCGGGACCGTCGCCGCCGGGCGGGCGAAGGCGAGGTCCTCGGGGTTGGGGAAATTACCGAGATGACGAACGACGACGCCCTCACGGCCGCGCACGTAATGCGGCGTCCGGATATGCGCCTCCCCCCGTGTCTCGGGCCAGTCATCGCGCACGATGACCCGGGTGCCGGGGCCAAGGCGCGTCATTGCCCACCCCCGTCCCGCGCCGCCAGCGCCGCCCAGAGTTCTGCGGCGGTGATAATCCTCTTGCGCAGGAGATTATCGACGATCGAACGCACCCAGCGCTGATAATAGGATAGGCGATGATACTCGACCTCTGGAATCGCCTCGATCCCGCGCCGCAATTCATCCACCCGCATGATGCCAGAGGCGCCGAGGATTTGCCGGAGAGCATCGACGCGGCGGTCAAAGAGAGTGAGCGCGTACGGCGCGGTGTCCACCCGCTCGCAGAGGAATTTCGCGACCCCGCCGAGATCATGGTGGGCACGCTTAGGGTTCTGACCCGGCTCCGATCCGCTCACTTTGCCGCATCCCTTGGCCAACGCCGGAAAACAATACCTTGAAAGAGGGCTCGGCGATAGTCGGTGATCGCGGCCACGGAACGGGCACTGACGAAGCGTCGCGGTGCGGCGCGCCCTCAGCGGCGGCCGAACAGGCGCTCAATCTCCGCGCGGCTCAAGCGGAGATAGGTCGGCCGGCCATGGCTACAGGTCGCTGCGCGCGGGGTTGCTTCCATCTCCCGCATGAGAGCGGCCATTTCGGCGGCGTGCAGCCGGCGCCCGGCGCGGATGCTGCCATGGCACGCAAGCCGCGCGATCACCGCATCGAGCCGCGCCGCAAGTGCCGTGGTCACGCCGCTTTCGCCGAGCTCATCGGCGATGTCGCGCAACAGCGGCGCCGGCTCTGGCGTGCCGAGCACCGCCGGCATGGCGCGAACCAGCACCGCTTGTGGCCCAAATGCCTCGATCTCGAGGCCAAAGCGGGCCAGCGCCTCGGCATGCGCAAGCAACCGCGCCGCCTCCGCCGCGCTGACCTCGACCACCGCGGGGATGAGCAAGGGCTGCGCCCGTACCCCCCCGGCGCGCCATTCCGCCGCCAGCCGCTCTTGCGTCAGACGCTCATGCGCCGCGTGTTGATCGATGAGAACCAGCGCGCCATCGGGCGCGAGCGCAAGAATATAGGTATCAAGCACCTGCGCGATCGGGGCGCCGAGCGGATGGTCTAGCGCGGCGGACGCCGGCGCGGCGGACGCCGCGGCATCGCCCTCTGGTCGTGGTGATGGATGTGGATCAAGCCGGCGCACCGCCGGCGGGCTCGCCAAGGGGAGGGCCAAGGGGCGCGCGTGGGCCGGCATCTCCAATGGCGCGGGCGCCTCTGATAGGCCCTTGGGCGCTGCGTTCCGCTCGGCCAAAAAACGCGGGGTGAAAAGCTGCGCCGGCGGCGCGGCGCCGGCCGGCGCGGCAAGTGCCGCACGCAACGCCCCGATCACCAGCGCCCTGACCCCGGCGGCATCGCGAAAGCGCAATTCGTGCTTGGCCGGATGGACATTGACATCGACCTCATCGACCGGGAGGTCGAGCCGCAGCACCGCGACCGGATGGCGGCCGGCGGGGATGACCTCGCGATAGGCGACGCGGAGTGCCATGCGCAGCAAGGGATCGATGACCGGGCGGCGATTGACGATGAAATACTGCCAGGCCGCGCTCGCCCGCGTGAGATGGGCGCCGCCGGCAAAGCCCGAAAGCGCGAGCGGGCCACGCTCGGCGGTGAGCGCGATGAGCCCCTCGGCGGTATTGGCGCCAAAAAGCCCGGCGATACGCGCTTCGAGATCCTCGCCGGGGCGATCGAACACCACCCGCCCGTCATTTTCGAAGCGAAAGGCGACCTCCGGCGCGGCGAGCGCCAGGCGCCGCACCACTGCCTCTGCGGCCTCGGCCTCGATGCGAGGCGATTTCAGAAATTTCCGCCGCGCGGGTGTGGCGAAAAACAGATCACGCACCGAAACCTCCGTCCCCGGCGGCCCGGACGCGGGGATGGGATCGGCGACGTCCCCGCCTTCGACGCGGATGGTCATCGCATGATCGGCCCCGCGTGGCCGCGAGGTGATGCAAAGACGCCCCGCCGCACCGATCGAGGGGAGCGCCTCGCCACGAAAGCCGAGTGTCGCAATGCGGATCAGGTGCTCGTCGCCGAGCTTCGATGTCGCATGCCGCGCAACCGCGAGCGGCAAATCCTCGGCGCTAATGCCCATGCCATCGTCGCGGACGGTGATGCGGGCAATTCCCCCCTCCTCGATCGCGATCGCAATCCGCGCCGCGCCGGCATCGAGCGCATTCTCGACCAATTCCTTGACCGCGGCCGCCGGGCGCTCGATCACCTCGCCGGCGGCGATACGGTTGACCAGCGTCTCTGGCAAAAGCCGGATGCATGTGGGCAGCATGCCGGCGCCTCAATCGGCCGGGCGCTCGCGCGCCTGCGTTGCCGCCGGCTGCCAGAGCACGTCGCGATCGGGCGCATTGCAGACGCGAGAGAGGACGAAAAGCAGGTCGGACAAACGGTTGAGATAGGGGACCAAGGCCGGGTTGAGCGGCGCCTCGGCAGCGAGGCGAACCGTCTCGCGCTCAGCGCGGCGAGCGATGGTGCGGGCCAAATGGGCGTGCGCCGCGGCCGGGGTGCCACCGGGAAGCACGAAGCTCCGCAAGGGCGGCAGGCCGGCATTGAGCGCGGCGATTTCCTGGTCGAGCCGGGTGACTTGCGAGGCGGCAAGCCGCAGCCGCTTTCTCCCCCCCTCGGCGGTCGCGCCCTCCCGCTCGGGGGTCGCGAGATCGGCCCCGAGATCAAAGAGATCGTTTTGGATACGCCCGAGCATGGCGTCGATCTCCGGCAACCCTTCGGTGTGGAGGCGCAACAGGCCCAGCGCCGCATTGGCCTCATCCACCGTGCCGATCGCCGCGATGCGCGTTGCATCCTTGCGCAGCCGGGTGCCGTCGCCGAGCGAGGTTTCCCCATCATCGCCGCCGCGTGTCGTGATCCGGTCCAACCTCACCATGTCGCTCTCACCCCAGAACTTGGTTATGGCGCCCAAAGCGGGATGGCGGAGATTCTGTCGTTCGCCATGCCCTCTCACCCGGCCACGCTTCAGCGCACACGCTTGGCCTGCAAATCGAAATTGATTTCAATCGGCATTTGTGATTCCACCGGCGCGCCATCGGCCATGGCGGGGCGAAAGCGCCATTTCGCCACGGCATCACGCGCCGCGCGGTCAAGCAAGAGATAGCCCGAACTCTCCATCACGTCCACCGCCGCGGCACTGCCATCCGGCGCCACATGGACTAGCAACAGAACCCGCCCTTGTTCATGCAGCATCGCCGCCGCCTCGGGGTAAGCGGGGGGGATGTTGTGGACGGTGGAATCGGGGCCGGCGGGAATGACATCCGCGCCGCTCACGAGACCGGTGCCCGGATCACCGCCGAGACCAAGGCGCACCGGCGGCGTCGGGCGGTGCGGCGGTGTGGGCGCCGCAGCGGGCTTGGCTTCGGCGGGCGGGGTCGGGGCGGCTTTCGGCACCGCGACCTGATCCCGCCGCTCGGCCTCTGGCAGCGGCGGCAGCGGCGCCGCGGGAGGCGCTGCTTGGCTCGCATCTTTCGCTACCGCCGCTGCCGCCTGCTCACGCGGCCCGTCGCCGACGGTCGGCGTATCCTGGACGACCAACTCCACCTTCGCCGGCGGCGGCATGGGCGCCTTGCCCATCGGCCAGAGCGGGACGATGCGCAGCAATAAAAGAATGAGAATCGCCACATGAATGGCCGCCGATGTCGCGAGCGGCAGGCGTACGCCACGCCATCCGCCACCAATCGGGCGCGAGGGCAGAAAACGCGCCGATGGCCGCGGAGCGGGGCGGAAAGGCTCAGACCACGACAACGCCGTGATGCTTTGCCTTGCTTTCTGGTTCGACATGAATGGTGGCGACCAGCCCGGTCATTTCATGGTGCAGCGCGGCTTCGATGCGATCACAAATGGCATGCGCATCCTCGACTGTCATCTCTCCGGGCACGACGAGATGGAATTGCAGGAACGTCGTCTGCCCGGCATTGCGTGTCCGCAGATCATGCACCTCGAGCGCGCCCGCTGCATGCTCGGCGACGAGGGTCTTGATGCGTGCGACGATGGCGGGGCTCGGCGCCGCATCCATCAGCCCGTCCACCGAGGCGCGAATGACGAAAAACCCGACGATCAGGACATAAATCGCGGTCGCCGCGGCCAAGAGCGGGTCGAGCCAAAGCGCCCCGGTTTCGACCGCGAGGATGAGGCCGAGCAGCAGCCCGAACGAGGTTGCGACATCACTCAGGAGATGCGCGCCATCGGCACTGAGCGCCGGCGAGCGGGCGCGACGGCCGACGCGAAGGAGCACGATGCCCCAGACGGCGTTGAGGAGCGTGGTCGCACCGTTGAGCGCAAGCCCGAGCGCGGGGTCGGCCAACACCGCGCCTTGGCGCCAGACCTGCCACGCATGCTGAAAAATGACCAGGGCCGCGGCGATGATCATCCCGCCTTCGAAGACCGCGGCAAAAAATTCCGCTTTGCCATGGCCGAAAGGATGGTTGGCATCGGCCGGGCGGACGGCAAACCAGAGCGCGGCGTAGGTGAGGAGCGCGGTCGCCGGATGGATCAGACTTTCGAGCGCATCGGAAAACAGGGCTGCGCCGCCGGTGTGCCACCAGGCCGCGCCCTTGCCGGCGATCACCAGAAAACTGATGGCGATGCTGCCCGCCGCAACGCCTCGATATTGTTGCACGTACGTCGTACCCGATGATTTGCGTGTTACCCGATGGCTTGACCGAGGCGGGATATACCAAGCGCAGGCGGCCACGTCACGCGCGGGGTTGGCGGTTCAACCCCGCTGATGGAGGACGCAAATCAGGGTGAACAGCCGCCGCGCGGTCTCGAAATCAATCTCCGCCTTGCCGGCAAGCCTCGCCTGCATCAGGCTCGCCCCCTCGTTGTGCAGACCGCGCCGGCCCATGTCGATCGCCTGGATCCGCGCCTCACGCCCCTCCGCCACCGCGAGGTGATAGCTCTCAACGAGGAGATGATAATCCTTGATCAGCCCGCGAAACGGGCCGAGTGCAAGCATATGCACGGCGATCGGCGTGTCGTCCTCGCCGCGAACATCGAACACCAGCCGCCCTTCCTGGATCGAAAGATGCAGAATGAATGGCCCGCAACGCCCGGGGAGAGAGAATTGGCTGTCGGCTTCGAGATCACGCACCGCTTGCGCCCGGTCAGCCTCGAGCAGCGGGGAAAGCCGGCTCAGCGCCTCGCCCGCCAGCACCACACGCTCAAGCCGGTTGCCCGCACCACTACCCACGGTACGCGGGCTTATCGACCGCAAGAGGCCATCAGGCGCGCCCCGCTCTCATCATGTACTTTCTTTCATCATGCCAAGACTCAACATCAAGCCAACCGTCGCCCCCTTGATCGGGCGCAGCAAAGTAAGGGTGAGCGCGAGCGTCAGCGGCACCCAGATCGCGGCATGCACCCAAAGGGGCGGCGTTTCGAGCTGCTCGAGGATCAACATGCCAGGAATGATGACATGCCCGACGATGACGATGGTGAAATAAGGCGGCACGTCGTCGGAGCGCACCTCGCCGAGCGGCGCCTCACAGCTCTGGCATTCGGCGACGACGCGGAGATAGCCGTTGAAAACCGGGCTTTTGCCACAAACCGGGCAGGCCCCGCGCAGGCCCCGGCCGAGCGCCGTCAACAAAGAGGGCAGCGGCCAACGGCCGGGCTTGGCGGCTCGGTCCGGCTGCCAGCGGCGCGGCAAGGGCTGTTCCGGCATCGACAATCTCCTGAGCAAATATCCCCGGCTCCTGAGCAATCATCCCCCGGGGCAAAGATCTCTGGGGAAGCGCGGCGTGCGGGCAGGGTAGGGATCGGTTGCGAAAATTACGGGGGAGAGAACCCCTCCCAAACCACGTTGCTGCGATGCAATATGGCGGGTGAGGGACGCGCCGGCAAGAGTATCATCGGTTTTGCATGGCGCCTATGCCGCAAAGCGTCGTCATCGCTTTCGCGTTCGGTTGCGATGGCCGGATGGTCTGTGTTGGATTTTGCGCAGAGACGCCCATCTCCCGTTTCAGAAATTCGCAAGCGCATGTCTTGCACGCTCGCTCTTTGTCTTCAGAGTCCTGCTCCTGAAATGCCAAAGCATGTCAGGGGCAGGACGCTAGACCAAGCGTGCGCGCATACCGCTCAGCCATCTCCTTTGCCCGGTGTTATCGTGGCGCGCAGGAGAGAGCCGCGAGAAAGGCCAGGAGATCGGCTTTCTCGCCCGGCGTGAAATGGCGCGGGAAAATACGTCGGTCTTGCGTCGGGCTGCCGCCGCCGCCGCGATCATAGAAATCGATCACCGCGGCGAGATCGGGGAGCGAGCCGTCATGCATGTAGGGCGCGAGTTCGGCGACGTCGCGGAGGCTGGGTGTTTTGAACGCATCGCGATCGCGTGGGTCGTGGGTGATGGCGAAGCGGCCGAGATCGGCGGAATCGCGGACGCCAATGCCGAGCGCAACCGGGTCGATGCGGCTCTCGAGCCCGCCGCCGAGCACGACCATCGCCCCGGGCCTCTCGCGCGCGGCGCGCTGGCGCTCCGCATAAGCTAGTCCGGTGTCATGCAGTGCGCCATCGGTGAACAAGGCGTCGTCGCGGCCAACCCGATGGCAGGCGCTGCATCCCCCTTTGCCGGTAAAAACCGTGAAGCCGCGGATCGCCGCGGCGTCGAGCGCCCGTGGGTCATGGCCATAGAACCAGCGATCGAACGGCGAATTTCCGCACAACAGGCTCCGCTCAAAGGCGGCGATCGCCGCGCCGAGCCGGTCGAGGCTGGGTGGCGCCCCGAAAATAATGCGGAACGCCTCGTGATAGGCGGGAATGCTATCGATACGGGCGAGCAGAAACCCAGCCGATGGCATGCCCATTTCATCGGCGGCCAGGAGGGGCGAAAAAATCTGCGTCTCCAACGCGGTCTCCCGGCCATCCCAGAAAAGCAGGGTCTGATAGACGACGTTATAGAGGCTCGGCGGATGCCGCTTTAACGTCGCCCCGTAAATACCAACGGCGCGCGCGGTCTGGTTTTCGCTGTAACCATCCTCGGGCAAATGGCAAAGCCCGCACGACATGGTGTCGTTGGCGGAAAGCCGCGTGTCGAAGAAAAGCGCGCGGCCGAGCGCAATCAGCGCGGGCGATGCCGGCGGGATGGGAAGCGGCGGCAGGCCGAGCGGGACGGCGGTTACGCCCGTCTCTGGCCGCGGTGCTTGCGCGTCTACCGGGGAGAGAAGTGCTAAGGCTGCGAAAAAAAACGCGCCGAGGCCGCCCTTTCTCATCCCCCGACCCGCTTTTGCCGCTCGAGCGCAAGCGTGCGCATGTCATCGAGGATGGTCGGCGTATCGAGTGTCGCCGCCGAATAAATCTCACGCACATAACCCTCGGGATCGATGAGATAAACCCGCAGCACATGATCGATCACCACCGCGCCATCCGCGCTCGCCGGCTCGCGGGCAACCGTTTCATCGAAGCGGCGGAGAATAGGCTTCAGAAACGCCGGGCCATAGGTCGTGCGAAACAGCCATGGCACGCGCGCATCCTCGCCGACGCTCGCGGCAAAGAGACGCATTTCGGTGGGCGTGTCGTGCGTCGGATCGAAACTGAGGGAGACCAGGCGAACCTTGCCGGCAAGCAACGGGTCGCCGCGCGCGGCCTCGCGCACGGCTTGGAACGCACTCCACGCCGCGGGGCAGCCCGTCGGATCGCGACAAAGACCATAGAAAAACGTCAGAAGCGTGATCGCCCCGGTGGTGTCCGCGGAGAGAAGATGCGGAAAATAAGAGGACCCGATAACGATGCCGCGCGGCACGGCGAAGATGTGGTCGAGGTGATAAGAGCCGGGTTGCGGCAGCGGATAGGCACCGTTCGGGAGCGGCGACGCCGCCCCCGCGGCAGAAACGGCGCCAAAGAAGAAGAGCGCAAGCAGGCCCGGCGCCCGCATGGCACGCGTCTCGCGCCCCCTCCTTCTCTCTGCTCGCCGCCTCACGGCCCCTTTTTCATCGCGCCGAGAATTGGATCGGCGGCGTGAGTGAGGCCGCGCCGCTCCGCGCGGTGAATTTCATATGATGGGCGCGACCCAGACCTTCTTTGTAGAAATCGACGACAAACCGCTCCTGCAATTCGTGCCCGTCCCAAGCGTAGGCTTTGAGAAATTGTTCGTCTTGATTGCCCTTTTTATCCCAATTCGAAAGGAGCGAGGTGGTGAAATAGACCCGTTTGCCATCCCAGCTCTCAGAGACCATGTTGACCTGCGAGCCGATCACTTTCTCATAGACTTGCTGTGGCTTTTCTGGGTTGGAAATGTCGAAGAGACGCGCTTTTCCATCCAAAAACGTATCGACCCAAAGATGCTTGGCATCGGCCGATACGGAAATATCGACCGGCAGCGGCACCTGTTTGGGATCGCCAATCGACCCGACATCTTCCGCCTCCCACTCGCCGGCGGCATTGCGTTTGATGAGCCAAAGCTGCGAGGTCAACGCGGTTGCGGTGATCGCCCAATCTTCGCCCGGCACCAGCGACCAGCGTATCTCGAGCGGCGAGCCGGGGACCGAAAAAATTTTCTCCGCGTTCAGCGATTTCAGATTCCAGATCACCATGGTGCGGCCGAAACGCTTCATAGCTTCCGGGTCTTTCACCAATTGGCCGAAATCCATCATATAATTATTCCAGCCGGTGAAGCTCGAGGTTAGCATGACGTTTTTCGCCGGATTGATGCCGATGTCATAGCCATAGCCGTCGCCGCTATCGGTGGTTGGCATCGCATGCACCGAAAGCAGCGTGCCATCATTGGCGTAAATCGCGATGCCGGTCACCCCGTCATGGGTCTTGGTGTTGGAAAGCGCCTGAACCGCCATCCGGCCGGGCAGCGCGTAAAACGTGTGCGGGCCGACCAATTTGGTCGTTTCCGAAAAATCGCTGATCGTTTTGACCAATTTCGGATGCGCGGGATCCGTTCCGACATCGAAGATAAAAATTTTACTATCATCGAGACGTCCGGCCCATAGATATTTCCGGTCATCGGTGAAGCCCATGTGATGGGCCTCGCCGCGCCCGCCAACCGAGATGGCATCGATCACCTTGCCATAATGTGGCGACGCCGGATCGACATCGATGGTGACGAGCTTGTCGGAGCCATCACCGATACCCTCGACCCCGAGCGTCCAGACATGCAGGAATTGTTCCTGCCCTTTAATGAGGGCCGAAATATAGGGTGAGTTGCAGGTCTCGTCGGCCTTGAGCGCACAGGGCGCAAAAGCGGCGGCAAGCGCAATGACACTGCCAGCAGCCAGCAAATAACGGCGCATTATTTCCTCCTAGCTTATTTGATATATTTGAGAGCGTCAAATTTTCGCTGTCAAGGGAGTCTGCCATGGCCGCGCCTGCCCGCGACAGGCCGCAAACGCCGGTGCCGAGCCGCTTGCCGCCGCTTGCCCCCCTGGGTCGCCAACGCTAGAGACGAAAAAATATGTTTTTCACGTGGGAGAGACAACGTCATGGCCAACGCGCACCGGCATGATGGCGCTCGCGCAAGCGCGGGTGATCTCGGCTTCGATGCGATCATCATCGGCGCCGGGTTTTCTGGCCTTTATCAGCTCTACAGTCTCCGCGAGCGACTTCAACTCTCGGTCCGCGTTCTCGAACGCGCAGCCGATGTCGGCGGCACATGGTATTGGAACCGCTATCCCGGCGCGCGCTGTGATTCGGAAAGCTATTCCTACTCCTTTTCTTTCTCGGAGCATTTGGAGCAAGAGTGGAATTGGAGCGAGCGTTACCCCGCGCAGCCGGAGATCATGCGTTATCTCCGCCATGTCGCCGAGCGTTTCGATCTCCGCCGCGATATAGACTTCAACACAGAAGTCGTGTCGGCGCGGTTTGACGAGGGGCGCGGTCGATGGCTCGTCACCACGGCTTGCGACCGGGTTTTCTCGGCAACCTATCTCATCACCGCGGTTGGCTGCCTTTCCGCGACCAACGTGCCAACGATTGACGGGCTCGAGGATTTTCGTGGCCAATGGTATCACACCGGCAACTGGCCGCCGGCTGGGGTTGATTTTCACGGCCGCCGGGTTGGCCAAATCGGCACCGGCTCGACCGGTATCCAGGCAGCGCCCGTGATCGCGGCACAAGCGGCTCATCTCTATGTTTTCCAAAGAACCCCGAATTTCAGCATCCCCGCCCGCAACGCACCGCTGGCGCCGCAAGCGCAAGCCGAGATCAAACAAAATTACGCCGAAATCCGGCGCATCATGCGCCAATCGACCAATGGCCACCCTTTCCTGCTCTCCCCCCAGTCTGCCCTCGAAGTCACGCCCGAGGAGCGACGGGCGCGCTATGAAGCCGCGTGGCAGCATGGCGGTTTGCGCTTTCGCGCAACCTTCCGCGATCTTCTCACCGATCGGCGTGCCAATGACACCGCCGCGGATTTCATCCGCGAGAAGATCCGTGACATCGTCGTCGACCCCGCTATCGCCGAGCGGTTGATGCCACGCGATCATCCCTTCGCCGCCAAGAGACCGCCGATCGATACCGACTATTTCGAAACCTTCAATCGCGACAACGTCACCCTCGTCGATCTCCGCACCTTGCCGATCGAACGCATCACCCCAAGCGGCATCAAAACCGCGGGCGCCGAATACCCGCTCGATATCATCGTCTTCGCGACCGGGTTCGACGCGATGACCGGGCCGCTCCTCGGGTTTGATCTCCGCGGCCGTGGCGGCCGCGCCCTGCGCGATGTCTGGGCGGTGGGGCCGAAGACCTATCTCGGGCTGCAAATCGCCGGATTCCCCAACCTCTTTACCATCACCGGCCCGGGCAGCCCCTCGGTGCTCTGCAACATGCCGGTACCGATCGAGCAGCATGTCGAGTGGATCACTGATTGCATAGGGTTCATGCGCGCCCATGACCTCGCCTTCATCGAGGCGACAGAAGACGCGATGGCGCGATGGGGCACCGAGGTCGCCGCCGCCGCCGCGACGCTGCTGCCCGAGGCCGCGAGCTCATGGTATCTCGGGGCGAATGTACCTGGAAAACCAAGGGTTTTCATGCCCTATCCGGGCGGCATGGCGCATTATCGCGGGCTCTGCGATCAGGTTGCCGCCAACGCCTATGCCGGCTTTCGCCTGAGCGCCGGCTGACCCCCACGATGGCGGGCAAGGCCCATGGCTACCCGCCGGCGCTGCGGGCGGAGATCGACGCTGCCATCTTCCGGCCCGACAGAAAGCGCGCTATCATTGAGCGTGGCGATCGGGCGATATGATTGCTATATTAAAAATAGACACGGGCGCCAGAAATAGACGTGCCGCAATCGCAAGAGACAAGTGGCCCGATCGATGCGTGGAAGGAAACGACGTTGCAGCCGACCGACATCACTCATCCCGACTATTTCCATAAAATTGTCGACTGCCAATGGGCGTGCCCCGCCCATACGCCAGTCCCCGAATATATCAGGCTGATCGCCGCCGGGCGCTATGCGGACGCCTATCTGGTCAACTGGAAATCCAATGTTTTTCCAGGAATTCTCGGCCGAACCTGCGATCGCCCCTGCGAACCGGCGTGCCGGCGGGGGCGGGTGGAGGCGGATCCGGTCGCGATATGCCGGCTCAAGCGCGTCGCCGCCGATTACAAGGGCGACATCACCCCCCTTCTCCCGCGCCCGCCGGCGGTAAAGAGCGGCAAGCGCGTCGCCTGTGTCGGCACCGGGCCGGCCTCGCTCACCGTTGCACGCGATCTCGCAGCCGCCGGCCACGCGGTGACGGTATTTGATCGCGAGGGCAAAGCCGGCGGGTTCATTCGCTTTCAAATCCCGCGCTTTCGTCTGCCAGAAGCGGTGATCGACGAGGAGGTCGGGTACGTCCTCAACCTTGGCGTGGAGGCGCGGCTCGGCGAGCCTATCACCAGCCTCAAAGCGCTGCTCGCGGAGGGCTACGACGCCGTGTTCATCGGCTGTGGCGCCCCGCGCGGGCGTGACCTCGACGTGCCGGGCCGCAAAGAAGCGGCGTCTCATATCCATATCGGCATCGACTGGCTGGCCTCGGTCAGTTTTGGCCATGTCAAGGCGATCGGCAAACGTGTCATCGTACTCGGTGGCGGCAATACGGCGATGGATTGCTGCCGCTCTGCAAGGCGGCTCGGGGGTGAGGAGGTGCGTGTCGTCGTTCGCTCGGGCTTTGAGGAAATGAAGGCCTCGCCCTGGGAGAAAGAGGATGCCATGCGCGAGGACATCCCGATCCTCAATTATCTCGCGCCGAAATCCGTCGTGCATGAAAACGGAACGTTGACCGGTATGACGTTCGAGCGTGTGCGGGCAGAGTATGATGCGGCGGGCCGCCGCAGCCTCGTTCCCACTGGCGAGCCCGACGAATTCATTGCCGCCGATGACGTGCTGGTCGCGATCGGCCAGGAAAACGCCTTCCCCTGGATCGAGCGCGATGCCGGGATCGCGTTTGAGCGGAATGGGCTTCCGGTTCTCGATCCGGTGACGTTGCAGTCGACGCACCCGCTGGTGTTCTTTGGGGGCGATGCGGCGTTCGGGCCGAAAAACATCATCTGGGCCGCGGCCCACGGCCATCAGGCGGCGATGTCGATCGATCTGCTGCTGCACGGCAAGGATCTTCACGATCGCCCACCACCAGAGGTCACGCTCGTCAGCCAGAAAATGGGCATCCATTCATGGAGCTATGACAATGCCGTTTCCATCGATCTGCGCTACAAAGTGCCGCATATCGAAAAAGGTCAGGCGCTGCGCGACATTACGACCGAAGTTGAACTCGGCTTCGATATCGATCTCGCATTCAAGGAGGCGCAACGATGCCTCAATTGCGATGTCCAAACCGTCTTTAGCGCGAAGCTCTGTATCGAGTGTGATGCGTGCGTTGATATTTGCCCCGTGGATTGTATAACGTTTACGAAAAATGGCGAAGAAGCCGAGCTACGCACACGCCTCAACGCGCCGGCGCATCATCTCGAACAAGCTCTTTATATCGCCGATGGGCTGAAAACCGGCCGCATCATGGCCAAAGACGAAGATGTCTGCCTCCATTGCGGCATGTGCGCCGAACGCTGCCCGACCGGAGCGTGGGACATGCAGCGTTTTCTGATCGACATGGCGCAGGTCGGTGCGCGTTCCAGCGCCCTCGCGCTATGAGGCTATCATGACCCAGGCTGTTCGCATCAACGACTTCATCGTCCGCTTCGCCAACATCAATGGCTCCGGTTCGGCCAGCGCGAATACCCTCTTTGCCCGAGCCATTCTGCGCATGGGTGTACCGGCGACGCCGCGCAACATTTTTCCCTCCAACATTCAGGGCCTGCCGACGTGGTATGAGGTGCGGATTTCCGAATCTGGGCATCTCGGCGCGCGCGCCGGAACCGATCTTATGGTCGCGATGAATCCGCAGACCTGGGACCATGATGTCGCAAGCCTTACACCTGGCGGCTACCTCTTTTACGACTCGACCCGGCCGGCACGCAAGCCGCGTGACGATATCACCGTGCTAGGCATGCCGCTCACCGCCATCTGCAACGACGTCTATTCCGATTCCAGGCAGCGGCAGATCTTCAAGAACGTCATCTATGTCGGCGGGCTTGCGGCTTTGCTGGATATCGAACCGGAAGTGCTCGAGTCTCTGATCTCTGAGCAATTCAAGGCTAAAGAAAAGCTGATCGCACCGAACCTCGCCGCGATGCGGCTCGGCTATGACCACGCGCGCAAGAATTTTGACTGCCCGATTGCGCTTCGTGTGCGGCGCGCGGACAGGGTGGGTGACCGCATTTTCATCGACGGCAACAGCGCCGCCGCACTGGGGGCGGTTTATGGTGGCGCCACGGTCTGCGCGTGGTATCCGATCACGCCCTCCACCTCGCTTGCCGAAGCGTTTGCGCGCTATACGAAAAATTTGCGTAAGGAGCCGGAAACCGGCCGCCTCCGCGCGGCCATCGTCCAGGCGGAGGATGAACTCGCCTCCATTGGCATGGTCATCGGGGCTGGCTGGAACGGCGCGCGCGCTTTCACGGCGACGTCGGGCCCAGGTATTTCTCTGATGCAGGAATTTCTCGGCCTCGCCTATTTCGCCGAGATCCCTGCGGTGGTGTTCGATGTGCAACGCGCGGGCCCTTCCACCGGCATGCCCACCCGAACTCAGCAATGTGACGTCATGGCATGCGCTTACGCTTCGCACGGCGACACCAAGCATGTGTTGCTATTCCCTGAGGATCCTTATGAATGTTTCGTTTTCGGGGCGCAGGCTTTTGATCTTGCTGAACGGCTGCAAACGCCGGTTTTCGTTCTTCTCGATCTTGATATCGGCATGAATGAACGTCTCTCGGCCCCGTTTAGCTGGGACGATGCCCGGAAGATGGATCGCGGCAAGGTGATGACCGCAGCCGAGCTTGAGGCGGGCCGCGATTTCGGACGCTATCTCGACGTCGATGGTGACGGCATTCCTTATCGTACCCTGCCCGGGACGCACCCGAGCAAAGGCGCCTATTTCACCCGCGGCACTAGCCGTGATGAATACGCCCGTTATACCGAGGACGGGGACGCCTATCGGCGCAATATGGAGCGTTTGGCTCGCAAATTCACCACCGCCAAAACACTCGTGCCGCGCCCGATGCGACGCGATGCGGCACAGCCGACGCGCTTTGGCGCCATCTATTACGGTTCGACCTCACCCGCGATGAATGAGGCCGCCGAAATGCTCGCCGCCGAGGGCGTGCTGCTCGATCTCCTGCGGATTCGCGCCTTTCCCTTTCACGACGAGGTGATGGATTTCGTCGCCGAGCACGAGAAAGTTTTCGTCGTCGAACAAAATCGCGACGCGCAGCTGCGCTCGCTCCTGATCATCGAAGGCGACATCGATCCCGCCCGCCTCGTGCGCGTGTTGCATTATGACGGCACACCGATCACCGCCGAATTCATCGCCGGCGAGATCGGCGGTACGGTTGGCACGGCCAACGTGGTCCCGCTGCGTAAGGCGCGGCCATGATCGACGAGGCAACCCTGCGAGGGCCGCTTTCTTTTTCCGCGTTCGACGTCTTTCTCATCGCCCATGCACGGGCACTTTCATCATCGGATCACAGATCATGAGTTTCCTTCCCAAACCTAAGCTTCACCATCCGGAACTCGCGACCAATGATATCGGCTTCACGCGGCGCGATTATGAAGGGGCGATTTCGACCCTTTGCGCCGGGTGCGGCCACGATTCGATCAGTGCCGCGATTATTCGCGCTTGTTATGAATTGTCGCTGCCACCGCACAGGATCGCGAAACTTTCTGGCATCGGTTGCTCCTCGAAAACGCCCACCTATTTCCTTGGCGCTGCGCATGGCTTCAATTCGGTACATGGTCGCATGCCAAGCGTCGCAACGGGCGCCTATCTTGCTAACCGCGAGCTGATTTATCTCGGCGTCTCGGGTGACGGCGATTCTGCATCGATCGGTCTCGGCCAGTTCGCCCATGCGCTGCGGCGCGGCATCAACATGACATATATCGTGGAGAATAATGGCGTCTATGGCCTGACCAAAGGGCAATTCTCGGCAACGTCAGACCGAGGATCGACGAGCAAAAAGGGCGCGACCAATACCGATGCCGCGATCGATCTCGTCGGTCTGGCGCTGCAGCTCGGCGCAACCTTCGTTGCACGCAGCTTTTCTGGCGATAAGGCACAACTCGTGCCCCTCATCAAGGCGGCGCTCCAGCATCCGGGCGCGGCATTCATCGACTGCATCTCGCCCTGCGTGCAATTTAACAACCACGTCGGCAGCACCAAGAGCTTCGACTATATCCGCGAGCACAACGAGGCCGTGAACCGGCTCGATTACATCACCGGGCGCTCGGAGATAACCGCTGATTACGCACCGGGCGAGATCGAAGTCGTGGTGCAGCATGATGGCGGCGTATTGCGGCTTCGCAAGCTCGCGACCGATTATGACCCGCATGATCGCACGAGCGCACTTCGCTACCTTCAGGAGCGGACGGTCGCCGGCGAAATCGTGACAGGCTTGCTGTACGTTGATCCCGAGCCGGAAAATCTCCATCAGCGCTTAAATACCGTGGCAACACCACTCAATGCACTCGAAGATCGGTTACTTTGTCCCGGATCGGCTATGTTGGAGACGCTGAACGCAGCGTTGCGTTGAGACGGGATCTATCTCCCGCTCGCGGTCATGGGTGACGAAATGTTGGCAAGGGGCGGGGTTTCGCCTGGGCGCTGACGCTGGTCGCCGCGCGCGGTCTCATCATTGGCGTGCGGGATAGGCCAGACATTCGGGGTGAACAGCCTCGCTATCGGCCAGGGCAAGTCTCTCGAACCCCCCGAGGAAGATCACCGACGCATAAAATACCGTCGCGATCTCGCTGACCGGTATCACCGGAGCGCGCAGCCATCGAAGCCGAGCGGATGCACCGCTTGCGCGGCCGGGGTTTCGGCACGTTGCGTATAAAGATCCCAGGGCTGCTGGCGCGCCGAAGGCGCTTTTACCTCGAACAAATAGGCTGGAAACAACCCGCGCCCATCAGCACGGATGGCGCCCGCGCCGAAGGCATCGTCATCGGTCGGCATCGCCTTCATCCGTGCAACCACCCCCCGGCCGCTCGCTTGCGCCGCCGCCGGACCAAGGGCTGCCACCGCCTTGAGATAATGCAGCGTCACCGCATAGGCGCTGGCGTGCAGCATGTTCGGCCAGTTCTGCGGCGTCCGCGCGACAATCTTGCGGGCAAAGCGCCGCGTGCGGTCATTGAGATCCCAATAGAACGTCGCCGAGCAGACGAGCCCGGCCGTCTCCGCTGGCTCCAGCGCATGAGCATCGGTGAGGAACATCTCGAGCGGCGCGATCCGCATGCCGACGCGGGTGAGGCCGAATTCATGCGCTTCTTTGATGCAATTGACGAGATCGGCGCCAGCGTTGGCAAGGCCGAGAACCTTGGCGCCGCTCGCCGCCGCCGTCGCCATATAAGAAGAAAAATCGCTCGTCGCCGGAAAAGGATAGCGCGACCGCCCGAGCACCTTACCGCCGCTTGCCTCTACCACCCGCGCGGTCTGTTCCTCGAGCGAATGGCCGAACGTGTAATCGGCGGTGATGAAAAACCACGTATCGCCGCCAGATCTCACCATCGCCCCGCCGGTCGATTGGCCGAGGAGATAGGTATCGAGGCTCCACAACACCGTGTTCGGGCTGCACTGCGCCCCGGTCAGCGCAACCGTGGTCGCACTCGCCTCGAGGAGGACCTTGTCCTTCTCGCGCACGATTTCCGCGACCGCCAAAGCGACGGAGGAATTCGGCACATCGGCGATCGCATCCACCCCCTCGGTATCGATCCAGCCGCGCGCGATGGCCGCCCCGATATCCGCTTTGTTCTGATGGTCGGCCGCCAGCACCTCGACCTCGAGCCCGCCGCCCATCGCCGCGAAATCCGCGACGGCCTGGCGCACGGAGGCGACCGAGGTCGGCCCGCTGGTGTCGCGATAGGGGCCGGAGAGATCGGTGAGAACGCCGATACGAAGCGGCTTTCCGGCGGCCCGCGCCGGCCGCGGCGCAGCATCGATCGCGGCCAAACCCACCCCGAAACCGGCAAGAACAAGACGCCGCGACACGGCCATTGTTTCCTCCCACGAGAGTGACGTCTCGGATTTCAACGGCGTTTATAGAACCCATCGCCGTCGCACGAAACCCGCGCCCAGTCAGCAAGCGACTTTCCCGCCGCCACGACCTCGGCCCGCAAGCCTGTAAATTGCTGGCTGTGTCGGCGCCCGCCGCGGATGGTGGCGCGAAAGATGAACCGAGCGGCAAACACGCCGAGCGCGTGACGTATTTTCGGGATATGACATTTTTTTACGAAAATACCGATGCTACCCTTGCCCGATCAACCGGCCCGCTGAATGCTCGGAAACGCGCGGGCGGGTTTGCACGACGAGGAGAAACCCATGTCGCTCATCGAACAATTACGCGCGCGCAGCGCCGCGGGAAGGCCTGCGCGTGTGGGCCTCATCGGCGCCGGGAAATTCGGGTCGATGTATCTGTCCCAGGCGCCACGCACACCCGGTATTCACGTCGTCGGCATCGCGGACCTCTCACCATCCCGCGCCGCCGCCGCTCTCGAGCGGGTCGGTTGGGACGCGGCGCGTCATGCCGCCAAATCCATGGCCGAGGCAGCGCGAACCGGCGCAACCTGCATCACCGACGATGCGGAAGCGCTCATCGCCAGCGATGCGGTGGATATCATCATCGAAGCCACCGGCAACCCTGCGGCCGGCATCCACCATGCGCTGCTCTGCTGCAAGCACCGCAAGCATGTCATCATGGTGAATGTGGAGGCGGACGTATTGGCGGGCCCGCTATTGGCCCGCCGTGCGCAGGAGGCAGGAGTCATTTACTCTATGGCGTCGGGTGACCAGCCTGCCCTGATTGCCGAACTGGTCGACTGGGCGCGGACCATTGGCCTTGAGGTAATTTGTGCCGGAAAAGGGACGAAATATCTTCCCGCGTACCATCACTCCACACCAAAGACTGTCTGGACCCATTACGGCTTCAGCGAAGCGCAGGTCGCCTCGGGCGATTTCAACGCGCAGATGTTCAACTCTTTCCTCGACGGCACCAAATCCGCCCTCGAGATGGCGGCGGTTGCGAATGCGTGTGGGTTGCTGCCCCCTGCGAATGGCCTTGCCTTCCCGCCCTGCGGTGTGGATGACCTGCCGCATGTGCTGCGCCCCATTGCCGACGGCGGCATTCTGGCTGATCGGGGGACGGTCGAGGTTGTCTCCTCGGTGGAGCGTGACGGCCGCCCGGTCTATCGTGATCTACGCTGGGGTGTCTATGTCGTGTTCGCGGCGCCGAGCGCCTATGTGCGGGATTGTTTTGCCCAATATGGCCTGAAGACAGATGCCAGCGGCCGCTTCGCCGCGAGCTACAAGCCTTATCACCTGATCGGCCTTGAGCTCGGGACATCGGTTGCCAGCGTTGCCATCCGCCGCGAGGCCACGGGTGCGACGCGCGACCTGGCTGGCGATGTCGCAGCGACCGCCAAGCGCGATCTGCGGGCGGGCGAGCGGCTGGACGGCGAAGGCGGATTCACGGTTTATGGCA
>JAJYXY010000031.1 GCA_021801465.1 Pseudomonadota bacterium
GATCGAAACCCCCTGCGCCTGTTGGCTCAAACTGCCGAGCAGATTGGGCGTGCCGTCGAACGAGAGATCGTGGCTGTCCAAAACCTGGGTCTCGTCGGGCACCTTGTCGCGCTCGACATCGGAGCCAAGCAGCGGCGTCGAGCCGATGACGTTGGTATCGGGCAGCGCCGTGATGTCGGGCAGCGTGGTGACGGGCGTTGTGGGGGCGGGGGCTTGTTGCGCGCGCGCCGCACCGGCCATGACCAGCCCCGAAACCGCCGCCATCGCCGCGAAAGCAAAGCGTCGCACCGTTTTCTTCCCTCACGTTTCTGTGTCTCGTGGTTTCCTCCCTAAGCGCGCGCAAAGGGCGCGTCAATCGCATTGATTGCGCCTAAATCTTTGAAATTTCGAATAATGTTGCAAAATGTGCAAGCGATGTTGCAGAAATTGTGGCGCGCGCCGCGGCACTTCCCACCCCCTTGCCGCAAGCCTCTGATCAGCGGCAATTTGCTCGCAACAGAACCCTCCCGGTCATGACCTCGCTTCGCACCCGCTTGATCCTGCTCCCCATCGCCGTCCTCCTCTTGGGGCTGATCACGACGATCGGCTTTTCCGTCTGGCTTGGCCGGCTGCGGGTGCAGGCGGAGACGGCATCGGGCATGCGGTTGGCCGAGACGCTGGTGCGGGCCGAATTGTCGGCGATCGCGGATGGCGCCATCACCGGGGCGATCTTGCCGCGTCTCGAGACGGCGCTGCCCAATGTCCGCCACGTCGATATCCTTATTTTGCCGGCGCCCGATCTCCTCGCCGTCGGTGAGACCTATTTTCTCAAGGGCGATCCCGCCGCGGTGCCGCGGTTTTTTGCCCATCTCCTCGCCGCCCCCATCGCCGCCGAGCGTTTTTCCATCCAGCACGCCGGCACGAATTTCGGCACCCTCATCCTGCTGCCCAATCCGCTCGACGAGATGCGGGAGATCTGGGGTGAGGTGCGGTTTCTCGCCGCCCTCCTCGCCGCGCTGGCGCTGATCATCACCGCGATCCAGGTCGCCCTCGTTCATTTCGCCTTGGCGCCGATTGGCGGTCTCGCGCAAGCCCTCGACCAGCTCGAACGCGGCCGCTTCGATGTTGCACTGGCGCCGATCCGGGTGCGCGAATTGCGCCGCATCGGCGCGCGCTTCGACAGTCTCGCGCGTGCACTCGGGCGTCTGCGCGAAGATAATCATCGGCTGATCGACAAGCTGATGTCGCTTCAGGAGGAGGAGCGCAAGGAACTCGCCCACGAACTGCATGACGCGTTTGGCCCCGCCCTCTTTGCCATCCGCGCCGATGCCGCCGGGATTTTGCGGGCGCTGCGCGAAAGCCCGCCACCGATGCCCGCGATCGGCGAGCGGGCGCGGGCGATCGCCGGGCTTGCTGATGGTATCCAAGGGGTCACGACGCGGCTTTTGGAGCGGCTGCGCCCGCTGGTGCTCGATGAGCTCGGGCTAGATGCCGCGCTCGAGCAGTTTCTCGCGGACTGGCAGCGCCGCTATCCAGAAATGCGCTGCCACGTGGAGATCGCGCCGGTTGCGCGCGGGCAGGACGATGAGGCGCTGGGGCTCGCTTTGTATCGCGCGGTGCAGGAGTGCCTTACCAATGTCGTCCGCCACGCCGGCGCGAGCGCCGTTCGGATAGGGCTGCAAAGCGAGATTCTTGGCGCGCATGGGGCGCCCTATCTCGTGCTCACCATTGCCGATAATGGGCGCGGGTTCGCACCTGATCAGCGATTCGGCTTCGGGCTGCTCGGGATCGCCGAGCGTATCCGCGCGCTCGGCGGGCGGATCGAAACCGGGCGGGCCGCGGAAGGCGGGGCGCTGGTGCGGTTGACGCTACCGTTCCTGCCGGCCAAGGATGAGCCGCGAGGACCGACATGCAGATCACCATCCTCCTGATCGATGACCACCCCATCGTGCGTGATGGCTGCCGCCGCCTGCTGCAGGCGCGCCCGGATTACACCGTGATCGAGGCCGGATCGGGCGAAGAGGGGCTCAGGATGAACCGGCTTCATGCGCCGGATCTTATCATCCTCGATCTCAACTTGCCCGATGGCAACGGGCTTCTCCGCCTGCGGGAGCTGCGCGCGGCAAGCCCGGCGGCGAAGGTGCTGATCTTCAGCATGTATGAAGAGGCAACTTTCGTCGCCCGAGCGTTGGAGGCGGGGGCGCTCGGCTATCTCACCAAGCATGACGATCCCGAGGCGCTGCTCGAGGCGGTCGCGCATTTGTTGCGCGGCGAGCGCTATCTTGGCCATCGTGTCGCCCAGAAACTGGCCTTGCTCAGCCTGCAGCCGGTGCCTCATCCGCTTGGCGGGCTGTCGGCGCGCGAACTCGATGTGCTCGATCTCCTCGGCAATGGCGCGGGGCTCGCCGATATCGCCGCCGCGCTCTCCTTGAGCTATCGCAGCGCGGCTCATATCGCGGCACAGCTACGCGCCAAGCTCCATCTCAGAAGCCAGGCGGCGCTGGTAAAATTCGCGGTGGAAACCGCGGGCGAGCGAAAGGCGGGGCGGAGCGGCGCGGGCGTCTGAGGGCGCGCTCAGGCCTTTTCCGCCGGCAGCATCATGAAATTTGTCTTTCCTTCATAGCGCTGAAACGCATCCGCGCGATGATAGGCATGTTTCTCGCACCATGCGGCAAAGATCGCGCTATTTGCGTCATCGACCTCGATGAAAAGCCCCGGGCGCCAGCGATCGATGGTTTGGCGGAGTCCCTCCAGCACCGCCATCTCGGTTCCTTCGACATCGATTTTTATCAAATCGACCGGCCGCATCGCCAACAATTCATCCCCAGGCAGAGAACGAAGCGCGCCATCGCTATCAGGTAGGATCCCAGTGCAGCCGAGATTGTTCGGCTCTGGCTGCACCAGCGACACCCGCCCTTCGTGATGGGCGAGGGCGATCCCGAGAAAGCCGATTTCGCAGGTTTTAAGTTCGTTCAAACAACGATTTATGGCAAAAATAGCGATTGCGTCCGGATTAATCTCAAAATTAATTATTTGTCTCGGATTACAGAATTTTTCAATAAAAATAGTATGATTGCCGACATTGGTGCCTATATCAACGAAGACGCCGCCTTCGACAAAATAGCGCGCGATGATGGCAAGTTCCTCGCGCTCGTAAAAGATTCCCTGCAGGTGATGACTTTGAATGTGGTCATGCTCGTTTTGGACAAAAAACCGAATTTCTCGGTCTTGGATACGGGTTTCAACCACAATACCGGGGAGCGATCGCAAGGCGCGGTCCTCCTTACCATCAACAGTCACATTCGCCGAGTTTTTCGGCGAATTCCCACGCGCGATCGGCAATATCGCGGAAAATCTTGCCACGCTCGATTGCACGGGCATCTGCGGCATTGCCATCGACCGCGCGACGATACACGCCAGCGACGATGGAAGCCAGTCTAAACATTGCAAAAATGACCATAAATTCGAGATCAGGGACGCCGGCGCGGCCGCTGCGCGCGCAATAGCGGGCGATATAGTCCTTCTCGCTCGGGATGCCGAGCGCCACCAGCTCCGCCTCGGCGCCGCCACCGGCGCTTTCGGGC
>JAJYXY010000188.1 GCA_021801465.1 Pseudomonadota bacterium
CCGTACCGCGCTGTCCAGGATGGCGCGCATTTCCGCCTCGGTGCTGCGATTGTGCTGCGCCGCCCGGACTTTTAGGGCGCGATGCGTCTCGTCGGAGAGATTGCGGATGGTGACAGCAGGCATGATAGCACAACCCTGTTCATGATACTTATGATAGCAATATATGATTTTGCTATCATCGGTCAATGGTGGAACGCGGCGCTCATAGGGCTATCGGATTTGGCCGATGATGGGTCGTGCGAAGTCGTTGGACCATCCGGCGCGCTTTCGTATGCGGCCGGGAGAGATTTTCGGGCGAGCGCGGTTGAGGATGTTGAGGGCGAGCTTGCGCAGGGTAGTCAAGGTCTCCGAGCCATGATCCTTGTGGTTTCTGGCTCTATCCTCCTCGAAGGCAACATCGAGCACCCAGTGCAAGCCATTCTCCACCGACCCGTGCGCACGGGGCGCATCGTCGAACGAGCGCCACAGCGTCTTGCCATCGATCGCGATTACCCCCTTACCGGCAGACCCCAAACCGTCGACGAAAAGGCCAAAGTACCTGGCAAACGCCGTCGGATCCAGCAGCCGGAAGACGCGCGAGAAGGCGTCGTGGCTCGGAACCCCGTTCTCCAACCGGAGAAACTCCCGGAACAGGTCCTCCCGGTCAGCCGCAAAGTCGGCAAAATCCGAGCAGATCTTCGCGCCGCAAATCGTTGCCGTCAGCGCAATCGTCAAAATCTCCAGAAGATCGTACCGCTTGGCATTGCCCGGCATGGATCCGGCAGCGTAGAAAACGCATCCTCAAACCGCGACATCCTTCGCGCCCCCCTCGAAACCAATCGAGCCCCCTAAAGAATCCCACTCAGCCTTCGGCGCTAGCCGCTTTTTTCAAATGCGATTCCCCTGCGGGCCGCGATGATCGCAACAGAGCGCACGCCCAGCGGCGGCGGAAGCCTATTCGCCGCGCGGGCCGCCGCCATTCCAATAGATCGTGACCGTCCCCGTCGGCGTGTAGGTGCGCGGGAAATTCGATTGCGCAACCGGCAGCCCGACACCAAACCCCCAGGTCATCACCAGATTGCCGGTATTTGGCCAATTGAACTCGATCGCTGGCACCGCCCAGAGATAGGAATAGCCCGGCGCATTGGCGTGGCCAAAAAACAGGCTGCTGCCGGATTGCTCGGCGCCGGTCAGTTCGAGCACATAGCCCAAACCATACTCCGAATTGAGGACATGCTCGAGGGCAGCGCCAAACCAGACGATATTCCCGTCGACCATGTGCTCATAGACACCCATCGGCACCTGCGCGATGCCATTGTCGAACCCGTATCCCGGCCCAACGCGGGTCGGGTCAGCGACGATGTCCCCGAATTCGGCGTAGATCTCGAATGGCTTGAAGCGTTTGCGGATCAGAACATTGATCGCCTCGTCCACCGTGCCGTTGCTGAACTGATCGGTGTTATAGGCATCGGGGCGGAGATCGGTGGTGAAATTGCCGGTCGGAATGTAGAGATCGGCACTCGTCGAAATCGTCGGCCAGGCGAAAAAATTGTAGGTATCCTGGTCGGCCATCCATTCATATTTGAGCTGGATATGGGCGTTGCCGAACCCCCAGTCGCTGGCATGCAGGCCGCGCGGCGCGGTGGGATAGCCGGCGTTGTTGATCTCCACCGTCTGCCAGAAATCGAGCTCGAAATTATGGCCAAGGCCGAGCGCGATGCGCTCTGGCATGTAATAGGTCGAAGTGCCTTGGGACGGCGTGCGCTCATTATAAACCCAGGGCTCGAAATACCATGAGCCAAGCGGCTCGACATCGGCGGTGCCGGTATATTGCGGCCCGGAGGTGTTGATCGCCCACGGCGCGCGGTTTTTGCCTTTGGTCGCGGCAGGGTCATAAACGAGCGCGATCGCGACCGGCGGGGCCTCGGCGGCGCGGGCGGTGACGACGCGATTTTCGGTCTCGTAATCGACCTTCTCGACGACGACGAGATAATCCCCCTGGGCCAGCGCGTCGAAGTGAAAATAGCCAGTGGGATCGGTGAAGCTGTGCGTAAGATGCCAGCCGTCGCGGGTCTCAAGCGTCACCCGCGCGCCGGTGATCGGCAGGCCGCTCGCATCGGTGACGACACCGGTGACACGATACGACATCGGCGTGCTGATAATGTCCCCTTGCGCGTCGGGGCGGCGCCCGGCGAAGGTCTGCGGCGCGACGTCATCGTCGCTCGAAGCACTACCATCGGCTAAGCCGGGGTCCGCTGACAGCCGGATTGCGGGCGCGCTGTTTTGCGCGTTTGAGAGCGGCGATGTCTCTGCCAAAGCGGTGAGGGGGTGAGAGGCGAGCACAGTGAAGGCGAGCGCCGCGAGCAGGAAATCAAAACGCCCGCCGCGGAAACGCTGGCGCGCGCAAAAACGATGATCCAGCATGGGCTGATCCTCGGGTCGTGTCGAACGGACGGCTTCAGCGCACGCCGAAGCCGGGGGAATGTCGTGTCAGGGGGGATGGCGCCGCGCCGATGCGCGCGCGGCGGGAGCCTCAGCGGCGACTGGGCGGGAACGAGGGGGGATGGTCGATCGTCACCGCGCACAGGCAGGCGCGCGGCGGTCGCGTGTTCACCATAACGGGCAAAAAGTCAGAAAGGGCAACCATGGCTGCCTCCTCTGGTTCATGCGTTTGCACAAACCCGGGAGGCTCGGCTGCGGGGCGTCAGTATGTCAGGGCTGACACCAAAACGCGGGCAAGCGGATCCCGGGCGATGAGCCAACCCGACGGCGAGGACAAAACCGGCGCTAAGCGCCGACTATGGCTCTCCATGGGTTGACGACGAGATCGCGGCTTCATGTGAATCCCTTGTTGGTTATGGTGAACCGGCGCGCGCCGGGGATAGAGGCCGGCGGGCTGTGAAACCGCGCCGAAATGTAGTCATGGCTACATATTCTCGCGCCTCGTTGTTTGTCAACACTAAATCTGACAACGCTACCCATGGGACACCGCTTGCCCGTTATGTTATAATATAACATTTAGAACGCCCGCGCCGGTTCTGTCAAGCAAGCAGCATGAGATAACGCTCTCCGCCCCCAAATCCTGCCTCAGTTCGCAAACGCCCAAGTGCGATAGCCCTGGCGGCGCTCACGCGCCGCCCTTGCCGAACTTCCAGACCGGAATGCCGAGCTTCCTCGCCTTGTCGGCGAGGTTGTCCTGGATGCCGGTGCCCGGGAAATGGAGAACACCGATCGGCAGCGCCTCGAGCATCGCGTCGTTGCGTTTGAACGGCGCCGCCTTGGCGTGCTTCGTCCAATCGGGCTTGAAGGCGATTTGTGGCACCTTGCGGTTGTCGGCCCATTTGGCGGCGATCAGTTCGGCGCCTTTGGGCGAACCGCCGTGGAGCAGCACCATGTCGGGGTGCTTGGCGTGGACCTGATCGAGTTTCGCCCAGATCAGCCGGTGATCGTTGAAGTCGAGGCCGCCGGTCACGGCCACCTTCGGCCCCGCCGGCAAGAGCAGCTCGCGGTCGGCGCGCTTTTTGGCGGCGAGGAAGTCGCGGCTGTCGATCATC
>JAJYXY010000241.1 GCA_021801465.1 Pseudomonadota bacterium
GACAACGTTGCAAAACAGGACAGTCAGCGAGATTTTTATTCAGGTCGGTTTTGTCCCACCCGCAAAGCGCCCAGCCACAACGCTCCCGGCCACAACGGGCGAGGCGCTGGCGTAGGTGACGAGCCGACATGATAAGACGGCTAAATCTTTTTTTAATTTTTATCGGATCGATACGGCATCGTCAAGGGCAAATAATCGGAACTATGATGACAAATTGATGCACTCTCACGCAGCGGCACGGGCGCTTGCGGATTTTTCGCGCGCGAAAACCCCGGGTTGAGAAGCGTCAGCGGATCGCGGCCGCCGCCGGCGCGGAACATGATCGCGATTTTATGCCCGCGCCCATCGCGCGCGCCGGCCTATCGCGTGGTTGCGCGCGTTGCGCCGCCGGGGGCGCGGAGATGGACGATCCAGTAAATGCCGCCGAGCGCGAGTGTCGCAAAAGCGAGGGCGGCGATGGTGCCGGCGCCGGTTTCGGCGAGATCGAGAACGATGAATTTACGCAGCAAGGCGAGCAGCGCCGCCAACACCACGGTGCGCACATGAATGACGGTCTCGTGGCTCTCGATCGAGACGACGATCGAGCGCTTGAACTCGAGCGCGATGATCACCGTAAGGATCGCGCCGAACACCGAATGCAAATCGGAATGCTGGGTCGGGTCAAAGGGGCCATTGAGCATCAGATCGAAAATGATATCGCGTATGAGGGCCCACATGCCGGCCAGAATGACGATGATGAGAAGCGCCGACAGCACGCCGATCACCGCGCGCTCGAACCAGCCATCGAGCCGCGACGCCGCCGAGCCGCCCGTGCGCTCCCGCGTCTCGCTCATCGGTCGGCGCCGTCGAGAGGGGGCACCCCGGTCGTCGTCGAATAGGCGAAATGCAGCGCCTGATCGGGATGCACGATCGGGTGGATCGCGTGCGCCGCCATCGCCGCCTCGCTGAAGCCTTGTAAAATCAGCTTGAGCTTGCCGGGATAGTGCGCAACGTCGCCGATTGCGAAAATGCCGGGGATGCTCGTTTCTGCGGTTGCGGGATCGACGCGCAGGCGATGCTGCGCGAGCGCGAGCCCCCAGGATGCGATCGGGCCGAGATCGGTCGAGAGGCCGAAAAACGCGAGCAGCCGGTCGGCCTTCAAGCGTTTTTCGCCGCCATCGAGGCTTTCCACCACGACCTCGGAGAGATGTCCGCCCTCGCCGCGGAGGGAGGCGAGCTGATACGGGGTGACGAGGGTGATCTCGCCGGCGGCGGCGGCGGCGGCGAGCTGGGCGGCGCTCTCGGGGGCGGCGCGGAATTTGGCGCGGCGATGGACGAGCGCGATCTCGGCGGCGATCCCGCGCAAGGCCAGCGCCCAATCGAGCGCCGAATCGCCGCCGCCGGCGATCACCACACGCTGGCCGCGCAAGGAGTCGGGCGTGCGTACGAAATATTGCACCGCGCCCGTCGCCTCATAGGCCGCGATGTCGTCGAGCGGCGGGCGGTTGGGGCCGAAAGCGCCGGCGCCAGCGGCGATGATCACCGCCTTGGCCGCGATCGTCTCGCCGCGATCGGTGGTGAGGCGAAAGGCGCCGCGCGTGCCCGAAAGCCGCTCCACCCGCCGCCCGAGCAGTATGTTGGGCTGAAACGGCGCGATCTGGCGCTCCAGCGCCGCGATCAGCGCATGGCCGGAAATGCGCGGGATCGCCGGGATGTCATAAATCGGCTTTTCCGGATAAAGCGCCGTGCATTGCCCGCCCGGCGCCGATAGCGCGTCGATCACGGTGGCGCGGAGTTTCAGCATCCCACATTCAAAAACGGCGAAGAGCCCAACCGGCCCGGCGCCGATGATCGCGACATCGGTAATGACCGGCGCGGTTTCGGATTCGCGTAACATGCAGCGAAGTTTACACCGGCTAGTGGCGGCGCGATACTAGCGCGAAGGCAAGCCCGCGCGCGTCACGCGGTGCGGTGAAGCGCGCCGCTTAGCCTGGCGGCCGGCCGGTATCAGCGCGTGGCGGCGCCGCGTAAGGCTGGGATCGGCGTTTGCGTTCGGGCCGGTGCTGCTTTCGCCACCGTGCTGGCCTCAGCGCGGCGATAGGCATTGACGCCGCCCGGGATCGCCGCCAGCTTGTCCGTGAGGCCGAGGATCGTCTCCGCCCCGCCGAGATAGAGCACGCCATCGGGGGCCAGCCGTTCGGCGAGCGCCGCCAGCACCCGCGATTTCGTCGGCGCGTCGAAATAAATCAACACGTTGCGGCAGAAAATAGTATCGAATTGGCCGAGCGGGCGGAGATCGCCGAGCAGGTTCCATTCCTGGAAACGCGCCATGGCGCGTAACGTGTCGTTGACGCGCCAGCCATGCGCGTCTTTGTGGAAATGCGCAACGAGGGCGGTCATCGGCACGCCACGCTGCAGTTCGAACTGGCTGTAGAGCCCCTCGCGCGCCCGCGCGAGCGGCTCGCGCGCGATATCGGTGCCGAGGATCTCGACCCGCCGCCCGCCAAGGAGGGCCTGGCTCTCGGCCACGATCATCGCCAGCGAATAGGCTTCCTGGCCGGTAGAAGCCGCGGCCGACCACAGGCGCAAGCGCGCCCCGGGCGGGCGGGCGGCGACGAGCGCGGGCAAAACTTGGCTGCGGAAATGGGTGAAGGGTTTTTCGTCGCGAAAAAAGAACGTCTCGTTCGTGGTCATCGCCTCGACCACGGCATCGGCCAGTGGCGATGTTGCGTCGGCCCGCAATTTGCCGGCGAGTGCCTCCAGATCGGCGAGTTTGTGTTTGCGCAGCAGGGGGGCGAGGCGGGTTTCCAAAAGATAGAGCTTGTCCGGCCCGATTGCGAGACCAGAGCGGGATTTGAGAAGATCGGCGAAAACGTCAAAGCTCGCCGGAATCATCGTCCAACGATCTCCAGAATTTTTGGCGCGATCTGTGCGAGCGGCAAGATGGCGTGACAGAGTTTGGCTTGGGCGATCGCGCCCGGCATGCCCCAGACGACGCTGGTCGCCTCGTCCTGGGCGATTGCGGCGCCGCCGGCGGTGACGACGGCGCGGGTGCCCTCACGCCCGTCATGGCCCATGCCGGTGAGCATGACCACCAGCACCCGCCCCGCGCACGCCTCGGCCGCGCTCGCGAGCATCGGGTCGACGGCGGGGCGGCAGAAATTGACCGGCGGGTCGGTGGACAGGCGCGCGCGTAAGGTCGCGCCGTCACGCCGGATGAGCAAATGGCGATCGCCGGGTGCGAGATGGATATGCCCCGGGCGCAGCACCTCGCCATCGCGCGCCTCGGCGCAGGGCATGCCGCCGAGGCGGCCAAGATGCTCGGCGAGAATCGGGGTGAAGGTCGCCGGCATGTGCTGGGTGAGGATGACGGGGACGGGGAGGGTCTTACCGAGCGCCGGGATCAGCGTGAACAAGGCCTGGGGGCCGCCGGTGGAACTGCCGATGGCAAGGAGGCTCGGCTTGCGCGGCGCAAGCGGGCGGGCGGCGAGCGATGCCTCCTCCCTGCCGGCGGGCGCCGCTTGCCCGAGCGCCCGGGCGGGGTTTCGCA
>JAJYXY010000275.1 GCA_021801465.1 Pseudomonadota bacterium
GCTGTAATGCTGGGCCTACTCCGCGGTCCAGCCGCCATCGACGACCAGTGATGTTCCGGTCATCAGTTGCGATGCGTCCGAGGCCAAGAAAACGACCGCGCCCATCAGATCCTCGACGCGGCCGAGCCGACCTAGCTTGATCTTGCCCAGAACCGCAGCACGGAAGATGGGATCATCGAAAAACGGCCTCGTCATCGGCGTCTCGACGAAGGTTGGGGCGATGCTGTTCACGCGGATCCCATGCGGCGCCAGGTCGAGCGCCATTGCCTTCGTCAGCCCCTCCAACGCATGTTTGCTCGCGCAATAGACACTGCGGCGAGCGCCGCCGACATGGCCCATCTGCGAGGACATATTGACGATGCTGCCGCCGCATCCGACCGCCCGCATCTGCTGCGCAACCGCCTGCGCGACGAAGAACGCCGCCCGAAGATTGAGATTGAGCACCGTATCGAAGTCGTCCTCGGTCACATCGAGGAAACTGGCCGGGCGGTTGGTACCGGCATTGTTCACTAGCACGTCGAACGGCGCCTGCGCCGCCAGCGCCGCGCGCATCGCGGTCACATCCACCACGTCGATCCGCAGCGTCTCGGCGACGCCGCCTGCATTCCGGATCGCGGCGGCCGCCGCTGTGATCTCGGCATCGGAGCGGGCCGCGAGCGTCACCGCAGCGCCAGCCTGCGCCAGCGCTGCTGCGCAGGCGAGGCCGATGCCCCGCCCCGCGCCGGTGACCAGCGCCCGCCGCCCGTCGAGGCGAAAGGACGGTGTGCGGGGCAGTGCCGTCGCCCCCTCAGCCGCGTCGTGCGTCAGGTCAGCGGACACGCGAGGGTTCGCCGTCGGCCAGGGCGATTTCAGTGATACGTAGGCCCTCGGCGGTGACGCGCGAGGGGAATGCCTCGCGCAGCCCTTCCTCGTGGATCGGGATGACGCGGCGGAATTCATCGCCGGCGGCCTTGACCATCGCATCGGTGGTCAACATCAGGTTGGTCTGACTGCCGACCGCAAGTCCGACCGGGATGTATTGCGGGTCGTTGGCGTCGGCACCACGCACATTCTCGAAGCTGTAGACGAGATCGCCGGCCAGCACCCAGGAATCAGCGCTGTTTGCCTTGCCGTCGTTGCGCACATGGACAAACATCGAGCCCCAAGTATGCGTGTCGAACGCCGCATGCAGATCGACGCCCGGCAGCACATCAGCACGGTCGCCGTCAATGCTGACCAGCCGGCCCTGGCGCGCTAGATCGACGACGCGCATGACATCGCCGGGATCGGTGGCCAGCATCAGCCAGCGGAAGCGGCGGTCCAGCGACATCGCCCAGACCCATTTCGAGAGCTCCCTTTCCTGGATGTAGAATTTGGCGTTGGGGAACGCGTCGGTATTACCCATATGGTCGAAATGGGCATGGGTGATGAAGACATGCTCGATCTGCTCCGGCGTCACCCCGCATTCGCCCAGCACCGTCGCCGCCGAACGCCAGTTCTCGACGCCGAAATTGTTAGCCATCGTGGCGCCGTAGTCCTTGTTGTTGTAACCGACATCGACCATCGCCGCCGTGCCGCGCCCCTTGATAAGAGTGTAGCAGTAAGGCAGCTTGCGATAGCCCTGGTTGTGGGCACCGTAGATGATGCCGCTGAGGTGATAGTTCTTGACGTAGCTGTATTCGAGAACCCAAATCGAATAGTCGGCCACGAGTGTTTCTCCCGTTTGGTTATGTGTTGGGACGGATCAGGACGGGCAGGGGCGGCCCGGAATGGCGCGCGCAGCAGCCCTGCGAGAAGGCGACGACCTCGAAACCGGGCAGCACGTTCGCCGCCGATTGCAGTTCGGAAAATCCGGCGCGCAGCGGCGCCATGATCGCATCAGTCGCGGCCTCGTCGCTGGCGCGCAGATTGAGGCGCGCGGCGGTCAACGCGAGGCCGAATTGCTCCAGGGCGCGGGCAAGATGGCGGTGGTGATGCGCGCCTCGCGGCGGCGGGCGGCGGCCGCGCACGGCATCGGCGGCGGTACCGAGTGCGGTGTCGGCAAGCTCCAGCAGCGGGTGTCCTGCCACGCCCTGCCCGCTGGCCACGGCAAGCACCAGCACGCCGGCCAACTGTCCCGCCACCTGTCGCAACTGGTCGAACGTCTCGCGCATCGCCGCGACGTAGGCGAGCGTGGCGTCATCAAGGGTTTCAGGCAGCGGCCTCGGCCGGTCCGGAGCCGCCGCGCCCGGTCCCGGCAGCGCCTCGCAGGCCAGCAGGCGGAGCGGCAGCATGGCGGCGAAGCGAGCGGTCATCGCGGTCCCCCGCCGATGGTCGATGCGCGCTCGATCAGCGTGCCGGGAATAATATGCTTGCGCGGCCCAGCCACCGGCTGCTTCAGTGTCTCGGCAAGAAACTGCACCGCCGCCGCCACCATGCCCGCAAGCGGCTGCTGCACCGTGGTCAGGCGGTAGGATGGCCAGCTTGCCATCGGGATATCGTCGAAGCCAACCACCGCGACATCCTCAGGCACGCGCATCGCGCATTCGTGGCGGAACGCATCCATCCCGCCCACCGCCATGATGTCGTTGGCGAAGAACACCGCGTCGGGCCGGCCGCGCGCCAGTTCCAGCGCCGCCTGGTAGCCGGCGGCGTAGCTGAATTCCGTGCCGGCGATTTCGGCATGCAGCGACACGCCGCGCTCGCGCAGCCGTTCGCGGAAGCCGCGCGCCCGCTCGATATTGGTTGATGTGTCCGGCTTGCCGGAAACATAGGCAAGGCGACGGTAACCACGGTCGAGCAGGTAATCGGCGATCTGCCGCGCCCCGACCTCGTTGTCGCAGGAGATCGTGGTCACCCCGGCCTCCGGCACAGAGCGATTGATCAGCACCGCCGGGCGGCCGGTCGTGGTCCATGCCCGCGCCATCGCCGAAGATATGTTCGCCGACGCGATCACTACCGCATCCACCTGGTACTGCAGCAGCAGCGGCAACTCGCTGTCCACCTCCTTGCCAGGCGGCACGTAGAACAGCAGCGCCTGCAGCCCGATCTGCTGCAGCGCCTTGACCAGCTGCTCCAGCATCTCCGGATAGAATGGGTTGGTCATCGTCGCCATGACGATGCCGATAATGTTGCTGCGCCGCGTGCTCAGGCTGCGCGCGATGACGTTCGGCTGGTAGCGTAGCGCCTCCGCCGCCTGCAACACCCGGGCCCGCATCGCCGGGGAAATGCTCGTGTGCCTGCTGAAAGCGCGGGAGATGGTGGACTGCGACACCCCAAGATGCCGCGCCAGCTCCCGCGCCGTGACCGGTTTCACGACAGCCGGGGGGCGCGCGGTTTCGTCGTCTGCCATGCGCCGCCCCGCCGCCGCCACGCTCACGCGGCGTTTTTGCCGCCGTAGCGGCGCACGCGCAGATCGGCCTGCTCCTTGTGCCCGGCGAAATTCTCGATCGCGCACAGGCGCGAGCAATACTCGCCGATCATCGCGGTGGCCGACGGCTCCACCTGCTGATAGGTCACGGTCTTGAGGAACTTGCCAACCCACAGCCCGCCAGT
>JAJYXY010000109.1 GCA_021801465.1 Pseudomonadota bacterium
GCATGACGAAGGCGATGCCGAGGGCTGAGGGGTCACGAAAAATCTGGATGAACTCCTTGCGCAGCAAGCCGCGCAGCCGAAGGCCGTTCATGCCGCCCGCCTGATCTTGGCTTCGTTTTGCTCGATCAAGGCGATGAAGGCTTCCTCCATGCTGGGCGCCGGCAGGCTCGCGCTTTTTGCCTTGGCGCGGACCTCGCCCGGTGTGCCGGCGGCCAGCACTTCCCCGAGCGACATCAAGATGAGATGGTCACAATATTCCGCTTCATCCATGAAATGCGTCGTCACCAGAACCGTGGTTCCCGCCGCGGAATAGTGATTGATGCGTTGCCAAAATTCGCTGCGCGCCAGCGGGTCGACGCCTGAGGTCGCCTCGTCGAGAAAGAGGATGGCCGGCTCATGGAGGAGGGCGACGGCGAGCGCGAGGCGCTGTTTGTAGCCGAGCGGCAGATCACCGGCATTCATCGCACGATAAGGGGCGAGTTCGAATTCTTCCTCAGCCCAAGCCAGGCGTTCGCGCTTGCGCTTGCCGCGCAGGCCATAGGCGGCGGCGAAGAAAGCGAGGTTTTGATCGACGCTGAGATTGGCATAAAGCGAGAATTTTTGGGCGACATAGCCGATATTGCGGCGCGCCTCCGCCGGTGCCGTGCGCAAATCCTGGCCCGCTACCTGCAAGATGCCCGAACTTGCCGGCAACAAGCCGCAGAGCATGCGAAAGGTCGTGCTCTTGCCCGCGCCATTGGCGCCGAGCAGGCCAAACACCTCGCCTTTTCGCACCGCGAACGTGACGTCTTTGACCGCGTGAAAACTGCCGAACACCCGGTTCAAGCCACGCACCGAAAGCACGATTTCCGCGCGCTCGCCGGCGCCCGCCGGGGGTGGATTCGCCGCCATCGGTGGCCGGCGCGCGGTCTTGCCGGCAGCCAGACGCTCGAAGAAGGCATCGGCGAAATCGGCGTCTCTCGCCTCCCAGGTGACGCCCGCGATGGCCGGCGGGCGGACGCCCGGGCTGAGCAGAACCCGCACCGAATCGGTCTCGATCCTGGCTTCGAGAACCGTCTCCTCGGCGTATAGCGTCTGTTGTAGGGCGCGGCGCGAACGCTGCGGATCGTGGCCCGCGAAACACCGCCCGGCGAGCGGCGCAATGAACGCGGCCGGCGTGCCTTCGGCGAGAAGGCGCCCCTGATTGAGCAGCAAGATCTCATCGCAGCGTTCCGCCTCGTCCATATAGGCGGTGCTGATCAAGACGCTGACGCCTTCGGCACGAAGCGCGACGACGATCGCCCAGAGTTCCCGCCGCGAAATCGGATCGACGCCGACCGTCGGCTCATCGAGCAATAGCAGCTCCGGCACCCGCAAAAGCGCGCAGGCAAGGCCGAGTTTCTGCTTCATCCCGCCCGACAATCTTCCCGCCTGGCGCTTGCCGAACGGGCCGAGCGCGGTGAGGCGAAGGAGTTCGTCATAGCGGGTTTGGCGTGCCTCTCGCGCAAGACCCTGCAAATCGGCATAGAGATCGAGATTTTCCTGAACCGTGAGATCCTCATAGAGCCCGAAGCGCTGCGGCATGTAGCCGATCCGCCCATGCACCGCGCGCGCGCCGCGCCGCGTCTCTTGCCCAAGCGTGATGACCTCGCCGCGCTCGGGCAGCAAAAGCCCCGCGGCAAGCCGCATCAAGGTCGTCTTGCCGGCGCCATCGGGGCCGATCAGGCCGGTGATGCGCCCGCGCGCGAGCGAAAACGACAGACCATCGAGGGCGACGATAGGTTGCGCCCCGCTCTGAAACCCTTTGACGACGTCGCGGAAGCGCAGGACGTCATCTGCCATTGCCGCTCTCGCACGGAGTCGCAGCCTGGCCGCCCGGCGCGTTGTCTTCGAGCGGGATGATCACCGTCACCGGCGCGCCGAGCCTGAGCCGGCCGCCGGGATTGCAGGCATAGACATGCAGCCGATAGACCAGCGCGGTGCGAAGATCGGTGGTTTCGACGGTTTTGGGCGTGAACTCGGCGGTGGTTGCGATGAAGCCGATCCAGGCGGGGAATTTTTCCCCAGGGTAGGCGTCGGTCTCGATCCAGGCGCGCATACCGGTGCGGATTTTGCCGAGTTCGTGTTCGGGGAGATAGGCGCGGGCATAAACCGGATCGTCGAGATCGAGCGTATAGACCGGGGTTTGCGGCGTCACCATGTCCCCGGGCTCGAGGATGCGGTCCTCGATCATGCCATTGGCCGGGGCGAGCAGTTTCGCATCCTCGTATTGGCGGTGCGCATAAGCGGCGGCGGCCTTGGCGGAGGCGAGTTGCGCGCGTGCGACCGCGATATCTTCCCAGCGCGGCCCCTCGAGCGCGAGCGCGAGCGCTTGCTCGGCGGCCTCGCGGTTAGCGGTTGCGACTTTCAGAGTTTGCTCGGCGTTGTCGCGATTTTGCTTGGTCTCGGCGCCACTCGGCGACAGCGTATTGTAACGCGCGAGATTGATCCGCGCATTCGCCTCCGTCGCCACCGCCGCGGCAAGGGCCGCGCGCGCCTCGGCGATTTCTTCCGGCCGTGAGCCATCGAGCAGCCGGGTCAGGGTTTTGTCCGCTGCCTCAACGTCGGCATCGGCTTTGTCGGCATTGGCTTTGAGGCGGGCCTCATCGAGATCGCCGAGCAACTGCCCGCGCGTCACCCGGTCCCCCTCATGGAAATAAAGATGAGCGATGCGATCGCTGTCGTTGAAGGCGATTTGGGTCTGGCGGATATCGATGGTGCCGAACACGGTAACGCTGGTCGCGGCGGCGGGCGGGTGGGAAAGGCGCCAATAGGCCGCGCCCGCCGCGGCGAGAAGCAGCAGCAGCAAAGCCGCCGGCAGCAAAATCCGCCGCTTCGAACGCGCCTTCGCCGGCTTCGCCGCCGTGGTATCCCGCGCCACCACGCCGCCGACATCCTGGCTCATCGCAGCACCCTTCCGCTCACATGTCCAGGATCATCGCACTATCCGACGAAGGGAACGGGCTCGACGAACGTGGTTTTGTCGATGACGCTTTTCACGCCCGGCACATTCTCGGCAGCGACCACGAGCGCGGCGCGGGCGGCATCGTCGAACAACACGCCCTCGAGGGTCACGGTGCCGCTTTCAACCATGATCGACACGCTCTGCGCCCCGAACCAGTTCTGTTTCTTGAGTTCGCCGAGCAGCGCCTCGCGGATCGCCGGATCGTCGCGCTTGGCATCGGTGCGGGCGCCCAGCGCTTCGCCGATGACGCGGATGAGATCGGCACGGCTGATGAGGCCGACCACGACATCGCCGCGCATCACCGGCACGCGGCGGATGCCGCGCTGCTCCATGAGTTCGACGACCTGATCGATGCCGGCATTCTCGGGAACCGAGGCGACATCCTTGGTCATCACGTCTTCGACGTGGCGGCTGTGGGTTGCGACATATTCGGCCGCGTTGCGGGCCGGGCCGCGCAGGAATTGCTGCCATTTCGAGCGCTGCTTTTCGGTGCATTCGAGACAGTGGAT
>JAJYXY010000178.1 GCA_021801465.1 Pseudomonadota bacterium
GCATGCGGCTTGGCCTGCCTGACGCTTCCGGGCGGCAGTCGGTCGAGCCGATCGCCGACAGTCATTTCACTGTCCCCGCCGATCTCGTGATCAAGGCGCTCGGCTTCGACCCCGAGCCCATCCCGGCGGCGTTCGGCGAGCCCGGGCTCGAAGTCACCCGCCATGGCACGCTTCGCATCCAGCCGCGGGAATTCATGACCTCGCTTGCCGGCGTTTTCGCCGCTGGTGACATTGTGCGCGGGGCGAGCCTCGTCGTCTGGGCGATCCGCGATGGGCGGGATGCTGCGGCGCGGATCCATGCCTGGCTGGAAGCGGGCGCGATCGAGCGCGAGGCGGCGGAATGATTTTTTCGCGCCCCAATCACCGCGCCCGTGTTTTCTCGCATGTGTTCTCGGGGGCACTTCTCGCTTTCGTACTCCTCGTCTCTCTTGGCGGGCGCCCGGCTGGCGCCGACGAGGCCGCGTTGCGGGAGGCGGAGGCGCTGGCCAACATCACCGCCGCGGACGCGACGATGGCACCGATTCTCGCCATGATGCGCGAGCGCCTGATCACCATCCTCACCGCTGCCGGCGCGCCCTCGGTCGATGAGGCCGGCAAGATCGTCGATACTCTCCTGATGCCGGAATTTCGCGCCGGCCTCCCCGATCTCAAGCACCAGATCGCGATGATTTGGGCCGGCGCCCTCAGCGCCGCTGATCTCCGCGCCGTCACCGCTTTCTACCAAACCCCGGCCGGGCAGCATCTGCTCACGGCAACGCCCGCGATCACCGGCAAAAGCATCCAAGCGGGCATGATTTGGGGCCAGAAAATCGCCCGCGACGCCGTCCAGAAACACGCCGACGAATTGCGCAAGCGCGGCATCAGGGTCTGAGGAGCACGCCATGAGTGACGAAAGCGCCGCCGATTTCCTCCGCAGTTTCGCGGAAAATGCCGCCCGGCTCGGCGAAACCTATGACCCCGCGCAAGAGCACGATGCCTGCGGCGTCGGGCTGGTTTGCGCCCTCGACGGCAAAAAGCGGCGCGACGTCGTCCAGGCCGGGATCGATGCCTTGCGCGCCGTCTGGCACCGCGGCGCAGTGGACGCCGACGGCAAGACCGGTGACGGCGCCGGCATCCATATCGAAATTCCGCAGGATTTCTTCATCGAGGCGGTCGAGCGCGGCGGCGACACACTGCGCTATCCCGGGCCGATCGCGGTCGGGCAGGTGTTCCTTCCGAAAACCGATCTCTCGGCGCAGGAGCGCTGTCGCGAAATCGTGGAAAGCGAAATCCTCGCCTTCGGCTATGCCATCTATGGCTGGCGGCAAGTGCCGATCAATGTCGATTGCATCGGTGAGAAAGCGAACGCGACCCGGCCCGAGATCGAGCAGATCATGATCGGCAACGCCCGCGATGCCGACCCCGCGACCTTCGAGCGCGACCTCTTCGTCATTCGCCGCCGGATCGAGAAACTCGCGCAGCAGGCGCAGATTCCCGAACTCTATTTCTGCTCCCTCTCGGCCCGCTCGATCATCTACAAGGGCATGTTCCTTGCCGAGAGTCTGACCGATTTCTATCCCGATCTTCTCGATCCGCGCTTCGTCTCGCGTTTCGCGATCTATCATCAGCGCTATTCGACCAACACCTTCCCGACCTGGCGGCTGGCGCAGCCATTTCGCATGCTCGCCCATAACGGTGAAATCAACACGCTCGCCGGCAACGTCAACTGGATGAAAAGCCATGAGACGCGGCTCGCGGCCGGTGCGCTCGACCCCTATCTCGACGACATCAAGCCGGTCGTGCAGGCCGGCGGCTCGGACACCGCGATCCTTGATAACGTCTTCGAACTTCTCGTCCATGCCGGGCGTGACGCGCCGATGGCAAAAGCGCTGATGATCCCGGCGAGCATCGGCCAGGACGCGACGATGCCCAAAGCCCATCGCGACATGTTCCTCTATTGCAACGCGGTGATGGAACCGTGGGATGGCCCGGCGGCGGTGACCGCGACCGACGGGCGCTGGGTGATCGCCGGGCTCGACCGCAATGGCTTGCGCCCGCTGCGTTACACCATCACCCGCGATCATCTCCTCATCGTCGGCTCGGAGACCGGCATGGTGAAGCTCGACGAGGTCGAGATCGTCGAAAAGGGTCGCGTCGGCCCCGGCCAAACCATCGCGGTCGATCTCGATCACGCGCGTTTCTATGGCGATGCCGAATTGAAGGACCGGCTCGCCGCGCGCCAGAATTTTGGCGCCTGGGTCAAGCATATTCGCGAAATCGACCATATCGTTCGCGCCGATGCGACCGAGCCGGTAGCCTTCACCGGCGAGGCGCTGCGGCGCCGGCAGATCGCGGTTGGGGTGTCGCTCGAAGACCTCGAACTGATCCTCCACCCGATGGTCGAGGAGGCGAACGAAGCCGTCGGCTCGATGGGTGATGACACCCCGATCGCGGTGCTTTCGGAGCGCTATCGTGGCCTTCATCATTTTTTTCGCCAAGCCTTCAGCCAGGTGACCAACCCGCCGATCGACAGTCTGCGCGAAACCCGGGTGATGTCGCTCAAGACCCGGCTCGGCAATCTCGGCAATGTGCTCGACGAGGATGCCAGCCAGTGCGATCTCCTGCAGCTCGAAAGCCCGGTGCTCTCGAACGCCGAATTCCAGGCGATGGCGGCCTATATGGGGACCTCGGCCGTCATCGTCGATGCCACGTTTCCGGTGAGCGATGGTGAGGCTGGTCTTCGCGCCGCCCTCGATCGCATCCGCAGCGAAGCCGAGGAAGGTGTCCGCGCCGGCGCGACCCATGTCATTCTGACCGATGAGGCGCAGTCTGAGGCGCGAGCGCCGATCCCGATGATCTTGGCGACCGGCGCCGTTCACACCCATCTCGTGCGCCAAAGTTTGCGCACCTTCACGTCGCTCAATGTCCGCGCCGGCGAATGCCATGACGTGCATTATTTCGCCGTGCTCATCGGCGTCGGCGCGACGACGGTCAACGCCTATCTCGCGCAGGAAGCGATCGCGGACCGCCAGCGGCGCGGCTTGTTCGGTGACATGTCGCTTAAAACCGCTGTCCAGCGCTATAAGAAAGCAGTCGATAAGGGATTGCTGAAAGTGATGTCGAAAATGGGCATCGCGGTGATCTCGTCCTATCGCGGCGGCTATAATTTCGAAGCGATCGGCCTTTCGCGTGCTCTGGTCGCGGAATTCTTTCCCGGTATGCCATCGCGCATTTCCGGGATCGGGCTCGCCGGCATCGCCCGCCGGGTTCTCGATCTGCACAAGAGCGCGTGGCAGGGCGAGGCGGGCACGCTGCCGATCGGCGGGCTTTATAAGCTCCGCCGCCGCGGCGAGGTGCATGGGTTCGAGGCCGGTCTGATCCACACGCTGCAAACCGCGGTCGCGACCGACAGCTACACCACCTATCGCCGCTATGCCGAGATGGTGCGCAAGATGCCGCCGATCGCCCTTCGCGATCTGCTCGATTTCCGCGCCGGC
>JAJYXY010000064.1 GCA_021801465.1 Pseudomonadota bacterium
AGAGAATGGGCGCCCAGAGAATGGGGCGTAGCCAAGCGGTAAGGCAGCGGATTTTGATTCCGCCATGCGGAGGTTCGAATCCTCCCGCCCCAGCCACAGCCGAAAGCGCCGGCACGCGGCCCGTCTCACGCGCGGCCCGTCTCACGCGAGGTCCGTCTCGCACGCGGCCCATCTCAGTCATCTGGCCAGATCGGCCAAGGAGCGCACGATGCCCCCGATCAAACCCACCCTCGACCTCGCCTTCACCGCCGAGGTCACCGTCGGCGCCGCCATCGAGGCCGGCACGGATGCCGTGGGCGCGCGCCGGCGCATCATTCCCATCCTCGGCGGCATGGTGCGCGGGCCGCGCTTGGTGGGCGAGGTGCTCTCACTCGGCGCCGATTGGCAGGTGGTCGAGGCGGGCGGCCTGCTCACGCGCCTGGTCGCACGTTATGCCATCCGCGCGGCCGATGGCACCGTGATCAACGTCGTCAACCGCGCCCTCCGCAGCGGCAACCCAGCGGTGATCGCGCGGCTCGCGGCGGGCGAGCCGGTCGACCCCGCGCTTTATTATTTTCGCGGCGCACCGCAGTTCGAGGCGCCGCCCGGGCCGCATCGTTGGCTCAGCGAGCATATTTTTCTCTGCTCTGGCGCCCGCGCCGCGCGCGCGGTGATGATCGATTTCTACCTCGTCGCGTGAGCCCCTCGCTCAAAGCGCCTCGACCCGCTCGACCCCGGGCAGCGTCGCCAGCGTCTGCGCCACCAGCGGCGTGACGTTGAAGCCCCCCGGAAGCGTCACCTCGACCGCCTGATCGGTCTCGGCAAGTCTCGGCATGAGACGCACCCGCCCCTTCCCGCCGCGCCGCTCGGCGAGCAGATCACGGATCTGCGCCAAGCCGTCGCCATGGCGGAGCCACACCCGAATGCCGCTGGCGAGCGTCGCCGCCGCTGCCTCCAACGCCGAGACGTCATGGGCGGTAAGGCGCAGGGTCTCCCCCTCGAGACGGAGATCGACACTGGCGAGGAGGCTCGTTCCCGGCTGCAAGAGGTCGCGCACGCGCGCCAGGGTTTCGCTGAACAAGGTAATCTCGAATGAGCCGCCGCTATCGGAGAGCCGCGCCCAGGCCATGCGGGTTCCGGTGCGGGTCGGCCGCTCCTTGACGCTGATCAGCGTGCCGGCGAGCCGCACCCGGCCAATGCCGGCGGCAGCACTGGCGGCGATCGCGCTGCTCGCGATGACCCCAAGCCGCCGTAAGGCCCCGGCATAGGCATCGAGTGGGTGGGCGGTGATGTGGAATCCGACCGCCTCCGCCTCATAGCCGAGCCGCTCCATCGGCGGCCAATCGGCCACCTCGGCGAGACGGAGCGTCTCGCCGCGCCCCTCTGCGCCAAAGAGCGCCGCCTGGCCGCTTACGCGCTCGCTCGCGGCGGCTTGGGCGCGGCGAAGCAGGGTCTCCACGCTCGCAAAGACGCGCGCGCGGTTCTTCTCCAGCCCATCAAACGCCCCGGCTTTGGCGAGATTTTCGAGCTGCATGCGGTTGAGCGCGCGAGCATCGATACGCGCGGCGAAATCGGCAAGATCGGCGAAGGGCTGCGCGCCGCGCGCGGCAATAAGCGACAGCATCGCCGCCTCGCCCACTTTTTTCACCGCTGCCAGCGCATAGCGGATCGCGAGTTTGCCATCTTCGCCGCGCTCGAGCGTGAAATCAGCGCCCGAGCGATTGATGTCGGGCGGCAAGACGGAAATACCCAGCGCGCGCGCCTCCTGGCGGAGTGCAGCGAGCTTGTCTGTATTATTGATCGCCAAACTCATGCACGCGGCGATGAAGGCGGTCGGGTGATTGGCACGCATCCAGGCGGTTTGATAGGCGACCAGGGCATAGGCCGCAGCATGCGATTTATTAAAGCCGTAATCTGCGAATTTTTCCATAAGATCAAAAATCTCGCCGGCTTTCGCGGCCTCGATCCCGCGCGCTGCGGCGCCTTCGAGAAAAATCCGCCGCTGCGCCTCCATCTCGGCGCGGATCTTCTTGCCCATGGCACGGCGGAGAAGATCGGCAGCGCCGAGGCTATAGCCGGCAAGACGCTGGGCGATCTGCATCACCTGCTCCTGATAGACCATGATCCCGTAGGTCTCGCCAAGAATATCGGCGAGATCGGGGTGCGGCGGCGCCCATTTCTCACCGTGTTTTCTCTGGCAATAAGCCGGGATATTGGCCATCGGGCCGGGACGATAAAGGGCGACGGCGGCGATCAGGTCCTCGAACCGGTCGGGCCGCATCTGGCGCAGCACGTCGCGCATGCCCTGGCTTTCGAACTGGAACACGCCACCGGCCTCGCCGCGAGCCAGCATCTCGTAGGTCTTGGCATCATCGAGCGGCAGCGCGGCGAGATCGACGACATCCCCCCGCTCTGCAAGAAAATCCACCGCGCGCTTCAAGATGGTAAGCGTCGTCAGGCCAAGAAAATCGAATTTCACCAAACCCGCTTGTTCGACATATTTCATCGAATATTGGGTGACAAGAAATTCCGAGCGTGGATCGCGATAAAGCGGCACGAGATCGATCAGCGGCCGGTCGCCGATGACAACGCCAGCGGCGTGCGTGCTGGCGTGGCGATAAAGACCTTCGAGCTGAAGCGCGATTTCGAGGAGCCGCGCCACCGCCTCGTCCGTCTCGCGGGCTTCTTGCAGACGCGGCTCGCCGGCGATCGCCTGCCCGAGCGTCACCGGTTTCGCGGGGTTGTTTGGGATCAGCTCGGCGATCTTATTGACCTGGCCATACGGCAGGCCAAGCACCCGGCCGACATCGCGGACCACCGCGCGAGCCTGCAATTTTCCGAACGTGATGATTTGCGCGACGCGATCGGCGCCATATTCCGCCCGCACATAAGCGATCACCTCATCGCGTCGGTGCTGGCAGAAATCAATGTCGAAATCGGGCATCGAAACGCGTTCGGGGTTGAGAAAACGCTCGAACAAAAGACCAAAGCGTAGCGGATCGAGATCGGTGATGGTCAGCGCCCAGGCAACGACCGAACCCGCGCCCGAGCCGCGTCCGGGGCCGACCGGAATCCCGTGTGCCTTCGCCCACTGAATAAAATCCGCGACGATGAGAAAATAGCCGGGAAATGCCATCTTGGCGATGACGTCGAGCTCATAGGCGAGCCGTTCGCGATATTGCTCGGCGGCTGCCGCATCGATCCCCGCCGCCGCAAGACGTGCCTCGAGCCCGGCCCGCGCCATCGCCCGCAATGTTTCGTCCTCGCTGGTGCCAGCAGCGATTTTCGGAAATACCGGCAGCATCGGCTTGCGCGTCTCGGCCATGATCGCGCAGCGTTGAGCGATTACAAGTGTGTTGTCGCACGCTTCCGGAAGATCGGCGAAAAGCGCCCGCATCAAAGCGGCGGGCTTGAACCAATGCTCGCGGGTGACACGGCGGCGTTCAGTTTCGGCAAGCAGGCGCCCTTCGGCGATGCAGAGCAGCGCGTCGTGCGCCGCGAACATCGACTCTTCGGCAAAAAAGCAATCATTCGTCGCGACAAGCGGAACCCGTACAGCGTCGGCAAGAGCGATCAGCCCGGGTTCTATCGCGCGTTCGATCGGAAGCCCATGGCGATGGAGCTCCATCACCGTGCGATCGGCGAATGCCTCAGCGATTTCCGCAAGAAGTGCTTGCGCAGCATCGCGTTGCCCTTCGGCGAGGAGGCGCGCGATCGGGCCATGCGTGCCACCGGTGAGAAAGAAGAGACCCGCTGCATGCTCGGCGAGAACGCTGAGGGGAAGTTGTGGCTTGGCGCCAGAATCGGGGTCGAGAAAGCCGCGTGATGACAGACGCTGGAGATTTGCAAGCCCTTGTGCATCTTTCGCGAGCATGATGATTGGATCGGGCGGCAATTTCGCGTTGTCGGCACGGGCGAGATTGATTTGGCAGCCGATGATGGGCTGGACACCGGCTTTGGCGCAGGCTTGGCTAAATTCGAGCGCACCGAAAAGATTGCTGCTATCGGTGATGGCGGCGGCTGGCATCGCGGCGAGGCGCGCGAGGGCTGCGATTTTTTCCGCCTTGATCGCCCCCTCACTCAAGGAATAGGCGGAATGGACGCGAAGATGGACGAAATCGCCGCGACTCATGCGCCCTCCCGCAACGCGCCAGCGCGCATGCCGCAAGCCACCGCCAAAACGACATCGCGACTAGGCACGGGGACAAAAATTTTCGGCTCTTTTGTAGAGAGACACATCGTCTTTCTCCCCCTCACTCGCCCAAGGGCACGAGACGTCCCTCAATCAGCGTGATGCGACGATCCATGCGTGCGGCGAGATCAGGGTTATGGGTTGCAATCAGCGCGGCAACGCCATGCGCGCGGACGATTTCTAGGAGAGCGGCGAACACCATCTCGGCGGTTGCGACATCGAGATTGCCCGTCGGCTCATCGGCGAGCAGGATTTTCGGCTCATTGGCGAGAGCGCGCGCGATCGCGACCCGCTGTTGTTCGCCGCCAGAGAGTTTTCCTGGCAGATGGTTTAGCCGCGCCCCGAGCCCAAGCGCCGCGAGCAGATGGGTTGCGCGCGCGATCCCGGCTGGCCGGGTGCGTTTTGCGATCATCTGCGGCAAGACGACGTTTTCGAGCGCGCTGAATTCGCTGAGCAGGTGATGAAACTGATAGACGAAGCCGATCATGTCGCGCCGGATGATGCTGCGTTCACCATCCCCAAGCCGCCCTGCGGCCCGCCCCGCGATAAACACCTCGCCCTCGTCTGGTTTTTCCAAGAGCCCGGCGAGATGCAAAAGCGTCGATTTGCCCGATCCCGAGGGGGCGACGAGAGCGACGATTTCCCCAGCAGCGAGCGCGAGATCGACCCCGCGCAAAACCGGGAGCGAGCCGGCTTCGGTGCGATAGATCCGTGCCACGTCACGCATGGCGAGTGCTGGCGTCTCATTCATGGCGCAGCGCCTCGATCGGGTCGGTGCGCGCGGCGCGCCAACTCGGATAGAGTGTCGCAAGCAGCGAGAGCGAGAGCGCCATGACGATGATTTCCGTCACCTCGCGCCAATCCAGCCGCGCGGGGAGATGGGCGAGATAATAGACTTCTGGATTGAAGACTGAGACGCCGGTGATGCGCTCCACCCAGTTTTGCAGCGTCGTGATATTGAGGCAAAAGACGACGCCGAGCAGGGTGCCCGCCAACGTGCCGGTGACACCGACGGAAGCGCCGCACATCAGAAAAATCCGCATCACCGCCCCGCGCGAGGCGCCAAGGGTGCGCAACACCGCGATATCGCGGGTTTTGTCCTTGACCATCATGATCAACGAGGAAATGACGTTGAAGGCGGCGACGAGGATGATCAGGGTCAAGATCAGAAACATCACGTTCTGTTCGACCTCGACCGCGGCAAAGAAGCTGTCGTTGCTATGCTGCCAATCGATGATGTGAACCGGGGCATCGCCGAGGGCCGCGCGGATCGCCCGCACGACGCCACCAACCGCAAGTGGGTCGCGCACGCGGATCTCGATTTGGCTGACGCTGTGCGGCTGTTGAAAAAAAACCTGCGCATCGGCCAGCGGCAGAAATGCGTAGGCCTGATCATATTCGTTCATGCCGACTTGAAAAATCGCAACGATGCGATAGGCACGGATCCGTGGTACGGTGCCAAACGCGGTGGCCGCGCCTTGAGGTGAGATCAGGGTCAAATTGTCCCCAACAGAGAGCCCAAGCCTTTGCGCCATACCGGCGCCGATCGCGATCGCATCTCCGGGTGCGAAGTCGCTGAGCGAGCCCTCGACGAGATGATCGCTGACGGCATGCAGCGCCAGGAGATCGGCGGGCCGGATGCCACGGATGAGGCCGCCAGTTGCCGCGCCGCGCGGGCTGGAGACCAAAGCCTGGCCATCGACCACCGGAATAGCGGAGACGATATCGGGGATCGCCGCAAGCCGCTTGGTCAAGCTCTGATAATCGGCAAGCCCGCGCGCGGGGCCTTCGCTCTCGCTCGCGTAAATGCCGAGATGGCCGTTGAGGCCGAGGATGCGGTTCAGCAAATCGACCTTGAACCCGCCCATGACACTCATGACGATGATCAGCGTTGCAACGCCGAGAGCAATGCCGATGAGCGAGAACGTGGCGATGACGGAGACGAAGCGCTCGCCGCGCCGGGCACGCAGATAGCGCCCGGCAACCGCGCGTTCGAAAGCATCGAACATGCTAAAGGCCGAGGATTTTCGCGATCGCGGCGTCGGGTGAGATCTCTTCGCGCTCACCATTGGCGCGGCGCTTGAGTTCGATCTTGCCCGCGGCCGCGCCACGCGGCCCGACGATGATCTGCCAGGGATGGCCGAGAAGATCGGCATCGGCAAATTTCACCCCAGCGCGCTCTTCACGGTCGTCATAGAGCGCTTCCGCGCCAAGGCGCGCATAGAGCTGTTCGCAAAGCCCATCGCAGGCGGCATCGCCGGGTTTGAGATTGAGGATAGCGGCGCGGAACGGGGCGATCGCGTCGGGCCAGATGATGCCGGCCGCATCGTGCGAGGCTTCGATCACGGCGCCGACGAGGCGGCTGACCCCGATCCCGTAGCTTCCCATTTCGGGATGGAATTTCTGCCCGTCTGGGCCAGTTGCCGTGAAATTCATCGGCTGGCTATATTTCGTGCCGAAATAGAAGATATGCCCGACCTCGATTCCGCGCCCCTCGCGCCGGCGCGCGGGCTCGATGCTGGCCCAGAGATCGGCGTCGTGCTTTTCATCGGTTGCCGCATAGGGCGTCGTCATCATCGAAAAAAAGTGCGCAAGATCGGCCTCGTCGTGGATATCGAAACTGCCGCTGGTATAATCGATCGCCTCGAACGCGGCGTCGTAGAAGACCTGGCTTTCGCCGGTCGCGGCGAGGATGATGAACTCATGGCTGAGATCGCCGCCGATCGGCCCGGTATCAGCGGCCATCGGAATGGCGCGCAGACCAAGCCGCTGGAAGGTGCGCATGTAAGCGAGCATCATCTTGCGATAGCTGATGACAGCGCCGGCATGATCGATATCGAAACTATAGGCATCCTTCATCAGAAATTCACGCCCGCGCATGACGCCAAAACGCGGACGCACCTCGTCGCGGAATTTCCATTGAATATGATAGACGATTTGCGGCAGCGCGCGATAGGAGTGGACGGATTGGCGAAAGAGATCGGTGATCATTTCCTCATTGGTCGGGCCGTAGAGCAATTCGCGTTCGTGGCGGTCGCGAATACGCAGCATCTCCTTCCCGTAGCCGTCATAGCGGCCGCTTTCACGCCAAAGCTCAGCAGATTGGATGGTCGGCATCAAAAGCTCCTGCGCGCCGGCGGCATCCTGTTCCTCGCGCACGATGCGGGCGATGTTGTTGAGCACGCGATAGCCGGCGGGAAGCCAGGCATAGATGCCGGCGCTGGTCTGGCGCACAAGCCCCGCGCGCAGCATCAGCCGGTGGGAGACGATCTGCGCCTCGGCCGGGGTTTCCTTGAGGGTCGGGAGCAGGGAGCGGGAGAGACGCATTGCGGTGTGATTCCATGGCGCTGGTTGCCGGGGCAGACTAGCGTCGATGCGGCGATCCGACCAGAGCGCGTGGGCGCATCGCCGCCTTATGCGCGCCGCCCGCCTTCAAACGCGCGCCGCGTTTATCGTCATACGATCGGCGTGCCGGTGGCAGGCGCTCAGGCGCGCCCATATGTGTCATCGAAGCGGACGATGTCGTCCTCGCCGAGATAGGCGCCGGATTGCACCTCGATCAGGGTGAGCGGGATGCGGCCGGGATTCTCCAGCCGATGGCGGCTTCCGAGCGGGAGGTAAACACTCTCATTTTCGCGCAACAAGATCTGCTCGTCATCGCGCGTCACCAAGGCGGTGCCGTTCACCACCACCCAGTGCTCGGCACGATGGAAATGTTTTTGCAGCGATAATTTCTGCCCCGGCTGGACGACGATACGCTTGACCTGGAAGCGGTCACCCTGGATCAGGCTCTCATAAAATCCCCAGGGGCGATAGCAGCGATTATGCAAGACGGCCTCCGGCCGCCCCGCGAGGCGAAGCCGATCGACGATTTTTTTCACGTCCTGGGCGTGATCGCGATGGAGCGCGAGCACCGCATCCTCCGTCACCACCACCACCGCATTTTCGAGACCGACGACGGCGGTCAGCATTCCATCGCTGCGCACGTAACAATCACGCGCCTGTTCGAGCAAAACATCGCCCGCGGCGACATTGCCGGCGGCGTCTTTTTCACCGAGCGCCCAGAGCGCGCTCCAGCTGCCGACATCCGACCAGCCGAGATCGGCCGGCACCACGGCGGCATGGCGTGTGCGCTCGGCAACCGCGTAGTCAAGGCTGATCGCCGGCGCGGCGGCAAAAGCCTCGGCATTGAGACGCAGGAAATCGAGATCGCTGCTGCGCGCGGCGACCGCGCGCCGCACCGCCACCAAAACGGCCGGCGCGTGTTCCTCCATCTCCGCGATCAGCGCCGCGGCGGTGAAGACGAACATGCCCGAATTCCACAAATGCAGCCCCGATCGCACCAGAACCCGGGCGGTCTCGACATCTGGCTTCTCGATGAAGCGAACGAGGTCATGCGCGCCGATGATGCCGGAAATCGGCTCTCCGACCTCGATATAGCCATAGCCGGTTTCCGGGGCGGTGGGCTTCATGCCAAAGGTCACGATCCGCCCGCGCCGCGCCGCCGCGACCGCCGGCCCCAAAGCCGCGCGCAGCGCCGCGAGATCGCCGATCGCGGCATCGGCGGCCATCATCCACAGCACCGCGTCCGGGTTTTCCTCGGCAACGAGCAGGGCGGCGGCGGTGATCGCCGGCGCGCTGTTGCGCCCCACCGGCTCGAGTAGGATGCGCGCCGTCTCGACCCCGTCTTGGCGCAGTTGCTCGGCGATCATGAACCGGTGTTCCTGGTTACAGACCACGATCGGCGGCGCAAAACCGGGGCCACTCGCGCGCCGCACGGTATCTTGCAGCAATGAGCGGGCGGAAATCAGGGGCCAATATTGCTTGGGATAGCTCTCGCGCGAGACCGGCCAGAGGCGCGTCCCCGAACCGCCGGAGAGAATGACCGGTACCACCAGGTCCATCCCACTTGCGGCAAGCGGGCTCGGCAGAATGGCATCATCGGCGTTCATCGGTCGGAAATCCCCTTCTCCCGCCCGGCCCATGACTATGGGCCTCAGGCGGGGTGATTATCGCAGATGGCGGCGCTTGTCACTTGCGCGGGCGGAGCTCCGCGATAATTCGCCGCAAGGCTTCCGCCTGGCGCGCGCGCAAAGCTTTGCCGGCCCCGAGGCGAGCCGCGGCAAACCGGTGAAGCGCGCGGATTTCCTCGATATGCCGCGCGGGGTCAAGCCGCGCGGTGACACTTTCGCGATGCCGTCGATGATGATTGAGCGGGGCGGCGACATAAGCGACGCTGGCACCCGTCTCTGCCGCCCCCTCGCCAATCAGGGCTTCGAGATAGAGCCGCCAGTCACCAGCCAGCGCGAGCTCTGATGCCGCTTCGCCGGCGCGGGCGAAAGCGGCGCGCAAGGCGCTCCGCCGCCACAGCACCGCGGAGGCATTGAGGATCAGATTGCGCTCGGCGAGGAAACGGCGGGCAAACCCCCGCGCGGCGAAGACATCATCGGCGTCGAGCGCGCCGACACCGGCCGTCTGAGCACAATAAGGGCGATAACTCGGGATCACGATCTCACCTTGGGCATCGATCGCGCGGCTATCGCTGAAGGCGAACACGGCGTCGGGCGCATGGCCGAGTTGGTGTGCAAGTTTTTCCAGAAATTGCGGCTCGGCGGCGTCGTCGGCCTCGGCGATCCAAAGAAATTCGCCCCGCGCGAGCTCAGCCGCGCGTCGCCATTGGGCGAAAACCGAGCCACTTCGGCGCTGATTGACAACGACGCGGATATCACGCCCCCATTCCTCGGCGACCGCCTTAGCGAGCGCAAGACTATCATCTTTAGAGGCGTCATCGAGCAGGATCACCTCGCGCACCGGATAGGTCTGGCCGAAAATCGTCGTCAGACGCTGGCGCAAAAACCGCGCATAATCGCAATTCGGCACGACGACCGAGACGCTGAGAAGATCCGGGCGCGCAAGGCCGAGCAACGCATCGGCATAGCGGCCAAATTTGTGCCTCTCATTGGCGGCGGCGGCGCGGCGGCCGCGCTCGTTCGTGCTCGGCCGGGCTTTGGTCGCGCGCAGCAGAGCGCGGGCCATCCCCTCGCAGTCGGCGAAGGGTACCACCTCGCCCGCGCTTTCGCTTTGGATGAATTCGGCCGCGCCACCACTTTCGGCAAACGCGATCACCGGGATTCCGGCCGCCGCCGCCTCCAGCATCACCGAGGGGTAAGGGTCCTCGCGCGAGGGCAGCAAGAGCGCATCCGCCGCCGAGAGCCAGGCAGCGACGTCATCGCAAAATCCAGGAAAATGGCAGGTGCCGCTCGCTTTCGCGGCCTCGATCTCGGCGGCGAGGTAGATTTCGAGCTGGCGGTCGATGCGGCCGAGCCAGACGAAATGCACCCCGCGGGTGCGCCGGCGCGCCGCCCGCCAGGTCTGAAGAAAAAGATCGAAGCCCTTGCGCAGGTCGCCATAGCCGATGCCAAGCGCGAGCACCGCCTCGGCACCGAGGCCGAGTTCTTGGCGCCGCTTGCGGCGGGCCTCGGCGCGGAAGCTGACCTCCTGATAAAGCCCCTGCGGCAAAATCACGGTGCGCGCGGCCTCGATCGGGGCGAGCGCAGTGAATTGGTCGCGCACCAGCGCGGCCGGGAACACAGCTTGGCGGACCAGCGGCGCCGCGGCGCAGGCGATGGCGGTGAGCTGCTTCTCCTCGATCAGGCGCGGCATTTCGTGCACGAGCAGGGTCATGTCGATGCCGTGCTGGGCAAGACGCGGGCAGCTCGCCGCGGCGGCAGTGGTGTTGACGATAGCGCCGCGCACGCCTTTTTCATGATAGAGCGTTTCGATCGCGGCGGCGAAGGACTCATCGTCGCGAGCGACCAAAGTTGGCGCCACTTTGGCGTATTCCGCTTCCAGCGGCCCGCCATCGCGCAGCACAAAACTCACCGCGAGCCCACAACAGCGCCGGAGATGGCGGCCGATATGCAGCAGCAAATGCTGCGCGCCATGGGCGAGCGCATCGTGGCCGATGAGGACGAGCCCGGCATTGACGGCGCGTAGCGGGCGGCCCGTGATGGCGCGGCCCGTGGGATTGAGGAACGCTGCGCCGAAATGAATATCGGGCTCGAGATAGGCGCCTTCCGCCCATTCATTCCAAGCATTGATACAGACCATGGGCTCGCCGAAAAATGGCTGTGCGCGGGCCTCATCGATCAGGCGCCCAAGCCAGCCCTGATAGCGCGCAGGGGTTGCGCCATGAATGACGAGACCCGCGCCCTCGCGCCGCGCATCATTGTCCCAGCCGGGAAGCGCGGTCTTGATCAGCGGGTAATCTGGCCGCCCCACGGTCAACGAGCGGATGGCGATGTCATCGTAGTCATAGACCTCAGCGGCAAAATCGAGATCGAGCAGCGCCAGCCGGTCATTGATCATCTCCACCCCTTTGGTGAGCTTGTGGGGGGGGAACTCCACCGCGCCATCGAGGCCATACGGGCGCGGGTCGTGATCGGTGAAGCTCTGCGCCATGACCAGAAGGGGATTTTCGCCATGATCGCGCAAAAACCGCTCACGCCAGCGCGCGATCACCGCGGCCGTGTCCTTGATCAAGGCGGCGCGGTAGATGAAAAGCAGCGGCCGGCCATCGATGCGGATATAGCGCGGATCGGCGAAATGGCGGGCGAAACAGGCGATCAGCGCAGCCTCGTCTTCCAGGCGATACTCTTGGGCGAGCAGGATTTGCTGGTCCAGCCCATCCCATTGCCGGGTCCAATTTTCATTCGCCCACATCAGACAAAAGGGAAAATCGAGGGATTTTTCGGCAAGGAAAGTTTCGAGCGGCCGATCGAGCAGGCGGCGGCGATTGAACCAGTAAAAATAAAACACGAAGCCGCCAAGTGCGGCAGCTTTGGCGAGCGCGATCTGCCGCGCCAGCGTCTCCACCCCCTCCAGCCGGTAATGGCCGAGATCACGCGGAATGCGCGGCTGATAATGCCCGGCAAAGCGCGGCAGGGCGCGGCCGAGATTGGTCCATTCGGTAAAGCCCTTTCCCCACCAGAGGTCGTTTTCCGGGCAAGGATGAAATTGCGGCAGATAGAATGCGAGCACGCGTGCCCGCGGCGCCAGACCCGCCGGCACCGGCTCGATCTCCTCGAAATGCGGCCCCGGGCGGGTGTTGCGGCGTACCTCCCGCGGCAAGCTCACCTCATTTTCCGGGCGGGTGGGGAAAATGCCCGGCTCGTCACGATGCCGGAGGTAATGCAGCAGCGGGTTTTCCGCCGACCCGCGCAAATAGCGTTGGCGGTAAAAGCGGCTATCGAAGCTGGGTGAGGGATTACGTGCCTCGCGATGGCCCTGGACGAGGAAATGTTCGAGAGGGTCCATCCCGGCCTCGGCGATATCGGGATAGGCCTCGAGATACCAGGCGGAGTCGAACTCGGCGAGCGGGCTCACCTCGCCGCTCAGGCGCCGCGCGAGATAATGCGCGAGGCAATTTTCTTCCTCGGGTACGGCATAACGGGCGCGATACCAAACGGGATCGAAATAAAGGGCTGGCCGCCGCCCCTCGCGCTCACCCGCCCAGATATAATGTAACAGCGGATCGATCCCGGCGGCGCGGACATCCGCATTTTCGCCGAGATAAAACGCCAGATCGAAATAGAAATTCGGCCGCCGCCCCTCCCGCCAGCCGTGGAGGTGATAATGCGTCAGCGGATCGGCGCGGTTTTGCGCGATATCGGGATTATTGGCGAGATAATAGGCGGCATCGAACAGGCCCGCCGCGCGCAGTGTCTCCAATTCGCGCGGAAGATCGGCGGGCGCGGCACTGGGGCTGGGCGGCGCCGCCAGAACGCGCTCGGCATTTTGGAGCATATGGCCAAGGTCATAGGCGAAATCGTCAGGCGCCATAACGCCTCACGACCCAATTTCGCAGCGCCCTTGAGGGGCCGATCAGAATTTCGCGAAATGGTTGCACTCTACACCCGCAAGCAATAGCGATGTGAAAAGCGTCTAAGCGATATATCTCTTTAAGAGAAGAAAAAATTTAAGCTCTCGTAAAAATAGTATTCGTTATCAAATCATAAATTCTTGGGCAATAGCGTAAAATCTATTCACATGATTGCTGCGCTGCGATATTTTCAAATAATTTCGTATGTTCCCTAGTTTTTACCCCATCGCTGATTTTGACAAAAAAACGCCGACTCGCAAAAAAAGAGGCAAAATTCCGCCGTGCCGGGTCGCACGGCCCGGATCAGCGTGAATGGAGTGCCGCCGCGATATCGTCGAGGGCCGCCGGATCCTCGATCGTCGGCGGCGGATTGGCGGGCTCGCCATCGGCGAGACGGCGAATCGCGGCGCGCAGAATCTTGCCCGACCGTGTCTTCGGCAGGCGCGGCACGACATAAACTTGCTTGAAGGACGCAACCGGGCCGATGCGCTCGCGCACCAGCGCGACAAGCTCCTCCGTGATCTCCACCGACGCCCGGCTCACCCCAGCTTTCAGCACCACCATGCCGACCGGCACCTGCCCCTTGAGCGTGTCCTGGGCGCCGATCACGGCGCATTCGGCGACATCGGCATGAGAGGCCAGCACCTCCTCCATCGCGCCGGTGGAAAGCCGATGGCCAGCGGTGTTGATGATGTCATCGGTGCGGCCCATCACCCAGACATCGCCGTCGGCATCGATCATGCCGGCGTCCCCGGTGCGATACCAGCCAGGAAAATCGCTGAGATAGGCGGTGCGAAACCCTGCCTCGTTCTGCCAAAGCGTCGGCGCCGCACCCGGGGGCAGCGGTAAGCGAATGGCGAGATGACCGCTTGCACCGCGCGGCAGAACGGCCCCATTGTCATCGAGCGTTTGCAAATCGTAGCCCGGGGCCGGCCGCCCACCCGAGCCAGGCTTGAAGGGGAAGAGGCCGAGGCCGCGGAACCCCGCGGTGATCGGCCAGCCGGTTTCGGTCTGCCACCAATGATCGACGACGGGGCGGGCGAGCTTCTCCGCCGCCCATTCCGCGGTCGGCGGATCACAGCGCTCGCCGGCCAAAAACAGCGCCTCGAGGCGCGACAGATCGTGGCTGGTGAGTAATTTGGCTTCGGGATCCTGCTGCTTGATGGCGCGGAGCGCGGTCGGCGCGGTGAATAAGACTTTCACCCCATGTGCGGCGATCACCCGCCCGAAGGCGCCAGCGTCGGGCGTCCCAACGGGCTTGCCTTCATACATGACACTGGTGCACCCCGCGAGCAGCGGCGCATACACGATATAGCTATGCCCGACCACCCAGCCGACATCAGACGCCGTCCAGAACACATCGCCGGCGCCGAGGCCATAAATCATCCCCATCGAGAGATGAAGGGCGACAGCATATCCGCCATGATCGCGCACCACCCCCTTCGGCCGCCCGGTGGTGCCGGAGGTGTAAAGGATATAGAGCGGGTCGGTTGCGCGAACCGGCACTGGATCGGCGGGCTTGGCGTTTGCCTCCGCAGTCAAAAAATCGTAATCCCGCCCCTTCGTCAATGTCGCCGGCGCCATCTCGCGCTGGAGAATGAGACACGCCTCTGGCTTGTGCGGGGAAAGCGCGAGCGCGGCATCAAGGATCGGCTGATAAGCGACGATCCGCCCGGGCTCGAGCCCGCAAGACGCGGCAACGATGACACGGGGTTTCGCGTCGGCGATGCGGGCCGCGAGTTCGGCGGCGGCGAATCCGCCGAAAACCACGGAATGAATGGCACCGATGCGCGCGCAGGCGAGCATAGTGATCGCCGCCTCCGGCACCATCGGCATATAAATGACCACCCGGTCTCCTGGACCGACACCAAGGGCGGCGAGTGCGCCGGCGACATGAGCGACGCGCGCCGTCAGCTCGGCATAGGTAAAGCGCGCATTCCGCCCGGCGAGCGGGCTATCCCAGATCAGCGCCGTCTCGGCCCCGCGCCCTGCGGCGACATGGCGATCGAGGCAATTTTCGCTGATATTGAGGAGCCCCCCGGGAAACCAGGCGCCATAGGGTCCGATCGCGGGGTCGAGCACGCGATCCCAGATCTTGTGCCAACTGATGGCGCTCGCCGCCTCGGCCCACCAGGCTTCGGGGTCGCACTGCCAGGCGCGATAAACCTCCGCGTAGCGGCTTTCCGGTTGGCTCATGTCGTCACTCCCGATCTTGGTGCCAGTTTGTCGCCCGATCTTGCGCGAACCGCGCCATTCCGGCAATGCTTTCGATGGCTAAAGACCATGGCTATCGACTACAGGGGCAAAAGATCTCTGGGGCAAAAGCCCCGGTAGGCGAGGTTCGGTGAAATATCTGGATTCTAGCCAGCCATGAGATAAGCTGGGCAGGAGCTAAAACCTGTTCCAGGGTTACGGCTGCGGGGGCAGCCGCGCTCACGAAGATGGTCTTTGGCTAAAGAAGCAACCCGACGGCACATGATGCCGCCGGATACGGAGGAGGGAGTAACGCCCATGAGTTATGCCAGCGCGTCCCGTGGAGGTTCAAAAACCTCTGGTATACGCCAAATAACAAAGGCGGAAGAGCGCTTAGTTATCATTGCCTCTTCTCTTGGCACCATATTCGAATGGTATGATTTCTTCATATTCGCGACATTGGCGCCGTTTTTCGCGGGTTTGTTTTTTCCGCCAGGCAACGATACCGCAGCCTTGCTTTCGGCCTTCGCAACCTATGCCGTGGGCTTCATGGTTCGACCCTTCGGCGCCTTGGTGTTTGGTCGCGTCGGTGATCTGATCGGCCGCAAATACACCTTCCTCGTCACCATCATGGTCATGGGTCTTGCGACCTTTGGCACCGGCCTGATGCCGACCTTCAGCGCCATCGGCTGGTCGGCACCGATCATCCTGGTCGGCTTGCGGCTCCTGCAGGGTTTTGCCTTGGGCGGGGAATATGGCGGGGCTGCGACCTATGTCGCCGAGCACGCCCAGCCCAATGACCGCGGCTATGCGACGAGCTGGATCCAAACCACGGGCTCGCTCGGTCTCCTACTCTCGCTCATCGTCATTTATCTCTGCCGCGAGTCCTTTACGCCGGCCGCTTTCACCTCTTGGGGCTGGCGCGTTCCTTTTCTGATCTCGCTCATTCTGCTCGTCGTCTCGCTCTATATCCGCCTCAAGCTCAATGAAAGCCCGGTGTTCCTGCGGATCAAGGAAGAAAATCGACGCTCACCCGCGCCGCTTACCGAAAGTTTTTTCCGTTACCCGAACAACAAATACGTGTTCCTCGCCCTCTTTGGCACCTGCTCGGGCGAGGGTGTGATTTGGTACACGGCGCAGTTTTACGCGCTCTTCTTCCTTACCATCACATTGCATCTCGATTATAAGCTCGCCTATCTGATGATCGGCCTTCAGCTCGTCCTCGGCACGCCAACGCTCGTCTTTTTCGGCTGGCTTTCGGATCGCATCGGCCGGCTCAAGCTGATGATCGCCTCTTGCGTGCTCTCGGCGCTGACATTCATGCCGCTCTTTCATGCCTTGAGCAGCGCAGTCAATCCTGATCTCGTTGCCTTCCAAGCGGCAACACCGATCACGGTCGCGGCCGATAACTGTAATTTCCATGTTTTCGTCGGCCCCTGGTCGCATTTCACCGCATGTGACAAGGTCAAGGATCTGCTGACCAAAAGCGGGCTTTCCTTCAAATCCATCGCCGGGGAAGCGGGCAAGGAGGTCGTCACCACCATCGGCGCCACCGTGGTCGAGGGCGCCGATACCGCGAAAATCAGCGCGGCACTGAAGGCCGCGGGGTATTCGGCGAAAGCCGACCCGGCGAAGATCAACTGGCCGCTCGCCGTGCTGTGGCTTTGGATCATGCTCGCCTATGTCGGCATGATTTACGGCCCGATCGCCGCCTATCTGGTGGAGCTATTCCCGGCCAAAATCCGCTATTCCTCGATGTCGTTCCCCTACCATATCGGCAATGGTTGGTTCGGCGGCATCCTGCCACTGCTCGCCACCGCGATGGTCGCCTGGTCGGGTGACATTTATTACGGACTCTGGTTCCCGATCATCGTCGCCGCCGTCAACGCCGTGGTCGCAGCACTCTTTTTACACGAAACCAAAGGCGTTGATATCCATAGCTGAGGGGAAGTACCCAGCGCCCGAAGCCACCGCTTCGGGCGCTTTCCTTTGGCCCTTTGCCGCGAAGGGATAGAGTAAGCCCTCGGTATTTTAACGATTTACTCACCTTCTGTTTATAATCTCGCGTCCAGTATCGTCTCATTGTCGCAGGCGCGGAGATTTCTATGCTGCAAGTCATCGCATGCCTGACGGAACGGCACGATCTTCGGCTGGTGGCGCTTGCCGCCCAGGTCTGTGGCATCGCCTGCGCAACCTTTATCGCCATGCTTACCCGTGTGATCGTGGCGCATGGGCGGCTTCGGGCTTTGTGGGCATTCGGTGCGGCGATCGCCTTTGGCAGCGGCGTCTGGGCGCTGCATTTCATCGCTATGCTCGCCTTCCAGACGCGGGTGAGCGTCGCTTACGACATTTCCTGGACGATTTTTTCGGTTTTGGTGGCGATCATCGGCACCCTGCTGGGCCTCGCCCTTTTCTTGGCGCGGCCACAAAGCCGCGTTATCGCCGCGCTCGGCGGCGCCATCATCGGCCTCGCCATCGTCGCCATGCATTTTTCCGGCATGATGGCGATGCGGCTCGGCGCGATGGTAATGTTTCAACGCCCTTATGTCATCGCGGCGATCGTCATCGGCCCCGCCTTGGCCTCGCTCGCGCTCGTAGTTTTGGGACGGTGGCAAACCCTCACCGGCCGCATCGGCAGCGGCCTTATCTTCGCGCTTGCCGTCATCGCCACGCATTTCACTGGCATGACCGCCGTGGTGCTCGTGCCGATGCTCGGCCCCGGCAGCGCGTCTGGTAACCCGCTGCTAACGCCGGGGCTCCTCGCGCTCGCAGTGGCCGCGGTCAGCATCTTGATATTATCCGCCGGGCTGACGCTCGCCATGATCGATTTGCGGGCCGAGCGGCGCGATGCCGCCGAAAGTGCACGCCTGCGCCAGATCGCGGATGCCGCGTTCGAGGGATTGCTGATCCATCATCATGGCGTGATCCTCGACGCCAATGCCGCGTTCGCCGAAATGGTCGGTCTCCCGGTTGCGCGCATCATCGGCCGCTCGCTACTCGATTTTGCCGCTGGGCATGAAATCGCCCATGCCAAAGAGCGCCTGGCTTCCGGCCGGAACGGCCGCGAAGAATATGCGTTCCAGGCCGCCAACGGCACGGTGCTGCCGGTCGAGGTTCTGGCGCGCGACATCGAGTATGGCGGCAAACCGGCGAAAGTCCTTGCGGTGCGCGATATTTCCGAGCGCAAACAGGCCGCGGAACGACTGCACTATCTCGCCCATCACGACCCGCTCACCGGGCTTGCCAACCGCGCGCTCGTGCGTGAACGCTTCGCCGCGGCGATTACCCGCGCCGCCAGCCGCGGCGAGGCCCTGGCGGTGCTCTCCCTCGATCTCGACCGTTTCAAGGCGATCAACGATCTCCTCGGCCATCACGCGGGGGATCAGCTATTGATCCGCGTCGCCGCCCAGCTCCGCGGTGCCGTGGGTGGCGCCGAAATCATCGCCCGGCTCGGCGGTGATGAGTTCGTCGTGCTGCTCACCGTCGATCCCGAAGGCCGCCTGGTGACGGAGAATGCGCAGCGCATCATCACCACCCTGACCGAGCCCGTCGAGATCGGCAGCCATATCGTCCAAATCAACACCAGCATCGGGGTCGCTCTCTATCCGCATCATGGCGAGACACCCGATGCGTTGCTGAAAAACGCCGATACCGCCCTCTATGCCGCCAAACGCGCCGGCCGCGGCACCATCCGGCTGTTCGAGCCAGCGATGGACGAGGAATTGCAGCGCCGGCGCCATCTTGAGCGGGATTTGCGCCTTGCGATCGAACAGCGCGCGCTCGCCGTTCATTTCCAACCGCTGTTCAAAAGCGATGGCCGCTCCCTCGCGGGGTTCGAAGCCCTGGTGCGCTGGCCGCATCCCGAGCACGGCATCATCCCGCCGCGCGATTTCATTCCCCTTGCCGAAGAATGCGGCTTGATCGTCCCGCTCGGCCGCCTGGTTCTCGACATTGCCTGTCGCGAGGCGGCTTCCTGGCAGCAGCCGCATCGCATCGCTGTCAATATATCGCCTGCTCAGCTTCGCGCCGGCGATCTGGTCGCAACCGTCGCCGAGGTGCTCACGGAAACCGGTCTCGCGCCCGAGCGGCTGGAGCTCGAGATCACCGAAAGCCTATTGATCGAGGATACCGAGGCCGCTCTCACGACCCTCAACGCGCTCAAGGCACTCGGGCTTCGTATCGTGCTCGACGATTTCGGCACCGGCTATTCCAGCCTCAGCTATCTTCGCCGATTCCCCTTCGATAAATTAAAAATCGATCGCTCTTTCGTCCAAGCGCTCGGCGAAGATGCCGAGGCCACGGCGATCGTGCGGGCGATCGTCGCACTCGCCAACAGCCTCACCCTCGATGTCACGGCCGAGGGCGTGGAAACCGAGGCGCAGCTGCACATGCTGCAAGCTGAGTCGTGCTCGGAATTACAGGGCTATTTGCTTGGCCGCCCGGCGCCGGCAGAAACTCTCGCGCGCCTGATCGCCGCCAGCCCCGCCGCTCGCACCCCAACCCGAGCCATGCCGCATCTCAGAGCCGTTGCCCATCCGGTCTGAGCCGCGCTCTCCGCCCGCACGCCGTCATGGCAGGCTCGCGGTGAGCTTCGCCGGCGCGCAGGTGATGCTCTCGTGGCTGCTGTCGCGCGCGGCGTAGACCACCGTCCCGTCGACATTACGGATGAAGGTCACTGCGCTGTCGCGATAGATAGTGCCGCTCGGATCGCTGGAGACCTCCGGCAGCACCCGTTCTTGGCCGATCATATCATGTACGCGCGCCGTATGGGTTGCCTCTTCATAAGTGACGTCAAGCAACATGCCGTGTTCGCAACTATAATGCACCATCTGCTGCGGCCCGGTGCATCCCGGAACGAGAAGAAGGGGAAGAAGCCATTTGGCCTTGGCCGTCACTGTCATCGCGAATGTCCCGCAGAGCTTAGCGCCCGAAAAAATCCCCGCAAGCCAGCCCATTGTTGCGCAAGATAAGAGCCAGAGGCCAGCGCTTCCGGCGCCCGCGGATCACCGGTCGGGCCGGGCGCGCAGTTGAAATCGGCGGTGCCAAAAAGCATATCCCAGAATGGAAACACTGCGCCATAATTGCAGCTTTTCATGCCCGCGGCGCGGATCGCATGATGGGCGCGATGAAAGCGCGGCGAAATCAACAGCCGATCACCCAGCCACCCGAACGAAAGCTTGGTATTGGCGTGAGAAAGGCTTTCGAGAAACCGCAATACAAGAACCAGCAGCGGAAATTGCATCGGTGCGACACCGATCGCAAGCGCGATCACCCCGAACCACAGCGCCGCAGTGAAGTCATCGAGCAAATGATTGCGATCATCCGACCAGAAAGTCATCTGCCGCTGCGCGTGATGCAGTGCATGCAGCGCATACCACCAGCGAAAACGGTGCGAAAGCCGATGGCGCCAATAATCGGCGAAATCGAGAATGAGGGCATAGAGGAAGAAAGTCACCACCGGGTGGCCATAAAGCGTCGGAAACACGCCCTCGAGCGTCGGCGCAACCACATCATGATCGGCGAGCATGCCGGAAAACGCCGCCTGGACACGAAAAAACAGAACGAAGGTGAAAAACGGCAAAATGCCAACGCGAGCGAGAATGGTATAGAACATGTCCGTCCATTCGACGCGATGATCGGGCCAGTGTTCGATCGGATAAAACCGCTCGAGCGGGAGACAAATCAGATACATCAGAAGAACCTGCACCGCGCCGTAGATGGCGAAAAGCGCCCATCCATAGGCAAGATCTTCCCATTGCATGAGATGAAGATGCCAAAGCAGCGGGATCGCCACGTTCTCCGCGATCCAGCC
>JAJYXY010000186.1 GCA_021801465.1 Pseudomonadota bacterium
CAAGCTTCTCCCTTATTTCGTGCTCGGAATGGGTGGCATGGCGCTTTCGGTCGCGATGGCGCTTTGGCTTTTCGCGGTGCCGCTGCATGGCCATTTCCTGACCCTCGCGCTCGCCTCGGCGTTATTCCTGCTGGTGGCCCTCGGGATGGGGCTGTTGATCTCCTCGGTCGGAAAAAGCCAGTTCGTCTCAGGACAGATCGCGATCATCGTGACCTTCCTGCCGGCGTTCATCCTCTCCGGCTTCGTCTTTGATATCCGCTCGATGCCGGCGGCGATCCAGATCATCACCCACGTCGTCGCCGCGCGCTATTTCGTCGCCATTTTGCAAAGCGTCTTTCTCGCCGGCGACGTGTGGCCGATCCTTTGGCCCAATCTGCTGGCGCTCCTCCTGATGGCGGCGATTTTCCTCGGCCTTACCCTGCGGCGCTCGCAAAAGCGGCTCGACTGAGATGTGGCAGCGGCTTTTCGCGCTCGTGATCAAGGAATTTCTCGCCCTTCTCCGCGACAAGGCGAGCCGTTTCGTGCTCATCGGCCCGCCGGTGGTGCAGCTCGTCGTCTTCGGCTATGCCGCGACCTTCGATCTCAACCATATTCCGTTCGCGGTCTTCAACGAGGATCCCGGCCTCGCCTCCCGCCAATTGCTCGCGCGTTTCGACGGCGCGCCGGTTTTTCAGCGCGTCGCAACCCTTTCGTCTGACGCGCGGATCGCGCCCCTGATCGACCGCCAGGACGTGTTGCTGGTTTTGCACATCGATCGGCAATTCAGCCGCGATATCCTCGCCGGCCGGCCGGGGCGGGTGCAGGTGATCATCGATGGCCGCAATTCCAACACCGCGGCGATCGTGCTCGGCTATGCCAACACGATTTTGCTGGATTTCGACGCCGAATGGGGCAGCACCCATCCTTGGGCGCATCTTCCGGCGCAACTCGTCATGCGCGCTTGGTACAACCCCGATCTGCTGTCGCGCTGGTTCGTCATCCCCGGCATCATCGGCTTGCTGACCCTGGTCGTGACCATGCTGGTGACAGCCCTTTCGATCGCCCGCGAGCGCGAGATGGGCACCTATGACCAATTGCTGGTGACACCGCTCCGTCCGGCCGAGGTCTTACTCGGCAAAGCCATCCCCGGCTTCATCATCGGCAGCGGCGAGGCGACGTTCATCGCCTTGGTCGCGATCCTCTGGTTCGGCGTGCCCTTCACCGGCAGCGTGGTCGCGCTCGTGCTCGGGCTCGGCTTATTCCTGCTGTCGGCGATCGGCATCGGGCTGATGATTTCAGCCCTCGCCGCGACCCAGCAACAAGGGCTGCTCGGCGCCTTCCTGTTCCTGGTGCCGGCCATTCTGCTCTCGGGATTTGCAACCCCGATCGCCAATATGCCGCAATTCGTGCAATATCTCACCTATCTCAACCCGATGCGCTATTTGATGGTCATTCTGCGCGGCAGCTTCCTCCAGGGCGATCGCGCCGGCGATCTCCTCGACCAATATTGGCCGCTGGCGGCGATTGGCCTTGCGACCATGGTCGCCGCCGCCTGGCTCGCGCGCAAACGGATGTATTGACCCCGCGCCTGGCACTGGCGGAGGGCGGCGGCGCGAGTTATGCTCATGCCGCTATATCGCTTGCCGCCCCTTCCCGCCGGAACCCCGCCCGTGCCCCGTCCTTGCCCGTCACGCCGAACCCTCTTGCGCGCCGCCGCCGTCGGTATCCCCGTCGGTATCCTCGGTGTCGGGCACGCGCGGGCGGCCGCGCCGCCGGCGATCGCCGCCGCCGCCGACCTCACCTACGCGCTGCCCGAAATCGCCGCCTCGTTTGCCCGCGAAAGCGGCCACGAGGTCAAGCTGGTGTTCGGCTCCTCGGGCAATTTCGCCGCCGAAATCGCCAATGGCGCGCCGTTTCAGGTGTTTCTCAGCGCCGATGAGGCGTATGTCACCTCTCTCGTTCAAAGCGGCCACGCGCGTCGCGACGGCGTGCTCTACGCGGTCGGCAGGATCGGCCTGCTCGCCGGCCCCGGCGCTGCCTTCACCGCCGATCCGGCGCTCGATGGCCTGCGCGCCGCGCTCGCGCAGGGACGTGTGCGGAAATTCGCGATCGCCAACCCCACCCATGCCCCCTATGGCCGCGCCGCGCGGGAGGCATTGCAGCATGCCGGGCTGTGGGAGGCGCTTTTCCCCCATCTCGTGCTCGGCGAGAACGTCGCCCAGGCGGCGCAATTCATCCGCGCCGGCGCCGCCGAGGGCGGCGTCATCCCGCTTTCGCTCGCCCGCGCGCCGACCTTCGCGCAGGCCGGCGCCTTCGCCCTGATCGCCGCCGATTGGCATCAGCCGCTCCGCCAGCGCATGGTGCTCCTGCCTGGCGCCGGGGCGATCGCGACGGCGTTTTACGATTTCGTGCAAAAACCGCCGGCGCGCGCCATTTTCCGCCGCTATGGGTTTCTTCTGCCCAGCGACCGGCTCGGCTGAGATCACGGTGGACTGGGCCGCCTTCGCCCTCTCGCTCGAACTGGCCGGTGTGACGGCGCTGGTACTGCTGCCGTTCGGCGTCGCGGCCGGGCGGGCGCTGGCGGCGCGGGCGTTCGCCGGCAAGGGGCTGGTGCAAGCCCTGCTCGCTTTGCCGCTGGTGCTGCCGCCGAGTGTGCTCGGCTATTATCTTTTGGTCGCGTTCGGCATCGCCTCGCCGCTCGGCCGGGTTTGGCAGGCTTTGTTCGGGCATCCGCTCGCGTTCAGCTTCAGCGGCCTGGTGTTTGCCTCCCTGATCGTCAACCTGCCATTCGCGGTGCAGCCGATCGAACGCGCCTTCGCCGCCATCGCGCCCGAGATCCGCGAGGCCGCCTGGGTATGCGGGCTCAGCCGCTGGGCCGGGTTCCTGCGCATCGAACTGCCGCTCGCCTGGCCCGGCATCCTCGCCGCCTTCGCCCTCACCGTCGCCCACACCATGGGGGAATTCGGCGTCGTCTTGATGGTCGGCGGCGGCATTCCCGGCGAGACGCGGACCGTCGCGATCGCGATCTATGACCGCGCCCAGGCGCTCGATGGCAGCGGCGCCGGGCGGATGTCGCTGCTTCTCCTCGCCTTTGCCCTGGCCGCCCTCGGGCTCGTGCAGATCCTCGGCGGGCGGGTCGGCGGGCGCGATGGCTGAGACCACCGCGACGGCGAAGGCGGGGCTCGCCGCTTTTCTCGCGCAAGCCGGGCCGATCCCGCTCGATGCCCGGCTCTGCGTCCCGGCGGGTGAGCTGCATGCCCTGATCGGCCCCTCGGGCAGCGGCAAAACCACCCTTTTGCGGGCGCTTGCCGGGCTCTATCGCCCCCGCGCCGGCACCATCGCCTGCGCCAATGACACCTGGTTCGATGCCGCGCGCGGGGTTGATCTGCCGCCACAGCGCCGGCGCGTCGGCCTGGTGTTTCAGCATTATGCGCTGTTTCCGCATCTCTCGGCGGCGGGCAATGTCGCCGCCGCGC
>JAJYXY010000010.1 GCA_021801465.1 Pseudomonadota bacterium
TGGACGCATGCGGGCGCTTGCGTGAATGCGCCATCTTGGCGGCGATATAGGCGGAAAGCGCTGCGGCGGGATCGTTCTCGGGCACGATCGGGTCCATGTCATCGAGCCAGAGGGTGAGGATGTTTTCGAGCACCGCGCGATAGAGACGCTGCTTGGTGCCGAAATAATAATGCAGATTGGCCTTGGGCAGGCCAGCGGTCTCGGCGATGCGGCTCATCGTCGCGCCGGCGAAACCGTGATCGGCGAAGACCCGCTCGGCGCACGCGATGATGTGCGCCTGCTGAGTCTCGCGGGTTCGCCCCGTGCCCGGTGTCTCGCCCAAATTTGCCCGTCTATTGCGCGATTTGCCCAAACTTCGATCACTCAAAAAAATGCATGCCTGCATTGTGAAAGAAGTTGACCAGGCAGTCAATTTCTATCACGCTACGCCGCAGAAACTTAGCAAACGGAGCCCCGCGCGCCCATGACCGGCCCCACCGACGCCTCCGCCGTTCCGGATATCGTCGCCCATCGCCGTCCATCGGCGGAAATCGCCGGCGATTTCGTCGATGCCCACCCACCGCTGTCGCCGGATGCCGCGATCGTCGAGGCCAACCGCTGCTATTTTTGTTTCGACGCCCCCTGCACCGCGGCCTGCCCGACCGGGATCGATGTCCCCGGCTTCATCCGCGGCATCGCGACCGGCAACCTGGCCGGCGCCGCCATCAAAATTCTCGAGGAGAATATTTTCGGCGGAAGCTGCGCCCGCGTCTGCCCGACGGAGATCCTCTGCGAGCGCGCTTGCGTGCGCATGAAGGAGGAAGAACGCCCGGTCGCGATCGGCGCCTTGCAGCGGCGCGCAACCGATTGGCTGATGGCGCGGAACCGCCATCCCTTCGTCGCAGCCCCGGCGAGCGGGCGGCGCATCGCCGTCATCGGCGCCGGCCCCGCCGGCCTCGCCTGCGCCCATCGCCTCGCCCGCGCCGGCCACCGCGCCGAGGTGTTCGAGGCGCGCGGCAAGCCCGGCGGGCTCAATGAATATGGCATCGCCGCCTACAAACTCCCCGATGATTTCGCCCGCCGTGAAATCGATTTTCTCCTCGGTATCGGTAATATCAGCATCACCACCGGCCGCGCGCTCGGGGTCGATCTCTCGCTCGCGAGGCTGCGGCGCGACTATGACGCGGTCTTCCTCGGCCTTGGCCAGGGCGGCGTGAACGCGCTCGGGATCGAGGAGACGCCGCTTTTCGGCCTCGAGGACGCGGTCTCGTTCATCGCCCGGCTGCGGCAGGCGCCGGACAAGGCGGAGATCCCGATCGGGCGCCGCGTCGTGGTCATCGGCGGCGGCAATACGGCGATCGATGCCGCGACCCAGGCGCGTCTCCTCGGCGCCGAAGAGGTCACGATCGTCTATCGCCGTGGGCCTGCGCAAATGTCGGCAACCCGTGATGAGCAAGCCTGGGCGCAGACCCATGGCGTCACCATCCGCCATTTCGCAACGCCGGTGCGGGTGATCGGCGAGGAGGGCGCGGTGCGCGGCGTGGTTTTTGCGCGCACCCGCCTCGATGAGCAGGGCAGGGTCGTGCTCGAGGGCGGCGAATTCACCCTCGGCGCCGATCAGGTCTTCAAAGCCGTTGGCCAGCGCTTCATTCTTCCCGAGCATGAGGATTTCCCGGTGGTGCGCGATGGCCGAATCGTCGTCGATGCCGCGCGCCGCACCAGCCTTGCCGGCGTTTATGCCGGCGGCGATTGCGTCGCCGGGATCGATCTCACGGTGCGCGCGGTCCAAGACGGCAAGATCGCGGCGGCGGCGATCGATGCCGCGCTGGCCGGGGAGAAGGAGCACGCCCATGGCTGATCTTCGCGTCGAATTTGCGGGTATCAAGGCGCCGAACCCGTTCTGGCTGGCCTCGGCGCCGCCGACCGACAAGGAATATAATGTCGTTCGCGCCTTTCGCGCCGGCTGGGGCGGCGTCGTCTGGAAGACGCTCGGCGAGGATCCGCCGATCGTCAATGTCTCCAGCCGCTACGGCGCGACCTCGTTCAACGGCGCGCGGATGGCGGGATTTTCCAATATCGAGCTGATCACCGACCGCCCGCTCGCGGTCAATCTGCGCGAGATCAAAACGGTCAAGCGCGATTGGCCGGATCGCGCCGTGATCGTCAGCCTGATGGTGCCGTGCGAGGAGGAAAGCTGGCGCCGCATCCTGCCGCTGGTCGAGGAAACCGGCGCTGACGGCATCGAACTCAATTTCGGCTGCCCGCATGGCATGTCAGAGCGCGGCATGGGTTCGGCGGTCGGCCAGGTGCCCGAGTATGTCGAGATGGTGACGCGCTGGTGCAAGCAGCATTCGCGCATGCCGGTGATCGTCAAGCTCACGCCGAACATCACCGATATCCGGGCGCCGGCGCGGGCGGCAAAGCGTGGCGGCGCCGATGCCGTCTCGCTGATCAACACTGTCCAATCGATCGTCGCCGTCGATCTTGACGCCATGGCGCCCGAACCAGTGGTCGGCGGGCAGGGGTCGCATGGCGGCTATTGCGGCCCGGCGGTGAAGCCGATCGCACTCCGCATGGTCGCCGAGATCGCGCGCGATCCAGAAACCGCTTCACTTCCGATTTCCGGCATCGGGGGTATTTCGACCTGGCGCGATGCCGCCGAATTCATCGCGCTCGGCGCAGGCTCGGTGCAGGTTTGCACCGCGGCGATGCATCGCGGGTTTCGGATCGTCGAAGACATGGCGGCTGGGCTTTCGAACTGGATGGACGAGAAGGGCTATGCCCGGATCGCCGATTTCAGCGGCCGCGCGGTCAAGAATTTCGTCAATTGGGAGGCGCTCGATCTCAACTACAAAACCATCGCCCGCATCGATCAGGCGCTTTGCATCCAATGCGGCCTTTGTTACATCGCTTGCGAGGATACTTCGCATCAGGCGATCGCGTTCACGCGCGAACAGGGCGGGCGGCATTTCTCGGTGATCGACGCGGAATGCGTCGGCTGCAATCTCTGCCATCATGTCTGCCCGGTGGAAAATTGCATCAGCATGGTCGAGGTGCCAACCGGCAAGCCGAAACTGACCTGGAAACACCACCCGAACAACCCTCTCCGGGAGGCCGCGGAATGAGCCAGAAAGCCACCAATCTCCGCATCAATGCCGAGCGGCTTTGGGACACCATCATGGAGACCGCGCAAATCGGCGCGACCGCCAAGGGTGGCGTGCGGCGCCTGACGCTTTCTGATCTCGATCGGCGGGTGCGGGATTGGTTCGTCGATGCCTGCAAGAAAGCCGGGTGCAGCATCACCGTTGATGATATGGGCAATATTTTTGCGCGCCGACCCGGCAAAAACCCCAATCTCGCGCCGATCGCGGTCGGAAGTCACCTCGATACGCAGCCCTCGGGCGGCAAATTCGATGGCATCATCGGCGTTCTCTCCGGCCTCGAATT
>JAJYXY010000271.1 GCA_021801465.1 Pseudomonadota bacterium
GCCAGGTTCATGGCGGCGCGACCGAGGGACTTGCGATCGCCATGGGCCAGGAGATCGTTTATGATGACATCGGCAACCACCGCACCGCGACGCTGATGGATTTCTTCCTGCCCACCGCCGTCGAGACGCCGCACTATACCACGGATGCGACCGAGACCCCGAGCCCTCACCACCCGATCGGTGCGAAGGGGGTAGGCGAAAGCCCAAATGTCGGCTCAGTGCCCGCTTTCTCCAACGCGGTGCAGGATGCCTTTCGCCCCTTCGGCCACATCCACGCGCATATGCCGCACGACCATGCACGCATCTGGAAGATCGCCCATGGCCTCGGCCTGCACGCCCAAGCCTGAGAAGAAAAGCCGGCGGGCGCTCACCCGCCCCTCTCAGGGCCACGTTTCGTCGGCGGACGCCCCGCGGGGGGCGAGCGGTCGCGAGCTGGCGCGCGCATGATGGCCGGCTGGCGCATTCTCCAGGCCGACCTCGCCGCCCACGGCTACATCGCCGGCGATGATCTTGCCATGGCGCTCCACCTCGCGCTCACCCTCGGCCGCCCGCTCTTGCTCGAAGGTGCGGCGGGCGTTGGAAAAACCGAAATTGCAAGAACGCTCGCACAACTCGAAGGCACCCGCCTCATTCGCCTGCAATGCTATGAGGGGCTTGACGCCTCGCATGCCATTTATGAGTGGAACTACCAGCGCCAGCTTCTTGCCATCCGTGCCGCGGCGGAAGCGGGCATTACCGGCCCGGAGGCAGAATCTCGGATTTTTTCAGAGGATTACCTCCTCGCTCGGCCGCTCCTTCAGGCTCTTCGGGAAGATGTCTCGCCTGTTCTCCTGATCGATGAGATCGACCGCGCTGACGAGCCGTTCGAAGCCTATCTTCTTGAAATTTTGTCAGATTTTCAAGTCACCGTGCCGGAACTCGGCACGATCTCCGCCCGTTCCATCCCACACGTCATCCTCACATCCAACGGCACCCGCGACCTTTCCGACGCGCTGCGCCGGCGCTGCCTCTATGCCTGGATCGACTACCCAGACCGTGCCACCGAACTTGCGATCCTCACCGCCCGCCACCCCGGTATCGCAGCCCCTCTCGCCGGTCAGATCGTCGCCTTCGTGCAATCCCTTCGACTTGAAAACCTTGAGAAGAAGCCGGGTGTGGCCGAGATGCTGGACTTCGCGGCGGCTCTCGCCGGCCTCGGGGTAAGCGACCTCGCCCGCGATCCCCGAGAACTTCAGGCAACGCTCGTCACTCTCTTGAAGACCCAGGCCGACCGCGCCTCCGTCCCCACCGAAATCGCGATGCGTCTGGCTGGAAGAGCTGCCTGATGCCCGTCACCCGCTTCCCCGCCCGCGCCAAGGGTTGCGCCGATCGCATGGCCGGCTTTATCGCCCATCTCCGCCTCAACGGTTTCCGCACCAGCGTCTTTGAAACGGCCCTTGCCCTTCAAGCCCTCGAACAGGTCAACGCCGTGGAAGCCGACGAGGCCCGCCTCGCCCTGCGCGCCGTCTGCGCTGGGAGCGAGGATGAGGCCCGCCGCTTCGACGATCTTTTCGCGGCTTACTGGTTCAATGAAGGTTGCACCCGCATCGGCACCTCCACGATGTCGAATGCGCCGTCACGTCGTGGCCAAGGCGCGCGCCCCGACGCCGAAGGGGGGGCTGGCGCCGGCCGCCCCGACGTCCCAGACTCTGGCGATGGCGCGGCCGAGACTGGCGGCAAGGGCCGCCTCGCCGCCGTCCGTCTCGAAAATATCGCTAAGACCGACCTCCGCGCGTTCGTAACCCCAGAGGCCGTCGCCGAAGCTGAGACCGCCGCCGAGCGCATCGCTCGCGCCATCCGCGACCGCCGCTCCCGCCGCCGCTTGGCCGACCGGCGGGGCACGTTCCTCGATCTTCGCCGGATCGCCCGCGCCTCGGTCGCGACCGGCGGCGTCCCCCTTCGCCTCTTTCGCAAAACTCGCCCAGAACGCCCAGCGCGGCTCGTCGTTCTTTGTGACGTCTCCGGCTCGATGGCCGCTTACGCCACCGTCTTCCTCGCCTTCGTCAAGGGCCTGATGGGCGCCGACCTCGCGACAGACGCCTACGCCGTCCATTCCCGCTGTATCCGCATCGCCGAGGCGCTCCGTGACCGCAACCCGATACGCGCCGTCGAGAGGCTCAGCCTGATGACGGAAGGATTCGGCGGCGGCACGCGTCTCGCGACCGCACTCGAAAGCTTCAACCGCGCCCATGCCGCCCGCGCTGTCGGCTCGCGTTCCGTCGTCCTTATTCTGTCGGATGGCTATGACACCGATCCGCCCGAGAGCCTCGCCGCCGCGCTGGCCCGGCTGAAAAAGCGCGGCTGCCGGATCGTTTGGCTTAACCCCTTGAAGGGATGGCAAGACTATGCCCCGGTCGCGCGCGGTATGGCCGCTGCGCTGCCGCATCTCGATCTCTTCGCTGCCGCCAATTCGCTCGCCGCATTAGCGGCGCTCGAACCCGAATTCCTCCGTCTCTGAGGGAAGAGGCCATGAAACCTGTGGATATCGACCATCTGGTGATCGATCTGAGGGCCCGGAGCACCCCTTTCGCCCTCGCGACAGTCGTCCGCACGGTTGCCGCGACCGCGACCAAAGCTGGGGCCAAGGCAGTGATCGGGGCGGACGGGACGATCTCGGAGGGCTGGATCGGCGGTGGCTGCGCGCGTGCCGCGGTGCTGAAGGCGGCGCTCGATGCCTTGGCAGACGGTAAGCCGCGGCTGGTCTCCGCCCAGCCCAAGGATCTCCTCGGTGCACAAGGCGTCGAGCCCGGCGAGGAGCGTGACGGAATTCGCTTTGCCTCCAACATGTGCCCCTCAAAGGGCACGATGGACGTCTTCGTCGAGCCCATCATGCCAATGCCAGAGCTTGTCATATTCGGCGCAAGCCCGGTTGCCGTGGCGTTGGCGGATCTCGGTGGCCGCATGGGATTCTCGCGGACCATCGTGGCGCCGGCCGAGGACCAGCCGGCCTTTGAGGAGGCCGAGCGGCGCATCGAGGGGTATGCGCTCGATGTCGTGCCTACCGTCATGCCCAACGCTCGGCGCTTCGTCGTCGTCGCGACGCAAGGGCGAGGCGATAAGCCCGCCCTTCAGGCCGCGCTCGCCGTCGGTGCGCGCTATGTTGCATTCGTTGGCTCTCGAGCCAAGGGCCAGTCGCTGCGCCGCCTTCTGGTCAGGGAGGGTGTCGAGGCCGAGGCGCTGGCCGCGATTAAACTGAACTTCCGGCAGTCTTTTCTTTTATAGCATTGAAATAAAACAGAAACTGCCGATTTTCCACCAACAGTGTAGCCATGTAATTATGTATAATTTGCTTGCTATTATTTTCACTCATGCCTATAATAAGCCATGTATATCGAGACCGTCCCCAACCGGAACTCGCCCCCCGCCATCCTGCTCCGCGAGA
>JAJYXY010000137.1 GCA_021801465.1 Pseudomonadota bacterium
TGACGGCGGCGCCGGATCGGCGGCGGGCGGCAAAGCCGGTGACGGCGGCATCCCACATGACTGAATTTGGCAACAAGTCGCGAATATCTCTGAGCCCTATACGCTTGATTTCCGCCATTATCCCGCCCTCTTTCTGGCAACCACATGGCAACCAACTTGGCGCAAATCATAGCAAAGCCCCGCAACGCCGGATAGGGCATAAATCCAGTTCTAGCCTATGAAAATTCGATGGTTGCAATCTCGCACAAACCGCCGCAAAACCCCATGATCGCCTTCACACGGCGGGGGTCGCAGGTTCAATCCCTGCCGCACCCACCATGGTTTCAAGGGGTTAATGGCAGATTGCCGAGACGGCGAAACCGCCTAGCGACCACATAGCGCGCAGCTTCTCGGAAATCGCGACGGCGCCAGGACGCTTCGGCGGGAGGGGGTAGCGACCGTGACCACCCCCGCGCTATCCTGCCGGCATGATCCGCGCTTATCATCGCCGCCGTCATGCTGCCGGGCGTCGCCCTCGCCGATGGCTGGCAGGTCTATGGGCCCGATGGTTCCTATCAAGGTCGTATCGAGCGCGGGCAGGAAGGCGGCGAAGCCCTGTTCGGTGCCGATGGCAGCTATCAGGGGCGCATCAGCCGCGACGGAGCCATCTTCGGCCCGGACGGGGCCTATAAGGGCCGGATCACGCCGGGCGAGGATACGGCAAGCCGCGACTCTGCCCGCCGCCAGCGCCGGCCGCTGCCGTAGCGGCTTCGCCGAGCGGAGGGTCGCGCCCGCCCTCAGCGTCCGGTGAGGATGCGCGCGACCAGTTCCTTCACCGTCGGGATGAAGCCGTTGGAGTAAAACGGGTCGGTTGCGAAGCGGAAGCCGTTATGGCCGCTGAACATCAGGTTGCGTTCCACGGCCTCGGGCGCATCGCGTTCATGCGCGATCGATTGCAAGGTTTTCTGGATGCAGAAGCTGCGCGGGTCGGCTTTCTTCCCGGTACTGTATTCCGGCGGGTGCTCGCTCCAGTTGGAAAACCGGCATTGGCTGAGACACCCCATGCAGGCGATTTGGTCGGCGGTGATCTCGCGCGCTTTCTCGGGGGTGACGAAGATCAGCGTGTTGTCCGGGGTGCGCAGCGCCTCGATGAAGCCTTCGCGCTCCCATTCATGGGCGCGGGCGAGGTCGGGCGGGGTGAGGTAGACGAGGCGCCGGCGCGGCCCCACGCCATATTCCGCGACATGCTCGCCGACCGGCTCGGTGGTATAGGCCACCTGACGCTCGTTACGTTCACGGAGTTCTTGGATGAAGCCGTTATTGACGGCGCTCGAATAAAACCCCGTCGGGCTGAAATGATTGAGGAACACGTCCCCCTCTTTCAGCGTCAGCAGCTTTTTCTTCCATGCGTCGCTGATCGGGCTTTCGCGGGTCAAAAGCGGACGCGTGCCGAACTGAAAGGCAATGGGGCCGAGTTCGGGATTACCGATCCAGTCGCGCCATTCATCGAGCCACCACACACCGCCCGCCATGATGATCGGCGTCTCGCCGAGGCCAAAGCTCCGCATCAGCTTGCGCAGAGCGAGGACGCGCGGATAAGGGTCTTCCGGCCTGGTTGGGTCTTCGGAATTGGAGAGCCCGTTATGGCCGCCGGCACGCCATGGATCTTCATAGACCACGCCGCCAAGCAGCGCCGCCGCCTTGCTGTAGGCGCGCCGCCAGAGCGCGTTGAAGGCCCGCGCCGAGGAAACGATCGGGTAATAATAGACGCCGAACTTGGCGGCGATGTCAGAGAGACGATAGGGCATGCCGGCACCGCAGGTGATCCCATGAATCAGCCCGCGCGCGCCTTCCAGAACCCCGGTGATGACGCGCTCGGCGCCCGCCATCTCCCAGAGGATATTGGCGTGGATGCGCCCTGCGCCGCCAGCCAGCTCATGCGCCTCGCGCGCCTGGTGGATGCCGCCGCGAATCGCGAAATCGACCAATTCCGCATGACGCTCGCGGCGGGTGCGGCCGCGATAGACTTCGATGATCGGGGCGCCGCTCGCGTCGTGCTCGTCGGCGTTGACGGCGCTGAACGTGCCAACGCCGCCGCTCGCCGCCCAATGGCCGGAGGTTTTGCCGGTGGAGATCGAAATCCCCTTGCCGCCTTCGACCAGCGGCAAGACTTCCACCCCACCCATCAGGATCGCATTGATCGCCGTCATGATCCCTTGGTCTCTCCTCTCATGCGCCGCCGCATCGCGGCCGGCGCCACCTCAATCCTCCCACCTCAATCCTCGCCATCCGCCCGATCACGCCGCCCGCCTTTGGGCCCAACTTTGTCGGAGATGTCCTCCCCGGTGGCCTGATCGACAACGCGCATGGAGAGCTTGACCTTGCCGCGCTCGTCAAAGCCGATCACCTTGACCCTGACCGCGTCACCGACATTGACGACGTCGGTGGTTTTGGCGACCCGCCCGGCCGCAAGCTCGCTGATATGCACCAGACCGTCACGCGAGCCAAGAAAATTCACGAACGCGCCGAAATCAGCGGTCTTCACCACTTTGCCGGTATAGATCACGCCGATCTCCGGCTCGGCGACGATGCCCCTGATCCAGTCGATCGCGGCTTGCGCCTTGACCGGATCATTGGCCGCGATCTTGATCGTGCCATCGTCATCGATGTCGATCTTGGTGCCGGTCTGCTCGACGATCTCGCGGATCACCTTGCCGCCAGTGCCAATGACCTCACGGATTTTGTCTTTCGGCACGTTGATCACCGTGATGCGCGGCGCGGTCGCCGCGACATCGGTGCGCGCGCCGGTGATCGCTTTCGCCATCTCGCCAAGAATATGGATGCGCCCGTCTCGCGCCTGATCGAGGGCGATGCGCATGATTTCCGGCGTGATGGAGGTGATTTTGATGTCCATCTGCAGGCTGGTGACGCCATGCTCGGTGCCGGCGACCTTGAAGTCCATGTCGCCGAGATGGTCCTCATCGCCGAGAATGTCAGAGAGCACGGCGAAACGCTCGCCTTCCTTGATCAGGCCCATGGCGATCCCGGCGACCGGGCGCGCGAGCGGCACGCCGGCATCCATCAGCGCAAGCGAGCTGCCGCAGACCGTCGCCATCGAGGAACTGCCGTTGCTTTCCGTGATCTCGCTGACCACCCGGATCGTATAGGGAAATTTCTCTTTGAGCGGGAGCAAAGGGTGGATCGCCCGCCAGGCGAGCTTGCCGTGCCCGATCTCACGCCGCCCGGGGCTGCCCATACGCCCGGTTTCGCCAACGGAATAGGGCGGGAAATTATAGTGGAGCAGGAAATGCTCTCGGTAATCGCCTTCGAGCGAGTCGATGATTTGCTCGTCCTGGCCGGTGCCGAGGGTTGCGACGCAAAGCGCCTGGGTTTCGCCGCGGGTGAAGAGCGCGCTGCCATGGGCGCGCGGCAATA
>JAJYXY010000018.1 GCA_021801465.1 Pseudomonadota bacterium
TCGGGCGGAGAAAAATCTCTCCCGCCTGATCACCGCCTGCGCCGCTTTGCCGGCGCCGGTGCCGCTGCTCGTCATCGTCGGCGACGGGCCGGCGCGGGCAGCCTTGGAAGCGGAGGCGGCACGGCGCGGCGTGCGCGCCCATTTCACCGGCGCGGTCGCCGAACCCGCAGCACTTTATCGGTTTTTTGATATTTTTGCGTTGTCATCGGATACCGAGCAGATGCCGCTTTCGATCTTGGAGGCGATGGCGAGCGGGTTGGCGGTCGCGGCGACCGATGTCGGCGATGTGCGGACGATGCTGGCGCCGGAGAACGCGCCCTATGTCGTGCCGCTGGCCGCGGACGCGCTGGCCGGGGCGATCGCGCGCTTGCTTGCCGAGCCGGCGGCGCGGACAGCGATCGGGGCGGCGAACCGGGCGCGGGCCGAGCAGGTTTTCGACCAACAGGCGATGTTTTCCGCCTATGACGATTTATTCGGCGGTGCCGCGGCGCGCGCGGTAAAGGAGGGGGTATGAGCGAGACCTATCTGGTTACCGGCGGCGCCGGGTTCATCGGCTCGCACCTCGTTGCCGCCCTGCTCGCCGACGGGCACCGGGTGCGGGTGGTCGATGATCTTTCCACCGGGCGGCGCGAGAATGTGCCCGACGGGGTCACCTTCATCGAAGGCTCGATCACCGACCCGGCGCTGATGCGAAGCGCCGCCCAGGGCATCGCCGGCTGCTTTCATCTCGCCGCCATCGCCTCTGTCGAGCGCGGGATCGAGGCCTGGCTTGCGACGCATCAGGTCAATCTCGGTGGCTTGATCACGCTGTTTGAGGTGCTCCGCACCCTGCCGGCGCCGGTGCCGGTGGTTTATGCCTCCTCGGCCGCGGTTTATGGCGACGCGGCGGCCTTGCCGATCACCGAGCAGACCGCGACGCGGCCGCTTTCGGCCTATGGCGCCGACAAGCTCGGGTGCGAGCACCATGCGCGGGTGGCGAGCCACGTGCACGGGATCCCGACCCTTGGCCTGCGCTTTTTCAACGTCTATGGCCCGCGCCAGGATCCGCGCTCGCCCTATTCGGGGGTGATTTCGATTTTTTGCGATCGCCTCCGCGCCGGGCAACCGGTGGCGGTGTTCGGCGATGGCGGGCAGACGCGCGATTTCGTCTATGTCGCCGATGTCGTCGCCGCCCTTGCCGCCGCGATGACGGCGCTGCGCTCTCGGCGGGTGGCGCCGGCTTCGGTCTTCAATGTCTGCACCGGACGCGCAACCTCGGTATGCGATCTCGCCGAGACCATCGCCGGGCTTTGCGGGCGGCGCGCCGAGATGCGGTTTGCGCCTGGGCGGCGGGGCGAGATCCGTCACTCCCGCGGCGCGCCGGAGGTTCTGCGCGCGGCGCTTGCCCTTCCCGAGCCGGTACCGCTCCGCCACGGCCTCGCCACCACCTTGAATTGGCTGGAGACGGAAACGGTCAGATGAAGGCGCCGATCAGCTTTTCGACGCCGAGGATGATCACCACCCAGAGGGCGAGCGAAAGGGCGACGATCAGCGGCAGCGCGAATTTCCACGGCAACGGCGTAATCGGGCGATAGCGCGATCGCGCGAAAGGATGACGCGCATGGCCAAGCCTTATGGCCCACGCCCCTGCCCTGTGGCGACGCCGACGGAGCCCGGTGCGCGTGGAAGATTTTAGCATGCCCGAAAAACTATGCATGGCAATGGTTAACCTCTGGTTTCCGGTCCCTCCTTTCCCGATGATGTCGGGCGATTTTGCCTTCTCGACGGACGAGACAAAATAGATATGGTGATGACGCAAGAATGCGGTATAAGAGAGATGCTTCACATATCAGAGAGTATTCGCCGACGATTGGCGTTCATTAATAAATAGACAATACAAAAAGCTTATTACATGAAGAATGAGCGGAAATTGTTGAAATTTCAGCCAAAGCCGTGGCTTTCTCGCACCCTCGCTCATGGCATCGCCACACGTCTCATGGACGGTCATGGCGCGGGGCGCTAAAGACGTCGCCATGGACGAATCGCCGATCCGGCAATGCGTGATCCTCGCCGGCGGGATGGCGAGCCGCCTTGGCGCGCTCGCCGAAACCACCCCGAAGCCGATCCTGCCCATCGGCGACCGGCCGTTCCTCGCCTGGCTGATGCGCGAGATGATCCGCTTCGGCATCGATGATTTCGTTCTCCTCGCCGGCCATCTCGCCGAGCGGCTGCGCGACGCCATCCCGGCGATCCGCCGCACCCTTCCCGCCGCGGTCGGCATCACGGTCTCGGAAGAGCCCGAGCGCGCCGGCACCGGCGGCGCGGTGTTTCACGCGCGCGACCTGCTGGCGCCGCGGTTTCTGCTGTGCAACGGCGATTCTTTGTTCGACTGCAACCTCGCCCCCCTGCTCGGCGCGCCGCCGGCGGGGCTCGCGCGCATGGTGCTGCGCGCCATCCCCGATGCCAGCCGCTATGGCGTCGTCACCTTGGAAGGCGAGCGCGTCACCGCCTTCGCCGAGCGGCCGGCGCAGGCGGGTCCGGGGCTGATCAATGCCGGCCTCTATCTGATGTCACGCGAGATCGTTGCGCATCTCGCGCCGCGTTGTTCGCTGGAGCGCGACGTGCTGCCAGCGCTCGCGGCGCGCGGCGCGGTGCGCGGGATGGTCGCGAGCGGCTATTTCCGCGATATCGGCATCCCCGCCGATCTCGCCCGCGCCGCCGCCGAAATCCCGCGCCAATTGCACCGCCCTGCCCTCTTTCTCGACCGCGACGGGGTGATCAATGTCGATCACGGCTATGTCGGCACGCGCGCGCGGTTCGAATGGATGCCGGGCGCGAAGGCGGCGATCCGGGCGGCGACCGAGGCTGGCTTGCACGTTTTCGTCGTCACCAATCAGGCCGGCGTTGCGCGCGGATTCTATGACGAGGCGGCGGTCACTGATCTGCACGCCTGGATGGTCGCCGAAGTGCGGCGCGCCGGCGGCACGATCGACGATATCCGCTTTTGCCCGACCCACCCGGAGGGGTCTGTTGCCGCCTATCGCCGCGAAAGCGACTGGCGCAAGCCCGGGCCGGGGATGATCCTCGATCTGATGCGCGCCTGGGAGGTCGATCCCGCCCGGGCGCTTCTCGTCGGCGACAAGGAAAGCGATCTCGCGGCGGCCGCGGCGGCGGGCGTGCGCGGGCTTTTGTTTCCGGGCGGCGATCTTTTCGCCTTCCTTGCCCCCCATCTCACCCCTCACACCCAAATGGCGGAGTTTTGACCATGCTCGCGACCTCGCAACCCGCCCCCGGCGCCACGGTGCGCGCGCGCGTCCCGCTTCGCCTCGGGCTCGCCGGCGGCGGCACCGATCTCAGCCCGTATAGCGAGGCGCATGGCGGCGCGGTGCTCAACGTCACCATCGATAGCTATGCCTATGCTTTCATC
>JAJYXY010000044.1 GCA_021801465.1 Pseudomonadota bacterium
CATCGACAATCCATCGCCTATCGGGCACCGGCACGCCGGCAAGGCTGGTCGGGTCGATGATCGCGAGAGGCTTCGTTTCGCTGTCAGCTTCCTCGGCCTCGGGCTCGGGCGGCTCCGGGCCGAGCCAATCGGCGCGCGCGTCCATCACCGGCGCACCGCGCTGGCAACCGTGCGCCGCGCTTCAAGTTCGGCGAGGCCTGCGGAAAGTGCTGCGGGCAGCAACATGCTTTCGATCTCGCGCGCGTGAATGCGCTTTTCGGCGAGGCGTTTCGCGGCCCAGAATAAAATTGAGTTTCGATTTCCCTCGCTTGCACCTGCGACTTTCGCGACGATTGCGGCAATCCCGGCCTCGCTCGCGGCGGCGGTGCCGGGGCGAATCGGCGGGGCGGACGGGCGCGGCGGCCATATTTCGGCGCTCAGCCACGCCGGCCAATCGGCGCGCGGGGCGTGGTCGAGAGACTCGTAACCCGCTGAAAACCAATGAATTATGTAACCGCCCTCGCCGCGAACATCGACGCCCGGCACCGGCCGGCCGGTTGCGCAGCGCACGCCCGGCGCGTGGCGGAAATGGAGGTGCACGCCGCCGCCGCGAGTGCGATAAGCGCGTGTTTCAGGCAGGCGACTTTCTTTCTTTCGCCACCAGCGGACGGCCTCGGGATGCTTTAGATCGACGTCGAGCGCCGCGAGATCGGACGCCTCGCCGGTCGCGATTCCGACCAGAGGGGCCGGATAGCGGCGCCAAAGTTCCGCGATGGCACCAGCGTCTTTCGCGGCGGCCTTGAAGCCGCTAGCGCAAGCCGGGCGTTTATCCGCGCGCACCGGTAGAACCGAAAATCGGCGGTGCCGGGCAAGGTTTTGCGCGCATCGCAGGGCTTCGGCGATGCCGAATGTTCCGCCCCCTGGCCCGTCGCCCCAGCCGCAATCGCCACGCTCGCAGGCGTCAAGCATCGTTGCGGTCCCGGGCGCGTTCTTCGGCGATCGAGCGCCGGACGCGGCTTGCGAGCCAACGGTCGATCGCGTCTGTATCGTAACCGACGCGCCGAAGCCCGAGGCGAACGAATGGCAAGCCAAGGCCGCCTTCGCTTCGATCGCGTTGCAGTGTGCGCGCCGAAAGCCCGATTCGCTGCGCGGCGTCTTTTTCAGAGACGATCATTTGGCACCTCATCGCGTGATGAGCGCGACTTTGGCAGCCCCTGGCGTTCGATTCTATGACAAAACCTCAGCCGAGGTTGTGTCAGTCCCGTCTTCCGCGCGCTGCTTTGCGATGCAGCGTGCGCGCGCGGCTTTCTTTATGTTCTGCCCGCGCAATTTCGTTTTCTGCGATCTCATCGATGACGCGGGCTTTTGATTTCCCCTCGGCCCAGGCCCGAGCCGCGATTTTCATCGCGAGCCAACGGTCGGCTTCGAGAGATCGCGCCGTCTTGGTCGCGTTCGCGCCTTTGCTCGCGAGGCCCAGCCGCGCGGCCAAATTCGCGATAATGTCTCTCGCGTCGGCCTTCACAAGCTGTTGCGGATGGAGTTCGAGCAAGGCGGCCGCGTTGATGAAATATGCTTTCACATTGGCATCGAGAGGGATTTCAGGATACGCAAGCAGCGTCGCGGCCAGCGCACGAAATGCGAAAACCGGGTTCGCCGTTGCGCGAAAATCCGCCGCGTCGAGCACGGCAAAGGGTGCATGTAGAGCCGCCCCTCGCTGGGCCTCTGGGGCGGACAAAGGCGGCGGCAAAGCGCGCCCGTCAGCGCGAGCGGCGGTGATCCAAGCGCGCTTCGCTTCACCCAGGCGGGTGAGCGTGGTCGCGTAGTCAGGGCCCTCGGCCTCGCAGCCGGGCAGGTCGGGGACGGTGCCGCGATGACGCCCGTCCGGCAGTTCTGAAATCAACGCGGGATAGCTCGGTTCCGAAACCTCGCCGGGCGTGATAGGCTTCGAACGCTTCGGCATGGCGACCTCATGTCGGGGCAAGGCCGGGCGGCGCTGGCGGCGCTTCCCGGCCGTTTCGTTCAGGCCGCGAGGGCGCGCATCACGGCCTCGGGCTCGCGGGCGATGACGCGGAGATAAGCGAGTGCCGGCGCGTCGGGTTTCTTGCGGCCTTGCTCCCAATCGCGGAGGGTGCCAACCGGCACGCGGAATCGCGCGGCAAACTCTATTTGCGAAAGCCCGAGGCGGTGGCGGATCAGTTTCGCGAGCGCGCTCACGGTTGCCGGCTCATCGAGGATCGGCGCTGCGTCAGGGTTGCTTGCCACCTCGGCGGCAATGTCCGCATCCGTCTTGGCGTCTTGCGCCTGCCAGTCGGTTTCGCGCATGGCCTTGGCGACCATCGCAGGGGTGACTTTCACGGTTGCCATAGTCTTTGCTCCTGGCGGCTGGCCTTGCGAAGCGAGATGATCCGAAAGACCGAGCCGCGTTTCGTGTATGTGCAGGCATAAAGGCGGCCGGCGATCAGCCCGAAGGCGTTGACGCGCACCTCGCCATAGTCCCGCCGATCGTCCATCACCTCGCCGATCAGGTTTTCGAGCACCACGGCGCCAAGGGCGAGCGGCAGGCCATGCTTGGCGCGGTTCGCGTCATCCTTCGCGTCGTCAAACTCGATCTCCATGCGACTAAATACGGCTAAGCCGCAATGTTAGCAAGATCGATCACGCGCGCAACGCCACCACGTTTGCCGGCTCGGCCTTGCCGGCGGCGAGGGCGATGACATGCGCGGCCCAGGCGTCGAGGGCGCGGGCGCGCTCGGGCAGCATCTCGGCGCGCTGATAGACGGCGGCGGCGCCGTGCAGGGTCGAGGGCTTGTGCGCGAGCAACAGGTCGGCAACCAGCGGGTTGACGCCGGCGCCGGCGAGCCATGAGACGCCCGAGCGGCGGAAATCGTGATAGCGCCAGCCGGTGACGCCCGAGACGGTATCGAGCCGCGCCTTGGCCTTGCTCAAGCCGCTGATCGGGGTGCGCCCGGTGGTGGTGAACACATAGGCGCTGCCCTCAAACCGTGGCAGGCCGGCGAGGATGGCGCGGACGGGCTCGGCGAGATGAACGACATGCGCCTTACCCTTCTTCATGCGCGCGCCGGGGATGGTCCAGGTGGTGCCATCGGGGGAAATCTCGGCCCAGCGCATCCCGGCAACCTCGTCGCGGCGTTGCAGGGTGAGCAATAGCACCTTGGCGAAGGGGCCGAACGGCCAGCCCTCGCGGTCGGCAGCAGCCCACAGCGCGGCGATCTCGGCGTCATCGAGCACGCGATCGCGGGCGGCGTTGCCGGCCGGCACGGGGAGACCAGCGAAGGGGTTTTCCGCGACCATCCCGCGCTTCTCTGCCCAGGCATAGCAGGCGCGGCCATAGGCGAGGGTGCGCCCGGCCATCGCCTCTTTCCCGGCCCGCAGCAGCCCATCCAGGCGGGCGAGCACCTCGGCGCGA
>JAJYXY010000215.1 GCA_021801465.1 Pseudomonadota bacterium
GCCCGCTCACGCGCGATCGCACGCGAAGAGAGCTTGCGCCCATCCTCGCCATGGCCGAGCCGGCGGCCGCCGACGCGGATGATGCCGGCGTCCCATTCCTCCAGATGGTTGATGCAGCGGAGCAGCGTGCTTTTACCGGATCCGCTGCGCCCGAGCAGCGCCACCACCTCGCCTGTGCGAACCGTCAGATCGATATGATCGAGCACGATCTGATCGCCGTAGCGCTTGTGCAGATTCCGGACCTCGACGACGGCATCGCCCTGCGCCGATGTCGCGGCGCGCGGCACGCGGCGTGCGGATGGAAGGGGCGCGGCGCGCGGGGTCGCGGCCGCGTGTGCCGCCGGTGGCGCGACGGGCATGACGGGAGGCGCGCGCCGGCGCAGCCATGAGACGCGTTTGCGCTGTGCCCGGCGATCGAGATCAAGGGCTTCCTCAACGCCCAACTGCATGAGGCTGATCGCACCGGTCAGAGCCAGGTAGATCAGCCCCGAGGCAAAAAAGATCGAAAAAAAATCAAAGGTCGACGAGGCGAGCTGGGTGCTGCGCAAGGTCAGCTCTGGCACCGCGATGACCGAGGCGAGCGAGGAATTCTTGAGCGCCGAGACGGTCTCGTTGCCGAGTGCCGGGACGATCATGCGAATTGCCTGCGGCGCGATCACCCGGCGCATCAGAACGCGCGGCGTCATGCCGAGCGCTTGCCCGGCGAGGATTTGGCCGGCATCGACGCCGATCACGCCGGCGCGGAGGATTTCGGCGATGAATGGCGCTTCGTTCGCCGCGAGCGCGAGAGAGGCGGCCGCGACCGCGCTGAGCGTGAGGCCGATATGCGGCAGCGCGTCATAGGCGAAGACGAGTTGCAGAACCAGCGGCGTGCCACGGAAGATCACCGTGTAGCCGCGCGCCAGGGCGGCGAGGGCCGGCACGCGCCCCAATTGCATGCCGGCCAGAAGCAGCCCGATCGCCAACCCGCCCACCAGCCCGAGCGCAGTGACTTCGAGCGTGAAGCCAATGCCCCAAAGCAGATAAGGCAGGCTGAGATAGTGAAAAAACAGCCCCATCACTGCGTCAGCAGCTTGGGTTCTTCCATGGAACCGGCATCGAGCGCCCATTTATTGAGCAAAGCGGTTTCCACCCCCGCCTTCTGCACCTCGATCAGCGCCGCCATGACCGCTTCACGGAATTCCGGCTTGGTTTTCGGCACCGCGATCCCGATCGAATAGGGGAGCGTGACGGCAACCGCCTTGCTGAGCTTGTCGGGATAGGCTTTGACCGCCTGATCAACGGTGTTCACGTCGTTGATGTAGGTGTCGGCTCGCCCGGCGAGGATTGCCTGAATACAATCGGCGTTATTGTCATAGAGCTGGAGGCTCGGTTCCGGCTTGCCGGCGGATTTGCAGACCGGCGCAAGGTTTTGCACCAGCGGCACTTCGACGAAACCGGTGTTTTCAGCGGCGGTATCGCCACAGAGCGACTCGTTGATGCCGGTGATGTGCTTGGGATTGCCTTTGACCACCAGGACACCATCAAACACTTTGGAATAGGTGATGAAATCGGCTGCTTTGGCGCGTTCGCTGGTGGCGTAGATGTCGGAAATCACGATATCAGCCTGGCCGCTCTGCAATGTCGTCAAAAGTGCTGCGAACGTCACTGGTTTGTAGGTCAGCTTAAAGCCGAGACATTCGCCGATCGCTTCGGCAAGATCGACATCGAAGCCGATATAATGGCTCGGATCGTTGGGATCGAGCGCCTCATAACCCGGCGTGTGCGGGTTCAGCGCATCGACCAATGTCTTGCCTTTGACCATCGGGTATTTCGCCTGCAACGCTTGGCAGGCGGCATTGTCGCCAAGCCCGGCGGCTCGCGCCCGCGGCGCCGCCAGTGCGGCAAGCAAGCAAAATGTACCAATGAGTGTCAGTGTCGCGAATGGGATTTTGCGTTGTGACCGAGCGGTGGGGAATGTCATGGCGTCTCCTGCCGACATGGGTGAAGCTCTTCAGAGGCCTCATCCCATCAGCAAAAAGCGTGCCGTTCTTGAAGGTGATGTGTGTCGTCCGCCCATCACCGCCGATTTTCGCCGCAAGCCCGCCAGCCGAACAGGTTGTTCAACCGACACGTGTTGACGTCGATCCCTGCTACCGCCCAAAGCTTTAATTGTTGGCCTCAATTTTGCTTGGCAAAGGCGTCCATGCGGCTTTCTGCGCACCGCCCGTCTGTCACAAAATGGGAATCGACCAACACCATGCCCCTCCCAAAATCCTTGCGCCACACCACACATAACATCTCTCGCGCTCTCGCCATGGCCGCCTGCCTGTTTGCCCCGCATATCGTCGCGGCGGCCGAGCCGGCGCCGATCCCGGTTGGCCTGGTCGCGGCACTCTCGGGTCAGTCGGCGGTTTCGGGGGAGGCGATCACGCGCGGGCTCGCGGTCGCGATCGACGAGATCAACCAGGCAGGCGGCGTCCTCGGGCGTCCTGTGGTGCTGGTGCGGCGCGATGATGAATCGAACCCCGGCAAGGGAATCGCCGCCGCCCGCGAATTGATCTCCCGCGAGCATGTCGTTGCCTTTTTCGGTGGCATCGATACCCCGGTCTCGATCGCCCTCGTGCCGGTCGCGAACAAGGAGAAGGTGCCGTTTCTCGGCGTCTGGGCGGCGGGCACCGGCATTACGCATAACGGCGCCAGCCCCAATTACGTCTTTCGGGTCTCCGCCGTCGACGCCCTGGTCGACCAACGGCTGCTCCGCTACGCCGTCAGCATCACCCATGCGCAGCATCCCGGGCTCATGCTGATCGACAACCCTTGGGGGGAGTCAAACCATGCCGGGCTCGAGGCCGCCGCCAAAGCGGCCAACGTGTCGCTCGCCGGCGCCGAGAGTTTCGAGACCGGCGATACCGATATGACCGCGCAACTCACGCGCCTTAAAGCAGCGGGCGCGGACGCCATCATCCTGGTCGGCAACGCGGCGCCGGCGGCCGAAGTGATCCGCTCGCTCGACCGCATGGGCTGGACCGTTCCGGTGATTTCGCATTGGGGGATTTCCGGCGGCCGGTTCCCCGAACTCGCCGGGCCATCGGCGACCAAGGTTGCTTTCGTCCAAACCTACAGTTTTTTCAAAGCGAGCCCTAAGGGCGAGGCGGTGCTGGCCGAACTCGAAAAGAAATATCCCGCGATCAAGGGGCCGGAGGATATTATCGCCCCGGTCGGTACTGCCGATGCCTACGATGCGATGCATCTTCTGGCGCTCGCCATTGCCAAAGCGGGATCGACCGAGGGGCCGGCGATCCAGGCCGCGCTCGAAGCCCTCCCCCCCTATGACGGGCTGATCAAGCGCTACGCGCCCGCCTTCACCGCCGGCGATCACGATGCCCTCGGCGCTGACGACTACATCATGGTGCATTTC
>JAJYXY010000243.1 GCA_021801465.1 Pseudomonadota bacterium
CGGCTTGTTGGTGCAGAGCGCGAAGCGCCAGCCGGCCTCGGCCAGCGCCGCGAGCGTCGTCACGGCGCCGGGATAAGGGGCGCAGCCGGTGATCGGGTCCGCGTCGTAATCGGCGCGAAAGGCGGCAAGCGCCGCGTCATCGGCCTCGGCGCCGTAAAGGGCGAAGGCGCGGCGGAGCAGGACGGCGACGCCATCGCCGACCAGGCGGGCGATGGCGGCGGGGGCGAGCGGGGCAAAGCCGCGCGCGGCTAGCACGCCGTTGAGGGCGCGCGCGATCGCCGGCAGCGAATCGACCAGCGTGCCGTCGAGATCGATGACCAGGGTCGGCGCCAAGCTCGGCATGGTCGGTAAAACTCCGTAAAATTGATTGATGGTTTGGGCTTTGACACGGTATCGGCGAAAAGGCTAGCTGATCGCCCGATGAGCGCAACCGCCGTCATTCTCGCCGCCGGCCTCGGCACCCGCATGAAATCGGCGCGGCCGAAGGCGCTGCATCCGCTTGCCGGGCGGCCGATGCTCGCCCATCTCATCGCCACCTGCGAGACGGTGTTTTCCCGCGTCATCGTCGTCATCGGCCCGGAGATGGAGGCGCTCGCCCGCCTTGCCGCGCCGCACAAGGTGGTGATCCAGGAAGAGCGCCGCGGCACCGGCCATGCCGCGCTGATGGCAGCCCCCGTTTTCGGCGAGGGTGAGGTCGCGGTGCTCTACGCCGATAACCCGCTGATCGAGGGCGCGACGCTGGCGCGCCTCCTCGCCCGCCGGCGCGCCGGCGACGCGGCGCTGGCGCTGCTCGCCATGCGGCCGGCCGATCCTGGCCATTACGGCCGGGTGATCACCGCCGACGGCTATGTGCAAAAGATCGTCGAATGGGCCGACGCCAATGAGGCCGAGCGCGCCGAGACGCTGTGCAATGCCGGGGTTTTCGCCGCCGATGCCGGCGATCTCCGGCGCTGGCTCGAGACGCTGACCCCAGACAACGCCAAGGGGGAACTCTATCTCACCGATATCGTCGGCCGTGCCGTCGCCGAGGGTGCGGCTGTCGCCGCGATCGAGGCGCCCGAAGCGGAATGCCGCGGCATCAATTCCCGCGCCGAACTCGCGAGCGCCGAGGCGACGCTGCAGGCGCGGCTTCGCGCCGCGGCGATGGCGGCGGGGGTGACGATGGTCGCACCCGAGACCGTGTTTCTCGCCGCCGATACCGAACTCGCGCCTGATGTGACGCTCGGCCCGAACGTCGTCTTCGGCCCCGGCGTGCGCGTTGCCGCCGGCGCCGAAATCCGCGCTTTTTCCCATCTCGAGGGCTGCACGGTGGGGGAAGAGGCGATCATCGGCCCGTTCGCGCGCCTCCGCCCCGGCACGGTGATCGCCGCCGGCGCCCATGTCGGCAATTTCGTCGAACTCAAAGCCGCCCATCTCGGCCCTGGCGCCAAGGCCAATCATCTCACCTATCTCGGGGATGCCGAAATCGGCGCCGGGGCCAATATCGGCGCTGGCACCATCACCTGCAATTACGACGGCACCAACAAATACCGGACGGTGATCGGCGCTGGCGCCTTCATCGGCTCCGATACCGCGCTGGTCGCGCCGGTCAGCGTCGGCGCCGGCGCCATCACCGCCGCCGGCAGTGTCATCACCGAGGATGTCGCTCCCGAGGCGCTGGCGATCGCGCGCGGGCGGCAGGTCACGAAGCCGGGGCGGGCGCGGCAATTGCGTGAGCGGGCACAAGCGCAAAAGCGCAGTAAGGAGCAAGGCTGATGTGTGGCATCGTCGGCGTGATCGGGAGTGGTGCTGCGGCGCCGCTGCTGCTCGAAGCGCTCCAGCGCCTCGCTTATCGCGGCTATGATAGCGCCGGCATCGCGACCCTGGTCGAGGGCGTGATCCAGCGCCGCCGCGCCGAGGGCAAGCTCGCCAATCTCGCCGCGGCGCTCGCGGCGTCGCCGCTTCCCGGCAGCGTCGGCATCGGCCATACCCGCTGGGCGACCCATGGCGCGCCGACCGAGGCCAATGCCCATCCGCACGGCACCGAGCGCGTCGTCCTGGTCCATAACGGCATCATCGAGAACCATGCCGAGCTGCGCGCCGAACTCGAGGCCGAGGGCCAAGTGTTCGAGACCGAGACCGATACCGAAACCGTGGCGCAACTCGTCGATCTTCATCTCCGCCAGGGCATGACGCCGATCGCCGCCGCGAGTGCCAGCCTCCGCCGCCTCCAGGGCGCCTATGCCCTGGCGATGATCTTCGCCGGCCATCCCGACCTGATCATCGCCGCCCAGCACGGCGCACCGCTCGCCGTCGGCTTCGGCACGGCGGAGATGTATGTCGGCTCGGATGCCTTGGCGCTCGCGCCCTTCACCCGCCGCATCGCCTATCTCCGTGATGGCGATTGGACGGTGGTGACGCGCGAGGGCGCCCTCTTCTTCGATGCCGCCGGCGAGGCGGTGGTGCGCGAGGTCAAGCTGACCGCGCTTTCGGGCGCGGCGATCGGCAAGGGCGAGTTCCGCCATTTCATGGAAAAGGAGCTGCACGAGCATCCGGCGGTGATCGGCGACACGCTGCATCAGATGATCGACCCCGGCACCCGCCAGGCGGTGCTGCCCAAGCTCCCCTTCGATCTCGCCGCCCTCCCGCGCGCCGTGGTCAGCGCCTGCGGCTCGGCTTTTTATGCCGGGCTGGTCGGGCGCTATTGGCTCGAAAGCATCGCCCGTCTGCCGACCGAGGCCGATGTCGCGAGCGAATTCCGCTATCGCGCGCCGCCGCTCGCCCCCGGCGGGCTCGGCCTTCTGGTCAGCCAGTCCGGCGAGACCGCCGATACCCTCGCGGCGTTGCGTTACATGAAAGCGGCGCAGCAACACATCGCCGCCGTGGTGAACGTGCCCGAAAGCAGCATGGCGCGCGATGCCGATGCGGTGTTCGAGACCGTCGCCGGGCCGGAAATCGGTGTTGCCAGCACCAAAGCGTTCACCGCCCAGCTTTGCGTCCTCGCCTGTTTCACGCTGGCGCTGGCGCGCGCCCGCGGCACCCTCGATCGCCAGCAGGAGCAGGCGCTGACCACCGCCCTGCTCGAAGTCCCAGGCCGCGCCGCCGAGATTCTCGACACCCATGAGTCCATCCAGCGCCTCGCCGCGCGCATCGCCGAAGCCCGCGACGTGCTCTATCTCGGCCGCGGCGCCTGTTACCCGATCGCCCTCGAAGGCGCGCTGAAACTCAAGGAAATCAGCTATATCCACGCCGAGGGCTATGCTGCCGGGGAAATGAAACACGGGCCCATCGCGCTCATCGACAAATCCGTGCCGGTGATCGCGATCGCGCCATCGGGGCCGCTCTTCGAAAAAACCGCATCCAACCTTCAGGAAGCGGCGGCGCGCGGCGGGCAGATCATCGTGCTCAGTGATTCCGT